>JAPLFV010000166.1 GCA_026390495.1 Pseudomonadota bacterium | reverse complement strand
AGCGAAACATCTAAGATTCTTCGCTTCGCTCAGAATGACGAGCTTTTTGCGCAGAATGACGAGGTACAATTCAGAAAGTCCCCGTCATGTTGAGCAGAGCGAAACATCTAAGATTCTTCGCTTTGCTCAGAATGACGAGCTTTTTGCTCAGAATGACGAGGTACAATTCAGAAAGTCCCCGTCATGTTGAGCGGAGCGAAACATCTAAGATTCTAACTATTCTGAGCAATCTTCTTTGACCGCTGTCTGCATATTCTTTTTTATCTGCGCTAAAGTCTCGGACGATTTGCAAACCAAATTGAGCCGATCTGGATTTGGTACGCTATGCTTGATCTCAAGATTGCATCCACTTGATGGGAACTCTGTGGAAGAGAAGCCAACGGTTGTTCCTGGATTTACTGTTTTGAATGTACCAAGGTCATAGAAAGCCTCTTGCTTTTGCGACCCAGCTGGACACTTGACTCGCCCTTGCACAGCAAAAATAAGAATATTTGTAACGTCGAATTTGCCATTCACAGAAAGGTCTTTCGACAATTCGCCATCACGACCTGTGGTCGCGATGATCCCTGATTTTTCCACAGTTTCAAAAAATCCTGGCAAAACTCTGTGACCCTCACTTCTTGGTGGAATGAAATGAAAGCGTTTTGAGGAGAGAGCGTACTCTAAATCTAAGCCATCAATAGGCTGATTATCATCAGAAACAGCCTTTAATGTGATACTGCTAAATCGGTATCCTTTGGCTGTTGACGTTGCGAGTTCGCTTTGCGCTTGATTCGGTGATGTTGAACGACAGCTTGCTAAACAAATACTCAATGACACGATGCACAGTGGAACTAATTTCATTTCGTCTCCTAATTTCTATGATGTTGAGAGTCTATTCACTAATTTGGAAGCGGAATCGATGGTTCAGTTTCCCCGTTTAGAGCATTAAGCTTTCTCTGGATTGCGGCAATGGCCTGCTCTTTTCGAGTGACCTCTTCATGCAACATTTTTTTCTGCGCTATTTGCTGAGGATTCAATCTAACGACTCTATTGTCGCCATCAAGCTTATAAGTAGGGCCATTTAGGTCGTCAAATCTCTGTCTTTGTATTTTCGCTTGCTGAAGCTCATTAGCAAGAATATCCGCCTGTTGTGATAAGATCGGCTTTTCATCTATTTTTCCTTCTTTAATTTGCTTTTCCCTAATTTCTATCAATTTTTCTTGCTTTGACTGTATAATTTTGAGCTCATTTACTAGATCTTTTGTTGCACCTGAATCGTTTATCGGCTGAACTTTTGGAGCGCTACTATTATTGGTGTTAGCAGGATCAACTTCCTGTCTCTCAACAATTTTCAATTTCAATTTCGCCTCATCGGCTTCCTTTGCAAGCTTTTGAACTTCTATTGGATCCTTTGAACTTTTTGCAGCTTCAGATACAGCATCCAGTTTCTTTTGATATTCATTTGCAAACAACAGAACTTTTTTAGCGCTTTCTGTCATTGCACCTCCAACTGTCCCCATAATACCGATAGATCCTTTAGTTTCCTTCAGTTGAGCCGACTCCTGATCTGCAGATTCCTTGAGTTTCATTTTTTGAAGTTTCGAAGGCGGGATTAAATCTTCTACTGTCAGCACCGGCATCTTCATATCGCCACTTATCGAACTGCCATCGTGCTCTTTGTCAGTCGTAAAATCTTCTGGGGAATTAGATGCAGGCTTTTTCTTAGTTTTTGAAGTGCTCGTGGATTTGTTGCTGGCGGTTTGTGCCGACGTTGACTGATTTGAACTTTGCATCTGCTCTGGTTGCTCTGATGCGGGCGGAATGATCCAGGAAAAATCTGCCTTTTTATTTTTCCCAGTCTCCTTCTTTAATAACATGGGTGTAAAAGAGGAGTCAGCATTCTCTGGTTTAAAGATAAATGCGTTGTCTTCCTTTGTGGCTCCCGCAAGTTGTCTGCTCCTTTGTTCTTCAGAACTTCTACTGAAATCCAACCAACCGCCTTTTTGATCTTCAGAGGTTTGACTATAAATTTTTCCATCTTCTTTTGCATATTGATCTTTATTAATAGTGCCATCTGTGCCTGCGTCCCCTTCTTTTCGCTTATATTGGACAAACGTATTTTTTCCTGCGCCATCAACTAAATCAGTTTTGTGAAACATAATAGTATCTTTGCCTGAAATCTTTTCCCCGTCTTTACTTTCGGAATGATTTTGATAGACCCAAGAATCACCTTGCTTGACTGCCTGTGAAATTCTACGCTCTCCAGTTTTTGGATCGGTATGCGTGAAACGATTTGGATTTTTTTCATCGCGAGTCCAAAATCCGCCATCATTAACTTTTCCAACATTAAGCCCTGTAGCTGGAACAATCTGCGTCTGCTGAACCGGAGCTGCCTTTGGTGGAATCGTCTGGGACATCGACATGGAGGCCGGCTTTGTAGACGAACCAGCACTGGCACTAGCGCCTGAGGGATTTGTGGTGCTCGAAGTCTTTGACGGCGCCGATGATGGCTTTGTGGATGTCCCTACAGATCCGTCTAATCCAAATCCAACCTGCTCATCAGCTAGCCCAAGCCGCCTTTCCTGAGTCACTGACGCGCTATCAACAAGTATCTTTACAGGATTGCTCATGTCTAAGACTTGCCCTTGGTTCAACTCAAAATTCACATCAAAATATTCTTGAATGGTTGCTAGTTTTGGAAACATCGTCGCAATTGCGGGATGTATCTTGCTTGCTTCCTCGCTTGAAGGTGCGGGCGCATTTCCAGCAGCAGGTGCACCATCAGCTTCGATGACCAATCCAGATGCGCTGATAGTAGAATTTATCGTGACAGCTACCTGCAGACCTGCGCTTGAAGCTTTTCCACTCGCTCCGGCTGTTTGCAGCGCCTTCAAGTAACTTTCATTCGCTGATTTAGCAATCTCTAGAAGTCGGACGAGTTTTTCATTAAAAATCTCATCTGCAATCTCATAATTTCCAGCATTATCACAGGAAAATATGCCATTGTTCTTTGACTCGACAGCACAAGGGTTAAACTCCTTATCGATTTCTTGAAATCTTGGAATTGATTGACCGATAGCTGCTCGGGGAATGGCGCCAATATTTTCGCGAAGAAAGGTATAAAAAGCTGGACTAAAAGCCTGCGACGTATTTTTGGTATATCGACCTCTAGCAGCTAACCAAAGAATCTGCTTTGATTCGAAATCAGTATCTGCATCTGCCATTAACTTCACAAATGATCCGCCGCTCAATGCGTGATCACCGAGGATTGAACAAGGCTTTTCCGTACCTTTGACAATGCGGTAATATCCATTGCTATCAATTGAAAAATATTTATCTTTCACATCCATAAATCTATCAAGGCCCTCTTTGTCATTCGCGGCCGCTAAACCAGACATAGCATCTGTAACTGATGCCTGAGAAATCATCACTTGATCTTTATCATGTTTAAGGTGGAGCACGGTGTAACGAGAAATGTCTTCTAAGGAGTTAAAGACTCTTGCAGCTCCATCGCCTTTGCAATGCACGGCAGCATATTTTAATCGAAGCGCATCTTGCACTTGGTAAGCCGAACCTGGAGTCAGTTTTAAAGTGTTCGCGTAGAAATGCCGCATGGGCAATAGTCCAATAGCATTTTTGCCGTCTTTAGACACAATGGCTTTTGTAGATGATGAGCCATTTTTTTTACAAGAATTCATTGATACAAACGATGAACACATACTAAGAAAAATGAATAACTTTGAGTAAGCAGAAACAAATTTCATGAAAGCTCCTTTTGCAAACAACAAAATCCCCCAACCACACCAATGAAATCAGATTGATAGATTTCAAAATTCAAAATTAAAGCCACATTTAGCGAATCACTACATTATATCAATAAGCTTGAATGTTTGAAAATTTTCGACTGAAGAAAATATGACAATAGGAACAGGAATGAGATTATGATTCTTTAACTTAAAGGGCGAATCTTTTAATTTTTTACGATGTGCCGAGACAAAATTGTCATGCAAGCTGATTTCTAAGACCTGCCCCGAATTCCGCCTATGATACATATAGATTTCTTTACAGTCTTGACTCTGTATCGAGCATTGGTCGCTTTGGCCATTAGCAGGATTCTTATAGTTGAAATGAATAGTCCCGTTTTCAACGTCAATGGACTCAATCAAAGTGTATTGGCCATTTCCATTTAAAATTACAAAAAGTATGGCTACAAAGACATATCCAATGGCAACAGTTTTAAATGCTGAAGGATCAATGAAGTAAATTGCTGTCGGAAACAGCGCTAAAAAAATTAACGCCAATGGCAATCCAAATACCGCCCACTTTAACTTGCGAGAATTCACTTTCACTGAAAGCGGAAAGGCGATGGAACGCCTAATTTCCTCTAAATCACTTTGATCCTTTTTTTGCATGAGATGAAATGCAAACATCAGAGCCATAAGTATCAAAGGGTATAGAAAGACAGCCCCGACAAATAGGTAACTACCAAAATCCACCAAATTCTCCTCTTAAGCACCATTTAGGAGTTTACTTGTGTTTGCACTTCTAAATTAAATGGGTTAAAAGCGCCCCTATGAGTATACATGACTTTGAAATTGTCACGACATCTGCTGGCGCACTTTCGATTCGCAATAAAGTCGTCGGTGAAATTATGCACAACCCTGTCGGTCCATGGGTTGAGGCAAACGCACTCTATATTGATCAACCTAAACTTCGAGAAGAGTTTAAGAGCTTTAAAGATCGAGAGTTTCACATTTACGATGTTGGGCTTGGATCTGCATCAAATGCAATTGCCGCAATCGATGCTTTATTGAAACTCAAAGATCAATCTCCTACCTGCAAACTTAAACTTACAAGTTTTGAAAACAACCTGGATCTCCTCCGATTTACATTGATACATGCTGATCGTTTTCCTCATCTGACAAACTACAAGGCCGCTCTAGAAAGTCTATTGCATCACCACGTTTGGATGAGTCCATGCGAAACAGTTCAGTGGTCCTTGATTGAAGGAGACTTCAATCAAACGATTGTTAATGCAGCGTCCAACCCAAATCTCATCTTTTTCGACCCCTATTCACCTGGGGTCAATCAAGATATGTGGACTTTGGAGTGCTTTAAGAGGCTTCGTGCCAAATGTTTTGCCTTAGACGAGGAGGCACACACCAACCTGTTTACATACTCGATCTCCACTCCAATTCGGACCGCTATGCTTCTTGCAGGTTTTTTTGTCGGACACGGCCAAGCCACTGGCCTAAAGGAAGAGACGACACAGGCATCTACGAAATTTGACAAGCTTCTAGATCCATTGGCTGAAAAATGGTTTGGCAGATGGTCTCGGTCTCATCGCCAGTGGCCTTATGACGTCGAACAGCTAGACCTTGGTAGTCTTTTGCAGACTTTCAAAATGCATCCTCAGGTCTTAAAGAATCTCCCTAATTTGTAAGTACTTTTAGGGGCAAGAAATTAACTTGCGTCCCAATCAGATCCTGCTAATGTTTGACCCAGATGGGCAAAGACTTTTAGATTAGGAATTGCAACGATGAGCACCCCCACAATTCTCCCAGACGAAATCCGATCTTTGACTGACGATCAAGCGCATGCATTGATCGAAAACGTCAAAAAAAAATGGGGATCGAAAATTGTGATTTTGGGGCATCACTATCAAAAAGACGAAGTGATAGTTCACTCAGACTTCACCGGCGATAGCCTTAAACTTGCAAAGATTGCAAAAGAGCAAAAAGCCGCAAAACACATCATCTTTTGTGGCGTTCACTTTATGGCAGAGTCCGCTGATATGTTGACCGACGGCGCATGCGAAGTCTGTCTTCCAGATATGGCTGCAGGGTGTGATATGGCAGACATGGCTGATGCAAAAGATTTGCAGATTGCTTGGGATGACGCCACTCACGAGGGACTCGAAGGAATAGTCCCAGTCACTTACATCAACTCTACCGCCGCCCTTAAGGCAATTGTTGGTAGAAACGGCGGTATTATATGTACGTCCAGTAACGCCAAAGCGGTGGTCAAATGGGCGCTTGAACGCGGTAAACACATACTTTTTTTGCCGGACCAACATTTGGGTCGCAATATTTGTAAGGCAATGGGATTTGATCACAACAAAGATATGCTTCTCTGGGACCCAAAGAAATACTTGGGTGGTCATTCTGCAGACGTTTTAAAGAAGACAAAAATATGGCTGTGGGCTGGTCATTGTCCTGTTCATGCCCTTTTTACGGTTCATCAAATTAAACGGATTCGCGAAACAAATCCTGAAACAAAAATTTTAGTCCATCCAGAGTGTTCGATGGAAATTGTCGACGTTTCGGACCTTAATGGCTCCACCGATTTTATTATTAAAACGATTCAAGCTGCACCTGCTGGGTCCAGTTGGGCCATCGGTACTGAAAAAAACTTGGTCGATCGCCTAGCAAAAGATAATCCGGATAAAAAAATCTTTAGCCTCAATCCATACTCTTGTGCTTGTGGCACTATGAACAGAATATCGCTCAAACATTTAGCGTGGGTGATGGATTGCATCGACAAAGGTCAGTCTATGCCTAACCGCATTCAAGTTCCACCGAGCATTGCAAAAGATGCAAAATTGGCCTTAGACCGAATGATGTCGGTTGTGGTCTAAGAACATGAACCAGACCTACTATCTAGATCACTGCGGCTCTACTCCTATGAGTGCCCGCGTCAAACAGTTTCTAAAGGAGACAATCGACGAAGATCTATTTGGTAATTCCATGGCGAGTCACCACGTAGCAGGTCGCCTCGCGTTTATGAAGATCGAGCAAGCGCGCGCCGAGGCCGCTGAGTTGCTCGGTCTCAAAGACAGCAAATCAGTGATCTTTACTGGCAGTGCCACTGAAGCCAATAACTTGGTGATCAATGGCTTCTGGCTTAGGTTTCGCGACCGAGGATGCAGAGTTCTTTATTCTGCCATTGAACATAAAAGTGCTTTAGAGTCCTGCCAAAGAATCGCAACCTTTGCTGGATGTCAGGCTCATGAGATTCCCATCGATTCGAATGGAAATGTGGACTTAGATGTTTTGAAAACGCATCTTAAAGATAATCCTAAACGCCTACCAACTCTTGTTGTGATGATGCACACAAACAACGAAATTCCAGTTAGGTTTCCGGTAGAGTCCATTTCCGAATTATGTCAAGAGCACCGCGCCTATTTTCACTGCGATGCAGTGCAAGGAATTGTGAGAGAAAGAATTCAAGTCGATAAGCAATCCTATGGATCGCTCGTAATTTCACCGCATAAATTTTACGGTCCCAAGGGAGTTGGCATTCTTTGCCTTTCGGACCAAAGCACCTGTACTCCATTGGCCCCATTTATCATTGGCGGAGACCAAGAGTTTGGGATGAGACCAGGAACTCTCAATACTCATGGAATATTGGCCTCGATCGACGCATTAAAAGAGCTCGATGAAACTAGAGCGAATTTGGTGAAACATATGACGTCTTGTCAGAATGCATTTATATCGACTTTGCAGGCTTCCCCAAAATTTCACCGAACGATTCCGACTTCCCATCATGCTCCAGGAATCGTCAATTTTTATCTAGAAAACTGGGATGCACTGACACTACTCAGTAAACTTTCCAAAACATGCATCAATCGCGGCGCCTCATGTACAGGTGCAGGCGGAGAAAAGTTCTCACATGTGCCGAGAGCATTGGGTTTGCCATTAGAGATTCAAGCCAATGTTTTGCGCGCTAGTTTTGGTTGGGGATGTAGCGTTGAAAATGCTGTCGAGGCGGCGCGAGAGATACTTGATATTTGCCGAAACAAGTAGATGCCCCTAAGTGGCTTGATTAACTGCATCATTTTGAGACTCATTCGTTAAAGACTCTACCTAACGTGTACCATCAAAAATTACTCATTTAGGAATGTTCGATAAAAATAATGCACAAAAGATTCGAAGGGAACTAACAGCAATACTCCACCATTCGCACTAAAAAGTAGGCTTCGATCATTCACCGAATTTCCGCAAAATAAAGTGGATTTGGTACTAGTAACATATTCACAATTCCTCTCTATTGAAGTTTCGCCTCTGTTCTGCACCGCCTGGATGGATGTCGTTAACTTCATAGTTATAGGATCAAAAACATATTTTCGTTCATCTCCCATTTCATCGCTTATCGCACCAGCCGTCAAATTGATCGGAGGAGCTCCTCCGCAGGTTTTATCTATCTCATGAAATAGGGCTATTAAGTTAGGACTCGATAGCATATCAAGTGCTGCGTTAGCTTTAACCAGGCCATTCCCTTTTTCCAGAATCTTTCGAAACTCTTCCTGCTCGGAGGTGCTAGCTGATGCGCACCTCACCACAGCATCTAAGGAAGCGTCAAACAATAGTTTAGGATTGTGAAAATTTAGTTTTGACCATTTTTCTTGCTGTAGGGAGATCCTATAATAGCCAAAGTCACCATTGTTCCTATATTCCTTGAACCGATTCGTGACGCTTGAAAAATCTAAAACTTTTAAAGCATCAAATAGAATTGACAATAGGGCCATTTTTTGCGCACTTTTATCGTTCTTCAAATTCACAGAATTTTCAGAGGAAAATGGTTCCGTACCCCATATTTCCTTAGTCTCTAGAAAAATCTCCACAACTGAAGATGCGTCACTTTCCATCGACTCGATACACTCTCGTTCGCGAATATACCAAAATCCTCGGCTCGGCCATTTCGTATCTCTAACAATACCAATAACAGCTTTCGGATCTGACCAAATTGGCCTTTTTAAGTATGTTTCAAAAGTATTGGCGCAAGCTGAATCAAAGGCCTTGGTATCAAAGGATTTCCAAATTTTCTCGATAAGGTCCTGATCTCGAATCGGAGAGAATACATTATCAATACCATCGGCCTTATTTTTCTGGCAGCGATTTGAAAAATGAGAGAATGACTGATTTATGTAGTTTGGCTTTTTAACCTTATTAAAAAATACATCTTCTTGAGATTGACTCCTTATTTTCATATACCAATCCATAAACTGCTGGTCTTTATATAAGTCAGTAATATAGGGAGCGACTCTCTGAGGCTTTAGACATTCATCTTTAACAGTCACCTTCATCATCCAAGGCTGCCTTTTATTGGGGCCCAGCAATAAATCATGAGTGTACCGCTCCGCATAAGCTGGGTGCTGCCCCACATACAATCCTTTCCGAAATGGTGCATGGACTGCACCAATTTTCTCCCATACATCATCGGAAAATGTCGTTTTGCCATCGTTCTGAAGAAGGATCTCTTTATCCCCAAAGTGATACATCACTTTGACCGGCATTTCGGACTCAATGATAAAACCTTTGACGTCCGATGAATCATTTTTGGCGGCGCTGCGAGATTTGCACCCAACAATCGACAGTCCAAACAACACTATTGCCAAAGTAGTGTGTGCAACTATAGGTGAATAATTCTGTTTCATCAGACTGCTCCAATTCATCAAGCTCTCACAAAACTCTATAAATTTTAGCTCATGGGTACATCAATGTCTAATTTGTGAAGAGACAAATGCAAGATTCCTCGCTTCGCTCAGAATGACGAGCTATCACTCAGAATGACGAGCTATTGCTTAGAATGACGCGCGTTGCAATCCGTCATCCTGAGCAAAGCGAAGGATCTTCCCTCTGTTAGATTTCTGAATCCCATTCAACAGACGCAAAAAACCCAGAGCAAAGTAATCTGCTCTGGGTTTGCAATGGAGATGTAACCGAAACAAATTAGCGAAGAAGCTGGAGAGCAAACTCGCTGTTTTGGTTTGCTTGAGCAAGAACAGAAACACCTGCTTGTGTCAAAATTCTGTTCGTTGCTAATTTCGCAGTTTCTGCAGCATAGTCCACATCTCTAATTCGACTTTGCGCAGCGTTTAAGTTTTCACTCGTAATATCAACGTTAGTGATTGTTGAATTCAAACGAGACTGAACCGAACCAAGAACCGCTCTGTAACTAGCCATGGAGTCAAGCATTGTATCCAATTTGTTGAATACATCATTTGTTCCATCTGGACCTAAATCGGCAGCACCACCGTCTTCATCTGAAGGAACGATAGATAGATCGTTATCGACAACCGAGGACAATGCATCTCTAAAGTAAGCCAAATCCTTCAAATCAACAGTCAACACGTCTGGATCATTTTCTTCGTCAATCTCAGGAGCATCACCATTTTGATCGCTACCTCGGTTACTTGCGCCGACGAAAATTTTCATTGGCTTTTGTTCATCAAGTTTCAAAACCTTTGCGCCGTTAAACTCAGTCGAGTCTACGATCCTTGCAACTTCTTGTCGAAGTTGTTGAAATTCTTTGTTCAAGAATTCTCGTTCCCTGTTTCCGATTGTATCAGATGCTGCTTGGCTCGTTAACTCACGCATACGAACAACAATGTTTGTTGTTTCGTTAAGTCCACCTTCTGCAACCTGAATGTACGAGATACCATCGTTAGCATTTCTTTTTGCAACGTCTAAGCTTCTCGTTTTTGCACGAATCCTCTCGGACACTGCAAGGCCGGCGGCATCATCAGCAGATTTGTTAACTCGCTGTCCAGAAGCCAATTTTTCAAACGATTCACCTAGATTTTTTCGGCTTTCACCGACCCGACGTTGAGCCACTTGTGACTCAATATTGGATTTAATACGCAAGCCCATAATATATTCCTCCGTGTGATTGGGGCAACCGGGCCACCATGGACCAGTTGTAAAAACTACCTGTAAGAATTAGCCGATTAACGCAGCAACTGAAGTACTTGCTCAGGAGCCTGGTTTGCTTGAGACAAAACAGATGTTGTCGAAGAAACAAGAATTCTGTTTTGAGTAAGCTCAGCAGTCTCAGATGCGAAATCAACATCTTTGATTCGACTTTTCGCAGTTTCCATATTCTCAACGTTGATGGACAAATTGGAGAGCGCCGAGTTTAATCGCGATTGAACTGAACCCAATGTCGCTCGTTCATTCGAGATCCTCGAAAGAGCGTCATCAATCGTAGTTAAGCGACCAGAGATCTCATCTCGTGATGGACCAGCAGTTCCCAATTCGCTAGGACCGATTTCGTCACCTTTGCCAAGCCCCAAACTTTCAGTGCTAAACTTCAAGCCTGCCAAACTGATGCTGATAGTGTCTTCATTCATGTCAGGAGTAGTACCGTTGGTACCTACTTGAATGACAAATTGATCCTTATCATTTTCTTCATCAAAAATTTTGATGCCGTTAAACTCAGTCGAGTTACCTATTCTGTCTAACTCGTCTGCAAGCTGGGTGTATTCTCTGTTTAGAAAGCCTTTTTCTCTTTCGCCAAGTGTGTCAGTTGAGGCTTGGACAGAAAGCTCTCTAAGACGAATCAAGATGTTTGTCATCTCGTTCATGCTGCCTTCTGCAACTTGTACCATTGAGACTGCGTCGTTTGCATTTCGTTTGGCAACATTAAGTCCGCGAATCTTCCCTCTGAGGGATTCAGAGATTGCTAACCCTGCTGCATCATCAGATGACCTATTGATGCGGTAACCGGAACTCAATCTTTCTAAGTTCTTGTTTAATGCATCTTTGTTATCTGACATGAATCGTTGTGCTGTGATGGCTGGAACGTTTGTGCGAATTCTCATACCCATAAATAAATCCTCCTTGAAGCTTTTTTGTGTTTCGGGCAATTCTTGCCCAAAAGTCCGTTCCACCCTGGAACTTACAAAAAGCATTTCGTTGGATTTGGTAAAAACTTTAAAATTATTTTAGGTATTGAGAATTCGAGCCACTGATAGTAGATCAATCAGTAGGTTAGGTGGTTTTAGTATGAATATCAGAACGTTACGTCAGAAAATCTTTCATAAAAATAAGGACTTTCTGCAATCATTACCGATGGTTGCCCTAGGCATGTCGGGAGGTATTGATTCAACTGCACTATTTCATGTTTTTTTGCATTTTCACAAATTAAAATATTTTTCTAATTTTGTTGTTTTACATATGAACTTTGGCCTGCGGGGGCGTTCATCTGACCTTGACGAAAGGTTTGTAGAGCGGCTTTGCCAAGAGCATGACATCCCTTTCTTTTCAAAAGAACCTGCAAAAAAGCCTACTAAACCAGTAGCTAAACCAGGAAGAAGTTCAAAAGTCGAGAATTCGGACTCCGGAATTCAAGAATGGGCGCGGGATGAGCGACATAAATGGTTTAAGCAATTTGCAAAAAAAGGTTTTACGGTCGCATTAGCCCACAATCAAAACGACCTTGCAGAAAACTATCTATTTAGATTGATTCGAGGGGGTCAACCTGAAAATCTTGCCGGAATGTCGATCCATGACACTTATATTTGGCGGCCATTCATCGATATTCTTAGATCCGATATTGTCGAAGCGATGACCACCGAGAAGCTTCGGTGGCGAGAAGATAAATCAAACGAAAGCACCAAATACTCCAGGAATAGAATTCGCCTCGACATTATTCCCGCGCTTGAACAAATTGCTAATGGAGCGGTTGCTAAAATTGCTCGTCATGCAAGGGAGTTGCAACTAAAAAAGCCGATCAATCGCCAAACTCATAGCATAGACCTGGATTCGGTTGCTTTGGCGCAAGGAGACGGTCTATCTCAATTGAAGATCAACGACATTCAGCGATTTCTAGAGACAGCACAGCCAGATCAATCCATTGACCTTGGGCGTGGTTTTGTACTGTCCAAACGGCGCCTGGAACCAGAAAACATTAAAAGACCATCTAAAAGCCAAGCCCATCAACATTCCATGGCACTTGACGGCGTAGAAATGAGACTTATATTGCCTGAGCGTGATTCATTTTTAATCGCATCGCCTGCTCACGAAAGGCTTCTATTCGAAAACAAACCCAATTGGATTCAAACTCCCGAATTACCTGCTGATTCATCTATAATTCACATTTATCCACCGAGCAGTAATTGCAAGGTGACAATTGCCGAGTCAGGTAGAACTTTCAAGTTCAAGGAACTCATGCAAAAATGGAATGTAGACCCAGCTGATCGAAATCAGTTTTTTGTCATTGAATTGGCAGACGGAAGAAAAATTTTAAAAAGCGTTGTTAATCGTAAAATGAAACTAAGAGACTAATTGTTACTAATCGGAGATCGACCTCATGGCTAAACTTCCCCAAAAACAACCTGCTCAAATGCGCATGACACTTCTGATCGGCGCATTGATCATGGGCTTTCTAATGATTCATCTTTTGGTCAAACCAACTGAAGACGAGAAGGTCATGAAATTTTCTGAATTTACTGAAGCATTGAAATTGCCTAAAGACAGTGCCAACAAGATTGTCGAGGTAACTCTGGCTGACAATATCATCTCTGGCGTTCGCGCCGATAAAAGTACCTTCAAAACCTTTGGCCCATCGTCTGATGCTGAGCTTCGCAAGGAGCTAACCGCTGCTGGGATATTAGTTAACTATCAACCTCCAGAGGAAGCTGCTTGGTGGAAGATCATTTTACAAAGTGGTGGACTGTACGTTTTGTTACTTTTATTCCTTCTATTCTTTTTCATGCGTCAGCTTCAAGCTGGCGGTGGCAAAGCCATGAACTTTGGCAAAAGCCGCGCTAAAATGCTGACTGATAGTTCTGCCAAACTGACTTTCAAAGACATTGCAGGTATCGACGAAGCCAAACAAGAGCTAGAAGAGATTATTGATTTTCTAAAGGACCCAAAAAAGTTTACCCGCCTTGGTGGTCGTATTCCAAAAGGTGTTTTACTGATCGGTTCTCCTGGTACAGGTAAAACCATTCTTGCCAAGGCGATCGCAGGTGAAGCCGGTGTTCCGTTCTTCTCCATCTCAGGATCTGACTTCGTAGAAATGTTTGTCGGAGTAGGTGCAAGCCGAGTTCGAGATCTGTTTGACCAAGCTAAAAAACACGCGCCTTGTATTGTGTTTATCGATGAAATCGACGCCGTCGGTCGTCACCGCGGAGCTGGTATGGGAGGCGGTCATGATGAACGTGAACAAACACTCAATCAGTTGTTAGTCGAAATGGACGGATTTGAAGGCAATGACGGTGTTATCATCATTGCAGCAACAAACCGACCTGATGTACTTGATCCTGCATTGTTAAGACCAGGACGTTTTGATCGTCGGGTAGTCGTACCAAAACCAGATGTCAGAGGTCGAGAAGGCATTTTGGCAGTTCACAGTAAAAAAGTCCCACTTGCAGCCGACGTCAGGTTGCAGGTAATTGCGCAAGGATCTCCAGGATTTTCTGGTGCTGATCTCGAGAACCTTGTCAACGAAGCGGCATTGATCGCTGCGCGTAGTAACGACAAAGAAGTTAACATGGCTCATTTTGAGTTAGCCAAAGACAAAGTGCTTATGGGACCTGAGAGACGCAGTTTAATTATGACTGAAGAAGAAAAACGCAACACTGCTTATCATGAGGCCGGCCATGCTCTTGTGGGGATGTTGATTGGTCATGTTGATCCCGTTCACAAAATATCGATTATTCCTCGAGGACAAGCATTGGGTGTTACCGTGATGTTGCCACAAGAAGATCGACTCACGATTACCAAAGAATATGCAGAGGGTATGATTGCATACGCGATGGGAGGACGAGCTGCTGAGGAACTTATTTTCAATCGTCAAACCACAGGTGCTGGTGATGATATCAATAAGGCCACCGATATTGCGCGCAAAATGGTTTGCAATTGGGGGATGAGCGAAAAACTTGGACCGCTGTCTTACGGTAAGAAAAATGAAGAAGTATTCATGGGCCGTGAATTTGGTGGTGGTGGAAATAGAAATTTCTCCGAGAGAGTTGCCGAGGAAATCGACGAAGAAATCCATAGATTCGTTACAAATGGCTCTAAAGCTGCCTCTAGGATTCTAAAAGAGAATAAAGAAAAACTTGAGGCTCTTTCAGAAGCTCTATTGATCAAAGAAACCATCGACGGTGAAGACATCAAACGAATTTTAGATGGTCAGCAAATTGTGACGGAAGATGATCGAATCAAGTACGAAGATTCACGTCAAAAAGCGAAATTGGAAGCGGAAAAACGCCGCGTTGCTCATGAGGAGCACATGGCAAATATTCACAAAGATAAAGTTAACGCTGGAATGACACCGTCACCTGCAGGTGCCTAAGCATGCTGTCCTCTTTGGACCAAACACCTCGCCCACTTGTTTTTGGAGTTGTTAATATAACTCCAGATTCGTTTAGTGACGGCGGGGATTTTTTTTCCAGAGACGCTTCCTACCAACGTTGTTTGCAAATTCTCGATGATGGTGCTGACTTTATTGATATCGGTGCAGAAAGCACGAGACCTGGGGCAAAACGTCTATCTGATCAAGAAGAATGGCAACGCCTTGAAGGCATTCTTTTGAAACTAAAAGAAAGCAATCTTCTTTCGAAAGTTTCCATCGATACCAGAAAATCGGATTTAATGCTTAAGGCTGCTCAACTTGGAGTTGCCTGGATCAATTGCGTCGGCGAAATTCCATCAGAGGATTTACTCGCAAAACTTCAGCAGATAAACCCCAACATAGGTTTCATTGCGACTCATGTTCACGGGGATCCAGAAACGATGCAATTGCAGCCCATTGGGCCAGGTAAAATAGTCCTTAGGGTCGAAGAATATTTTGAGTCGTGCACAGCTCAACTTTTGGATGCGAAATTGCGATCAGACAAAATTTATATGGATCCTGGAATTGGATTTGGCAAAACAGATGCTGCCAATTTAAAACTCCTCATAAACTGTTCCGTTTGGTCGAAGCGCATCAATTTGGCGGTCGGAGTGTCGCGAAAATCAATATTTCAGCGTTTATTTGGTATCGAAAGCCCGAAAGATCGCGATCCAGTGTCTAAAGTTGCCGAACTTGCATTGGCAATGGCCGGTGTGCAAATGATTCGAACCCATGACGTCAAGGGCCTCAGAAAAGGCGTCCTAAAATACCACGAGGCTATGCAATGAGAGAAATCATTGAACAATTTTCGTGGTGGTCCGCGCTTGATATATTGATCATTGCCGTTTTGGTTTATCACGGGCTACTGCTGCTTCGTGGAACAAGAGCTGCGCAGATGTTAACTGGTATCTTATTGCTCGCAGCATTGGCATCCATGTCAAGCCTTCTGCCCTTTACGACATTGCACTGGTTGATGAGCCGTTTATATCCATCCTTTCTGTTGATTATTATTATTATCTTTCAAGACGACATTCGACATATGCTCAGCACTGTGGGACGACGGCCATTGCTGACCGGTAGTGAAATGGTGAGTAGTGGATTTATTCTGGATGAAATCTCTCGTGCCGCCGCCGCACTTGCAGCTAAACGCATCGGAGCACTTATCGTCATTGAACGAGATATTTTGATGACTCGCTATGTTGAGGTCGGAATCACCATCGATGCCAAGGTATCAAAGGAGCTTTTACTAAGTATATTTCATCCAAGTAGTCCCATCCATGATGGCGCCGTCGTGATTCAACGTGGCCGTGTGGCAGCTGCAGGTTGTTTTTTGCCTTTGACGAGAGATGAAAACGTTGATTCCAATTTGGGAACAAGGCACCGCGCAGCTATTGGCATCTCACAAGAATCAGATGCCGTTGTTGTGATCGTGTCGGAAGAAGGGGCAAGTACCGCGGTCGTTATTGATGGGCAAGTCAAAAGAATGAAAGATCAAAAAGGTCTTAGAGAGTTTTTGGGATCACTACTCACGATTGAGGACCAAGAGGACAATCAAAACAGTAGACTTAAATCGGTTCGGCACAATGTGTCGGAGTACATGCGAAGAAAAGTTCGCAGAATGAAAGGGAGGTCGTCCAATGAGCAATAGACATCGATCTCCTATTCAAAGGCTATTTTCAAATTGGCCTTACAAGCTTCTAGCAATTCTGATCAGCTGCACAATTTGGTACGTCGTTCAAGGTGAGGAAATTCTGGAAGTCACAAGACGGCTTGACTTGGCCTTTGACGTCCCTCAGGGACTAGCTTTGAGAGATGGTCGCAGTGCTTCTCGAGATATCACATTACGCGGTCCTCGAGTCGCTATTAGTGAATTTTCAAGTAAACCCATACTAGCCTTAATCAAAATTCCTCCCAATAAAAAAGGGGCTCAACGCTATCGGATCGACAAAGAGCTGATCGCTAACTGGGATAATCGCATAAAACTTACTGTCCACGATCCCTATATCACAATCTTTGTTGATGATCGCGCCTCTCGCTCTGTTCCAGTCAAAGTTTCCATGATCGGCAATCCGAAGCGAGGTATCACCATAAAGGAAATCAGCGCCGAGCCATCAGAGATTACAATCACTGGTCTAAAAACTGATGTACAAAAGCTACAAGAAATATCCACTGAGGTTGTAGATATCGGTGGGCTTTCTGAGGGCAAGTCTATTCCAGTTCCACTTTCACTATCTGGATTGCCTGATTTTGATTTGTCAGTCCAACAAGTCGTCGTGAAAATCTCAATTTTTGAAGGAACGATTACAAAAGCATTTGATGCAATCCAAATCGATACTTTAGGATCCGACAAGCCTGTCAATGTATTGCCGCAACATGTTTCTGTAGTTTTACAAGGAACTGCAGAGGCGATTGAAAAGGTGAGCGCCAAAGACATAGTCGCTACCATCGATGCAAAAGACCTTGGTCCAGGTCGCTATGAAAAAGAAGTAATTGTCAGGGCGGGCAATGACGTGTTTGTGTCGAGTGTTGTTCCAAAGCGTGTGACCATCGAAATCGTTGGCTCTAAAAAATCGAAATTCTAGAGTTTGATTTTAAGGTTTTTGTATAAGTCACTGCATCCAAGTCATTGTTGCAACATCAAATATGGCACCGTCGGATTTAAAAGAAGAGTCGGTTCCGCCCCAAATCAAAATCTTATTGCCAACACTTACAGAAGAATGACTGATTCTGGCTGATATTGGCGCTGACGGCATAGTTAGCCATTTATTAGCAGTCACATCATAGATCGCTCCATCTGCTAATTTAAAATTTTCATTTTCTCCGCCCCAAATTACAATTTTACTGCCAACGGCAGCGGAGGAGTGATTTACACGAAGTGAAATAGGTGCATTAGGCAATATCGTCCACCTATTATTTACTAAATCATATAACTGACCGTATGATTTTAACTTATCATCTTCCCCACCCCAAATAATGATCTTATTTTCAAATGCGGCAGCTGTATGATCCCTCCGGCCTGAAAAACTGGAGGACTTCGGCATTTGAGTCCAACTGTTTGTCTGTAAATCAAATATTGCGCCGTCATCTTTAACAGATGTCTCACGACCGCCCAAGATCAGGATTTTATCACCAACAGCAGCGGAGCTATGCCCAATGCGCTCCGATAAGGGTGCAGTTGGCAATACACTCCACTGATTTGTTAAAAAATCATAAATTGCTCCATCTCGCTTAAAAGAAGACCTTTCCGTTCCGCCCCAAATTATCACTTTGTTTTTTACGGCTGTTGCTGTGTGACCGATACGCGCCAATAAAGGGGAATTTGGCAAAAGACTCCATTGACCAGTCGTAACATCAAAGATAGCTCCGTCATTAAGATAAGAATTGTTTACCCCACCCCAAATCATTACTTTATTTTCAAACGCGGCACTCACATGACTAGTTCGCGGTGATAAAGGTGAGTTGGAAAACTTCTTAACTACATCACTCGCAAACTGCACATCTGTACCAGTTCCCACTGTGGTGCCGGCTACTGGACTGGCATTCGCATCTGCAAATACAGCTTCCAGATTCTCTGACTTGATATCCCAGTGAATCGAAACAATCTTGTCTTCAACTTTTGCCTTTAACTCTTTTGATTGAACGCGTATAAATTTTGATTTGAGATAGGTATGCAATGCCGGATTGTCGACCAAGATCTTATTAAGGCCGTAGGCAAATGTTTTGCAGTAGTCAAAAATCGCCTCGGATTTAGATTTTCCCTTTAGAATATCTCCCCAATCAGACATGACGTCAAACTTTCTAACCTTGCAAACCTAAACTCGGTGCACATATCTAACGTCCACATCGATCCAGCACCACATTTGCCTGCTGCATCTGTTTCACAGGCTTTTAAAATTTCTGGCTCGCTTGCAAATGTCGGACTACAAGTTTGATCACCGTTAGTGTAGGTGTGAATCCTATCTTGCCTGCAAGACACTTTATATTTTTTGGTGACCTCATCATACGAAACATCAAAGTTTGTATCGCGAAGACCTTTAGATGATGAGACCAGCTCTCGGGACTTACAGGATTGGAAAAACATCACACATAAAAGAATGGTTGTGACGAAGGAAGACCTCATGCGTATTGAATTGAGTCCGGATTCAATTGAGAATTTTGATTGCATAATCACGCGCTCCAATAGAAGTTGAAAAAATTTTTAATATTATTTCATCCAAGTCATTGTTGCGGCGTCAAAAATTGCGCCATCTGATTTATACGAACCATCGTAGCCACCCCAAATAAGAATCCTGTTTCCAACAACGGCCGCAGAGTGCTGACGTCTAGCTGATATAGCGGCCAATGGCAATGTCGTCCATTGGCCGCTGGATAAATTGTAAACTACTCCATCCGACGTATATGATGCGTCGTATCCTCCCCAAAAGAAGACTTTGTCTCCAACTGAAACGCCAATGTGATCTGCCCGACCAGATATAGGCGCCTTGGATGTAATGGCCCATTTCCCTGTGGAAATTTCATATATCGCACCATCTGATTTGTATTCAGAATCACGACCTCCCCAAATCATAATTTTTCCATTTGAAAGCGACGAAGAATGTCCATGAATTGGTTTATAAGGATAATTAGTCACTTTGGAGGTCCACGAATTCTTCGACACGTCAAATATTGCTCCATCGGAGAAGTCATTGTCTTCACCAATTCCACCAAATATCAGGATTTTTGAATCCCCAATATAAGATGCGGAATGATCAGCCCTACCTTCAATCGGAGACTTTGGCATCAATGTCCAAAGGCCTGTTGAAATATCAAATACCGCGCCATCTGCATGAAGACCAAGATCTTTTCCACCCCAAAAAACTATTTTGCTTCCAGCAACAGCTGCGGAGTGCCACGAGCGAGCAGAAATCGGTGCTTTGGGCACTTTACTCCATTGTCCACTCTCTACATCAAAAATTGCCCCGTCTGATTTATAATTGTTTCCATCAAATCCACCCCAAATCATTAATTTACCACCTACTGCAGCTGCCGCATGCCCACTTCGGCCTGTCAGTAAAGAATTTGAAAGCTTTACAATCACATCACTTGCAAATTGCACATCTACGCCTGTGCCGCTTGCAACTGGACTTGCCTTTGCCTCTACAAAAACCGCTTCAAGATTTTCATTCTTAATATCCCAATGAATCGTAACAATCTTGTCTTCAACCTTTGCTTTTAACTCTTTTGATTGAACTCGGATAAATTTGGATTTGAAATAGGTAAGGAGTGCTGGATTGTCGACCAAAATCTTATTAAACCCGTAGGCGAATGTTTTACAGTAATCAAAAATCGCTTCGGATTTAGACTTTCCTTTTAGAATATCTCCCCAATCAGACATGACTTCAAACGTCAAACTCTCCAGCCTTGCAAACCTAAACTCTGTGCACATATCCAAGGTCCACATCGATCCAGCACCACATTTACCGCCCGCTTCAGTTTCACATGCCTTCAGCAGCTCCGCTTCAGTTGCAAAAGTCGGAGTACAGGTTTGGTCGCCGTTGGCGTAAGTGTGAATCTTGTCTTGTTTGCAAGACACTTTGTACTTCTTGGTGATCTCATCATAGGAAACATCAAAATTTGTATCGCGAAGTCCTTTAGATGATGAGACCGGCTCGCGGGATTTGCAGGACTGAGAAAACATCGCCGCTAAGAAAATGGTCATGGCAATATAAAGCCGCACGACTCTTAAATGAGAATTCGATATATCCCAGAACTGAGATTGCATACTCACACTCTCCAGAAGAAGTTAAAATATTCTTAAATCATTTCATCCAAGTCATCGTCGCGACATCAAAAATAGCGCCATCTGATTTATAACTGCCATCGTATCCACCCCAAATCAAGACCTTGCTGCCAACCGCAGCAGATGAAAGGTTATCACGAGCGGTCAATGGACCTTTTGGCATCTCAACCCACTGGTTTGTTGACATATCAAAAATTGCTCCATCTGATTTATAACTTCCATCGTTTCCACCCCAAATCACAACCTTACTGCCAACCACAGCAGATGAATGGTCTTCACGAACCGTCAATGGGCCTTTAGGCATCTCAACCCACTGGCTTGTTGACACATCAAAAATTGCACCATCTGATTTATAACTTCCATCGTATCCACCCCAAATCACAACTTTACTTCCTACTGCTGCTGCTGAATGCCGATAACGCGCCGACAAAGGGCCTTTTGGCATCTCAACCCTCTGGTTTGTTAAAACATCAAAAATAGCGCCATCTGATTTATTTTCCGAAGCACCCATTCCGCCCCAAATCACCACCTTACTGCCAACCGCGACAGATGAATGGTTATCACGAGCCTTCAATGGACCTTTTTGCATCTCAACCCACTGGCTTGTTGACACATCAAAAATAGCGCCATCTGATTTATAACTGCCATCGTATCCACCCCAAATCACCATTTTACTGCCAACCGCAGCAGATGAATGGCTTGTACGAGCGGTCAATGGACCTTTTGGCATCTCAACCCACTGGCTTGTTGACACATCAAAAATAGCGCCATCTGATCTATGGCTGCCATCAAATCCACCCCAGACCACGACTTTACTACCAACTGATACTACTGCGTGCCCCGAGCGAGGGGGCAATGGCGAACTTGAAAGTTTCCTAACAACATCACTTGCAAATTGCACATTTGCACCAGTGCTGCTTGCACCTGGACTTGCCTTCGCATCAGCAAAAACAGCCTCAAGATTCTCAGACTTAATATCCCAATGAATCGTTACAATCTTGTCTTCAACTTTTGCCTTTAACTCTTTTGATTGCACACGGATAAATTTGGATTTGAGATAAGCGTAAATTGCCGGATTGTCGACCAAGATCTTATTGAGGCCGTAGGCAAATGTTTTGCAATAATCAAAAAACGCCTCGGATTTAGACTTTCCTGTAAGAACCTCACCCCAATCAGACATCACCTCGATGGTCAAACTCTCTAGTCTTGCAAACCGAAACTCTGTGCACATATCTAGGGTCCACATCGATCCAGTTCCACATTTGCCTGCTGCATCAGTCTCACAGGCTTTTAAAATTTCCGGCTCGCTTGCAAAAGTGGGATTGCAAGTCTGGTCGCCGTTGTCATAGGTGTGAATTCGATCCATTCTGCAAGATACTTTGTACTTCTTGGTGATCTCATCATAGGATACATCAAAATTTGTATCACGAAGACTTTTAGACGATGAGACAGGCTCGCGGGATTTGCAGGATTGGAAAAAAATCAACGATAAAAGCATGGTTGTGGCGAAGGATACAATTTGCATAGGTGACTATTCTCCAATGAATCTATTCCTAAAATTATACAACATTTTGCAAAAACGTAAAACCGGCCAGCCAATTCCGCTCAAAAATGGTGGGCCGCAAATCACATCAAAATTGATATTTTTTATCCCATAAAACCAAGGAAGAGTGCTCTCAAGACCCACACTTGGCACTCGTCTGATCTCTTGTTATGAAAATTTACTTCACAGAAATCACTTGAATCCGGTCGTCTCCGGGTATTTTATACATCAGCTCTATCTTCTTAGTTTTGGGATTGAGCTCATCTCGCGTAAGCAGCGATTTCAGGGGAATTGCGCCTTTAGGAATTTGAGATAGATAAATTTGAGGAAACGCATCAAAAACTGTTGTGAGAATTGATTTCATCACCAGCTTTCCTTTCTTTCGCTGCGCAATCTCCTTGCGAGTCGTATATTCAAAAACTTTAGTCATATTTTTTGCTGGATCAAATACAATTCTAGTGGATTCTCCTGGAGAGATGCTTTCCATGCATTCGTTCAAAGTCGTGGTCTTATCGATAGAAATCAATTGACCAAAACCATCAATATCGTGTTGCAGTGGAGTACTTAGGCTCAGATTATTTGCGCCACATTCAGGCTGGAACAAACCTGTATCTAAAAATGCGGAAGCGCCACTTGAATGAAAATAGACCGCAAAATTGCGCCTTGAATCAGAATTAGTATGGACCCAATAAATTCCTACGGCCCCGACACCCAATGGAGTGAAAACAAAGTTATCCAATGTCAATTGCACATTCTTAAATTCGGTTGGATCTTTCTTAAAAAAAACTGCCAAGTCTTTACGGTACAGATCAAGATCATTGAGCAATGGTATTTGTTGCTCAAACGTTTTTAAATATGAACTTATCATGATTGAATTGTCTTTTTCTGAAGATTGTCCAAATCCTGACGTCTCAAAGACTAAAACTAGCAATGTGGTTGCGATCGTACAAAGTATGGATAGGTTGGATTTCTTCATGTTTTTCATCTGCATCCTCCAAAATAGTTTCAAAGCCTTAATCGGTGGCTATCAGCAATCTTACCTAGCCAACAATGTATAGCGTCTATTCTCAATACCGTCGTTTTCAATTTTCAAAATGAAACTGGGTTCGATCAAATCGGAATTGGGACATCGCTCTGGCCACTCAACAATCAAGCCATCAAAATTTCTTTGACCAATCAAGGACTGAAGGGAGTCATTGTCGCCATTGATCAATCGGTATAAATCCATATGAGCCATGAGTCGGCCCCCTACTTGATACTCAGTCAAGTAAGTATAAGTTGGACTCAAAACAGGAACATTTCCCGCCAAACCTAGTCTATGCAATAAATTGCTCGCAAAATATGTTTTGCCGGCACCTAAATCCCCGACTAGCCACAAACAAAATGGTTGTTTGCCTGCCAGCATTGGAGTTAAACATTCCGCAAGGCGGCTACTGACCAGATCAACGTCGTCAAGACCTGCAGTCATTTCAAACTTAATTTTTGATTCTGGAATCGCACTCATCAATCACCTAATTGTGCTTCTTCCCTTTAGGGGCAGCAGTTTTACGCTCATGGAGTCTTGGAAACACCGGGCAATGGTCGGGATCATTTAAAAGAGCCTTCATGTCCTTTACAGCTTTTTCTAGCCCACAAAACAAGGCTCGGCCTATAATTGCATGTCCTATATTTGCCTCTTCGGCAGTCTCCACTAGCTGAAGCCATTGGGCATTTTGATAATTTAAACCATGGCCGAAATGGGACTGGATTTTATGTTCTGTCGCACAATAGGAGGCATCATTTAGAATTTGAAGCAGCTGCTGTTTATCGGGAGTTCGATGCGCACTATCAATCGCATGACACCAAGCACCTGTATGAAACTCGACGGCCCATGCACCTAACTTCGATGAGGACTCGACAGCGTCCACTGTTGGCTCAATAAACAACGAGGTGACAATTCCAGAGGACTGCAATTTATCGATTATTTTCTTTAGTTGATCTCTATTTTTTTTGAGATCTAATCCACCTTCTGTCGTTCTTTCCTCGCGCTTCTCTGGCACCAAAGTGACCGCATGAGGTTTGACTTGTAACGCGATCTTGAGCATTTCTGACGTACAAGCCATCTCAAAATTTAAAGGAATTTTAATCGTTTCCTTCAGCAGAAAAATGTCTCGATCTTGAATGTGCCTTCGATCTTCTCTAAGGTGCGCCGTAATATTGTCAGCACCACCAATTTCTGCCAACAACGCACCTTGTACCGGATCAGGATATGACTCGCCTCGTGCCTGTCTTACCGTTGCAATATGATCAATATTAACACCTAGTCGAATCATGCCAGTTAATCCTCAGCTTCTTTTAACATTATTTTCTATAGCCAAAACTAACTCCTGGCTCAATGAATTTGCAAATTTTTCAATCTCTTCCAATTGATTTCCTTCAATCATAATTCTTGCTAAACTTTCTGTACCGGAATATCTAAACACAACGCGTCCACGCCCGTTTAATGTTTTCTCGACATTCATTAAGGCTTGATTAAATGTAGTCAATTGTTCAAGTGGAATTTTTTCTTTGACTTTTATATTGCGTATGAGCTGCGGAAATCTCTCCATAACGTGACGAAGTTCGCTAGCAGTCTTGTTCTCCTCAATCATGATTTCAAGAAATTTTAGTCCAGCTAGAATGCCATCTCCGGTTGTAGAACTATCTCTAAAAATCAAGTGACCGCTCTGTTCTCCGCCAAGCGTGAAATCGCCTTGGCGCATTGAATCCATGACATAACGATCTCCAACTTTGGCGCGAATAAGTTTACCACCGTGTTTTGCCAAAGCAGCTTCAAGCCCCATATTACTCATGACAGTGGCAACTAAGGTATTGCCGTGCAGATTGCCTTTTTTGAGCATACTAATTCCACAGACCGCAAGAATCTCATCACCGTCTATGATCTCACCCTTCTCGTCAATCAATACGATTCGATCAGCATCCCCGTCAAGACCAATGCCTAAATCGGCTTTATATAAAAGAACTTTTTCTCGAAGATCGTGAGGATACAATGCTCCGCATCGCTCGTTAATATTTGTTCCGTTTGGCTCATTTCCGATGACAAAAACTTCCGCTCCCAACTCTTGGAACACCTTAGGACCAACCTTATAGCCTGCACCATGGGCGCAATCCAAAACAATCCTGAGGCCATCTAATTTCAGATGCTTTGGAAATTGCTCCTTCAAAAATACCGCATATTGCCCAACCGCATCGTCAATTCGTTTGGCGGTCCCAATATCGGCTCCTGTGGGAGATTGATCCGCTAAATTTGGATCTTGAACCAATGATTCCAATTCATCTTCAACTTCATCCGGCAGCTTGTAGCCATCAGACGAAAATATTTTGATGCCATTGTCGTGATATGGATTATGAGACGCTGAAATAACAATTCCCGCACTGGCCCTTAAACCTCTTGTTAGATAGGCAATTCCTGGAGTAGGTAACGGCCCAAGAAAAAAGGCGTCTACACCTACAGAACAAATTCCAGAACATAGTGCTTGCTCAAGCATATAGCCACTGCGTCTTGTGTCTTTGCCGATGAGAATCTTTGGATGATGCTGTTTGCGACTAAAGTATATTCCAATGGCTTGACCAAGACGCAAAATCATATCTGGGGACATGGGATAAACGTTTGCCAATCCCCTGACGCCATCTGTACCAAACAATCGAGACATTGAAACCTCTCTAAGCTTAAATCACCGATTCTTAATCGATGCCAAATATTTTGTACAACATCAACTCAGCCGTCTTTTAGCAGACCAATCCAAATATATGCCGTATCATTAATCTAAATCGATCAATTGAACGTTTGATATTATCATTTGTATCCCTAAATATAAATCTATTCATTTTGCCGCAAACCAATCTCGGAGGCCTTATGATTAAAATACCCAAACCTCTACCAAAGGGCGGGACTATAGGCATCACCGGACCTTCCGGCGGAATAGAGCCAAGGTTTATGCCACGGTACGAACTGGCAAAATTAAACTAGTGCCGTACGACTGACACCGATGTAAAATTAAACAGGTGCCGTACGACTGACACCGAAAGATGGCATCATCTTTTTGAAGGAGAGAGTTGAAATGTTAAAGAGTTTGGTATTATTTACCGTTGCCATTGTAGCTACAAGTTGTCGCACTCCCCTGAAAACTTCGAAAACAAAAGTCGTTGGTGGCTCGCTTGCGACAGAGGGCATGTTTCCGGCAACGATATTTATTGGGAATTGCTCGGCCGCGCGCGTAGGCCAAAGAACCATATTAACAGCAGCTCATTGCCTGGTAGATGGTGAGACAGATAAAGCAATTCAACTTTTGAAAGCGGGCGACTCATTTTTATATTCATTTGGTGCATCAACATCCGATAGTGAACCTATCACATCTGTTGTCGAGGACGTTTGGATTCATCCTAACTACCTTATTCCCAGTCTTCCAAAAGATAAAGCGACCTCAAAAAAGCCAAACAAGGAAGACAGGCCAGACGTAGCATTGATTACTTTAACTGATATGCCCGATCATATTGCCATAGCAACTTTGTCGACCAAAGAATCTTCGAACCCCTATGTCATGTTTACAGGCTATGGATGTACAAGAATTCCAGACTATATGAGGCCTGGATCAAATGACCTTGGCTCTGTTGTTAAAACTACTTCAGGCAAAGAAGAAGACTCATTTAAGCTTAGATACAAAAAGGTTGAAATGAATTCGACCACCGGATTAATGGGAGTCATTTCCAATATTAATGCACTCAATGATGACCTTGAAGGATTCAAAGATAGATTCTCAGGCTGCCCAGGCGATTCTGGGTCTGCAGTTTATTCTATTAATGATGCAACTGACTCCAAATT
>JAPLFV010000084.1 GCA_026390495.1 Pseudomonadota bacterium | reverse complement strand
GATGACTCCTGAGATGATTGCTGCATTAGAATGCGACTATCGCAAAAGCGCGTCTTTAAACCCAAACAAATATGGTCGTATTCAAAACTTTTTGACAGAGATAATTCACACATATGGTTCAACTAGTACATTCTACGAATTCTACTGCCATTCAAATCAGACGCAAGATTAGTAAATATTACTAGAGTTTCATATCCCCATATGAGTGCAGGTATTCTGCAAGATCTACTTAATGGACAGTACCACATCAAAGTGCCCCCTAAGTGGTATTCCCCCAATTCGCACATCCCCTGGTGACTCGTCAATTGAGATAATTCTGGATTTATATCTTGTTAAAACATATCGATGAACTTCTGAGGCTAATACGGCGATGCCAGCATGACTGTGGAGGCCCTTACCCGTAATGATTCTGAAACGCTGAGCGATACCGGAATAACTGCCGCTCAATGTCAATCTTGCATCTACCACGGATAGAGCGTCTTGTAAGGTTAGACCATGCAAGTCAATAGTCACGAAATCCTTTAAACGATTTTTTCCACCAGGCTTCTTTTCGTTAGCTTTTTTAGGGCCCCCATACAATTCTTGTTCTTTGTCCACCTTGGAATGATCAAAATTCGATACAGCATCCATAAACAGCTCACGTTCAATCAACTCCAGTTCGTCATCTACTTTTGTTGACTCATCGTGCATCCTGCGCTTTTTCTTTTGTTTTGCCATATTCTCCATTCCTGATCCAATTTCACATCAATAGCTTAGAAGATCAAAAAACAATGATGACACAGGTTTAACCAGTCCGATCTTAACATGTCTAACGACTCAGAACAAAAGTTCCACATTGACGGTAAGCGGGACACCACCTAAAATATAGAAATGACTAAACCACTTATTTATGCAATTGATTTTGGGACATCTAACACGTTGTTAGCTGCCGCCAATGCCAATGGAGTCTTACCCCCGGTCGAATTAGACGTTAATTCTGACGACAAGACGATCTTAAAGAGCCTGTTTTATACTCCTGATCAGAACGAGTGGTATTTTGGCTCGGAGGCAATTCACCAATACACAGAACGCGCCGCAGAAGGTCGTTTTTTTAGATCAATAAAGAAATTTTTGCCAGAACCTGGATTTTCAGGAACTGCCGTACATGGTCGATTTATTCCCATTCACCAGATTATCGGAGTCTTTCTCAAAGAGGTTCGAAATCGAGCTAATTTGCATTTCGGTTGCGATGTAACCGCAGTGACTATGGGTCGTCCGGCTGTTTTTGGAGACAATCAAACAGAAGATTCAGTGGCTGAAAAACGACTTAAACAGGCAGCAGAGTATGCAGGATTTAAAGACGTTTACTTTTGTCCAGAACCAGTGGCTGCAGCTTATGAGTTTCGTCATCAGTTAAAAGAAGAGAAGAATGTTTTGATTGCTGACTTCGGAGGAGGTACTTCCGATTTTACAGTGTTAAAGATGGGTCCAAACCAGTTTTCAGATCAAGATATTCTGGCTACTTACGGCGTTTCAATAGCTGGAGATAAATTTGATGGATCTATCATGAAACATCATATTGCGCCTCACTTTGGTTCCGAGATAACTTTTCGACTGCCAAGAACCAATGGGGATATGAGAATTCCGCTCAGACTATTAAGCTACCTAACATCTCCAGCAGATATTGCTTTCCTGTCAAAGACTGAAACCATGTCATTTCTAAAGGAAGCACAAAAGT
>JAPLFV010000402.1 GCA_026390495.1 Pseudomonadota bacterium | reverse complement strand
GAATACAAAATTAGTGAAAGTTTCGAGAGAGGACATATTTGCGATATGCCTTGCATCGACGTTGTTTTCAATCGCAATTAAAAATATGGTTCTAAAAGGTTCAAATATGAATCCTACAGCTGCCAAAAAAAGTGCAAGGACTCGCCAGGGAATTTTTTCCGGTATTATGGCAAAACCGACTCTAAAACAGAGCCATGCAGCAAAAAGCCCTACCATCGTGTTTTTAAAAGTGAAAAGGAAGGCTACCAGCTCTTTCTCACTGCTAGAAACTGTGCTGACCAACAAACCAAAAATGGAGCTTATGATAACCCCGAGGATGAACCACGGTAAAATATGCTTTCGCGATACTCTTGCTATTTGCATAGCAAAGTAGAGCTTGAAAACGTCAGAGAGGCATTCGAAAGTTGCTTCTATTTGTACTTTTGATTCAACGAATGGTCCCACGGCCCCAAAATAATCTGCCAAACTTGCAAAACTAAGGACCAGACCCAGGCCCAATGACTCTGGGGAGCCATCAATTAAGAGAAACATTAATATTAAACAAATGGCAATCGATTGAGTCACAAGAATATGGCCAAGTATAGCCGAACCTTGCATTGTGCTGAAGTCGTTAAGACCTAGCTGAATGGAAAATGGGATGAGGACAAATAACAAAAATAAGCAAAGTGCAATGGTAAATCTGGTTCTGTTTCCGATCATTGGATTCGAGTTGTTGCGATGCCTGTAGAGAGTTCTCAGACTTTCAGAAGACTGATTTATGATGTAGTTGCTATTTTGATTCATGATTATTTTCAGTTTGTTGCAATGCTTGAATCAGTTGTTGGATTGTTTCTTTTACAAGTTCAAGATGATTTCGAAGTTGCTGAAATTTTTTCAAATCTCGTGGAGTCGGCTGTAACAACGAGCTTTCTTGCAAGTCAAGATTCATAGACAACGCTGTGCACGCTCCTTTGAGGTCATGAAATATTTTGTGCTTCTGACTGTCGTCGAACTCTATGAGAATTTTTTTGAATTGGCTCGACTGTGTGTCTCTTAGGATGTCAAAATCGTCAACTGTGTGAATGGTTAGGCCTATGGAAGTTTTTGATTTCATTTTACTTTGCATTTCCTTTGGACGACGTGTGCGTCCAATTTTCGAGGCAACCCGAGTCGATACTTTTTCAGTTTGCCGATTTGAATAAATATGATCTATAACCGGGAATCCAAAGGCAAAAACCTAATGATCTAGTTAGCTTATCGGCATTTATTGAAATACTTTAGGAACTCGAGGTTGACTCAACAGAGCTGGACGGACTTTGTGCTTTGTCCAATCATTTAGTTGCGGAGTTTTACTGTCGAAGATATGATCATGCTGATTAAATAATCATTTTTGAATTTTTATAATGATTGGAAAATAACCTTGGAAATTGAATCACATGCCAATGGACCCTATTCTGGATTAAGTGCTCCAGGGATGTTAGCCGGAGTACGTCCATGTTGCAGGCAAACTATTTTAAGCCATGTTTTGCACAATCCTATGATGGTATGTCCTGAATGTAAGACGATGATTAAGTGTTTTACCGAGGAACGGGCAAGTCAAAATTACGAAGTTTTTTGCAGATCTCGCAATAGGAAAATCACCTCATTTTCAGAGGCTGGGGTTTATTTTGTGATGTTTAATTCTTTCCTTACTAACGCTCACCAAAGCTAAGTTTCTATAAATTTTTTGTAATCATTCAGCGATAGACACTACGTGCAGCGGTTTCCGTTGCCTTTCAGACATGCTGAATAGTTATAATTTTTTGCGAAATGAATCCAATTGAGCATTAGTTCTTTTCACGGTCGTGCATATTTTTACGATCAAAAAGACTATAGCTTTTTAAATATGTGAATGCTGTTGAAAGTTGATTATCTTTTTTCATTGGCTCTGGCCATTTTTGAATCGATACATTGATGGACCTTGAGTTTGCCATATCGCTAAGATCATTGGCGTCGATATGTCCCTTAAGATCAGATTCCTTTCGAGGTGAATTAGTTGCCTTATCAGCGGGCGTTTCTACAACAATTTTTTCTGGAACGACGATATCAGGCGTAATACCTTTGGCCTGAATACTTCTATCTTTCGGGGTATAATATCTCGCAACAGTGAGTTTTAAACCGGAGCCATCGGGCAATGATAGTAGTGTTTGTACACTGCCTTTTCCAAAAGAGGTAGTCCCAACTATTAGTGCCCGCTGATGATCTTGAAGACATCCAGCCACGATTTCAGAAGCAGATGCTGATCCACCATTTAGTAATACGACCATGGGAAAGTTTGAGAAAGTGCCTCGTTTGCGCGCAAATTCTCTTTCCACTTTTTCCCTATCTCTGCCAACAGTTGATACGATGATACCGCTTTCAATAAAGAGATCTGAAACACTCACTGCCTGATCAAGTAAGCCTCCGGGATTATCTCTCAAATCGAGAACGAGACCTTTTAAATTCGGGGAATTTTTTGCAAGAATTGCCTCTAACTCTTGGCCTGTATTTTCTTGAAAACTAGTAATGCGCGCGTACAAAACATCATCATCCAAGCTGATAGACCTGACTGATTTTACTTTTATTATTTCGCGGACTAATGTGAATTTTAGAGGGCTTTCTACATCTTTTCGTTTAATCGTCAATTTCATACTGGATCCAGGTTCGCCGCGCATTTTTTCTGTCGGATCGTTTGACTTGATCTTTGCTATGGGAAGATCGTCAATCTCGACGATTTCATCTCCAGCTTTTATTCCAGCTTTCGCCGCAGGAGTATCTTCTATTGGGCTAACGACAATTAACTGTCCTCTTTCTTGAGACACTATAATTCCGACACCGCCAAACTTTCCTTGCGTGTCACTTGTCATCTGCTCAAACGCTTTTGATGGCATGTACATAGTATGAGGATCCAGGTGTTCAATAATTCCCTTTAAAGCATTTTGAACTAGACTGGAGTCCTTGACTTTTTCGGGATCGACATACATGGATTCTAAATAAAACATTCCACGTGCTAGGGTTTCCAAATTTTTATATCGATTGCTTCCGTCTTCTGAAGTAGCTGAAAATGCTCTCATCGAATTTAAAAAAATAATTCCGTAAATAACACTGTAAAAACCTAAAGTGGCATTTGATTTTTTCATTGCAGGAAGGGCCTTAAAATTGAAGTTGTCGTGTGTTTGCACTTTAACCTGTTGCAAATAATAGATAAACAATTTAATCATGAGATGAGGAGTCATCTTGTTGCTGTGCGCGACAGCTTTGATTCAAGATTGTTTACTTTTCTTCTGTCGCTTGTCGAAATTCCTTCCGTCAATTTGTAGTCTCCAATTAATTGTCTTGCAGAAGTAAATTCTCCGCGACTAATGTGTATGTCTACGAGTTCTTTCAAAGGCTCATAGCAAGAGGGGCAAGCAAATCTTGCGCTTTCGAGTTGCTTTTTTGCAAGATCGGTTTTTCTGCGTTCGAGGTAAAGCTTAGAGAGTTGAAGATGGGACATGTAGAACATTGGATTTTCTTCGACCGCCTTTTTAAACATTTTTTCAGCAAGCAGAGGCCGTTTTGTTCTGTCGGCGACTAAGCCTAGGTTGTGATAAAGGCGTTCTTGATGTCGATAGGGTTTCTCAGTTTTTGCGTTCAAAACAAAATTGATTATTTTTTCAGCATCAGAATGCTTTTTTACCTCTAAATATGCAGATGATAAATTAACTGCAATTGGAGCGGACTTTTCAATTTTCCAAGCTCTTTCCAAATATATGACAGCTTTTTTAGGGTTACTTAAGGCCAGCTGGGATAGGCCCATTAGATTTAAAGCTTCAATATTATTAGGTTTTTCACTTAAGACACTTGTTAGTTCATGCATTGCTTTGTCCGGCCTACCCGCATCAAGATAAGAAGCGGCAACCGATAGATTCATATATTGCCGATCATCAGACGCAATTCGGTCGCTACCTTGAGGAGAGCTAGTTTGACAGCTTGCGACTACGAGTATTACACTGATAGCTGAAAGAAACTTAAAAATAGTTGGCTTTAAAACGAGATCATGTTTGGGCGAAAAATTCATCTATATTGAACTCCCTTGGGACAAGTCGCGTTAATTTGAAGCATGATATGTTTTAGTGTAACAGAAAATCTCGCTTTCGGTGATCGTTGGCAGAAAATTGGAGGTATGATCAAAATTATGGTTGATACAAATTCCAGCGGTCGCCAAAATATTGGAGATTCTTCAAGAGACTACTCTCAAGAATTTGCAAAATTAATGCAAAAATCTCGTATAGATATGGGTGTTACTGTGGAAGCAGTGGCCCAGGCAACAAAAATTTCTAAGCACTTTATCGTTGCTTTAGAAAGAGGGAGCTTTGAAGGTCTTCCCGGGCAAGTTTTTGGGCGTGGATTTGTAAAAAGTATAAGTAGATACCTAAAGATAAATGATGGTTCGTTGTTAGCATTGTATGATTTGTCAACGCAGGGGCAACTTTCTTCGCCAACTAATTCTTTCCCCGCCACTGCTAGTGGCGTTTCCGCCAACATTACTTTGGGAACGAGGAATCGTTCTTGGTCGCATGTGGGCAGTGGAGGCGTTTTAGGGATAAAGAATTTTTTTGGCCAACTTCTACGCGCCATAGCATGGGCTAAATATCGAAGTAGGACCTTATTTAATTTCAGATTGCCTCCAAAGTTGCTAAGAATGATGCGAAGTCAGGAATTGCGATTGATGGGTTTGTCATTGGTTGCTGGAATTATGGTATTAGTTTTTTTTGTAGGATGGCTAAATTCGAAATCGACTTCTCAGTCAACGGATATTGCTGCTCCTAATGTTGCTTCCGAAATTAGCCCAAACTCAGTTGCTGAAAATGCTCCGTCTCCGAACCTCCCAATCGCGGTACAAACTTCAGTTTCTGATAGCCAATCAGCCCAGTCTGCACAGGCTATTCTCGCCGAACGCGCTAAAGAAATTTATGAAGAAAAATCAGTTCTGTCACTTTCTGGCGGTAATCCGATAGCGTTTGACCAAATTATTGAAATTAATGTGATTGAGGCAACGGAAGTAAAATTGACTGTTGATGGTAAAAGGGCGCATAACGGCATTCTTGAGATTGGAAAACATTCATTTTCCTTTCATTCAAAAGCCGATCTTCATTTGACCGATGCCAGCGTCGTGGATGTTTCCTATAATGGAAATTCTCTAGGTGTTTTGGGATCAAAAGGTAGAAGACGAAAGATTGCCTTTCAGGCTAAGGCCGCAGAAAGTGATTTCCCGTATTAATTTTTTCTCTCGAACGTGCTCGTTAAAGAGTTAATTTAAAATGTTTGAGTATATTCTGATCCGGATTGCTGGAGATAATGCTAAAGGTGTGTGTTCATTCAGGCCTTTCTAACACACTGATATTACGTTGAAATCATTTCTGAGTTCGGTTGCCTCAAAACTCAAAGAACATGTTGGTATTAAAGTCCCTCTAACTCATTCCGAAAGGATTTAGGTAGGCGGAAACGTCGACAAGAGTGTGGTAGGATGAGGTTTGGAAATTGAACCTCTGCGGAGATGAAAGAGCACGCGGAAATATATTTTTTGCGGACTCAAGTGTGCAGGCCAAGGATTGGCCAAACTTGCTAGGATGGCAGTTTATGGATCTTCTAACCTATCTATTCTAAAAAATTTTTTGGTTCAGTGAAAGAAAAATTCAATGCCTCTTTTCGTCTGATCTCCTTCCGACACAATTTCTCTCATAATTGCCCCCAAACCTTCCTATAGCAATCTGGCGCATCCAGTTTGTCTCACAAGACTGAATGAAGTGTTCCGAACTCATATACTCGAAGAGTATGCTGACTCGCACTGCGTTAGGTGAACAAATACTCAATTCGAACAGTTATTCTGGATTCAAACTTATTGATATCGGGCAACAATTGTTTTGCATAAAAATGCAATGATTTGTATAATTTAGCTCCAAGTTGAAAGTCCAAACGAACCTTCGCGTTTTATGTTATTGAGATAGGATCCAGAAAATGAGTATCCCGACAATTTTAACAATTAAAGAGATGCGGCAGCTGGTTTGGCGATGGAAATCTGATGATAAGCGAGTTGGATTTGTTCCCACAATGGGAGCGCTTCATTCGGGCCATTTGAAGTTGGTCGAACATTTAAGTGAACATTGTGAAAAGGTTGTTGTCAGTATTTTTGTAAACCCATTGCAGTTTGGGCCGAACGAGGATTTTTCTAGATATCCTCGTACACTCCCAGACGATTTGAGGCTTCTAGAAACTGTCAAGGCCGATGCTGTTTTTTGCCCTAATAGCAGCGAGATTTATCCAAAGGGTTTTCAGACCATTGTATCCAATAAGGAATTAAGCGGTCGTCTGTGTGGTCAGTTTCGACCAGGTCATTTCGATGGAGTTTTGACGGTTGTAAATAAATTGTTTCAAGCAGTTTCTCCTAACTTCGCCGCATTTGGGAAAAAGGATTTTCAACAATTTAAGATGATTCAAAGAATGGTTACAGATTTTTGTATGCCTATTGAGGTTTTGGGAATGGAAACCATCCGAGAACAAGATGGTTTAGCTTTAAGTAGTCGAAATCGCTATTTGTCCTCAGAGCAACGTGAACAGGCTCCTTTAATATTTGCGGGATTGAACGACGCAAAGAAGGCATGGAAGGCCGGAGAAAAAACGACAGCAAAATTGACAGAGATATTTCAACTATCAGTTTCAAAATGCAATGAAATGAAAATTCAATATTGCGACATTGTTGATTCAGAAAATTTAAACCCATTGGATGGGATTATAGAAGAAGGAATTGCTCCAGTTATGATTGTTGCGGTTGTCTATAACGACGTCAGGCTCATTGATAATTTGGAATTAGGAGTTTAGCTTATGGCTGGTGGACAATCGAGACTGCAGTGGTTTGGCTGGCTACGCGCCATTTTGTCATCTTGGGTGTCAGTTAAAATTAGTCCTTCGGCACAGGTTTTTCAAGAATTGAATGTAAATCCAAATCAACCAATCTGTTATATTTTACGAAGTAATTCTATTTTTGATTTTTTAACTCTAGATATCTATTGCACAAAACTTGGATTGCCTCGACCTCAGTCCACCATTGATGAATTAGGCGCAAACAAGGATGCTGCATGTGTTTATTTAGGCAATGTTGGCCTTCTTCGAACCTACGGGGCTTATCGGCATGCACCGCCTAGTCCGTTTTTTAAATTGTTAAGACGAATTAGCGCTGAGCCTAGCTTTGATGTTCAAATGGTTCCTGTAAGCATTTTTTGGGGCCGAGATCCAGGGAATGCAGGGAAAAGTGTGTTTAAACTTTTCTTTCCTGACGACGAACGGGCTAGTTTTGTCCATAAAATGCTGATTCTAATTGCGCATGGAAGAAACGGTTTGTTGTCCTTTAGTAAGCCAATAGATTTGAGAAGTGAGTTTAAATCAACGGAAAATATCGATCAGACGGCGCGGAAACTAACACGCGTTGTTCGGGTTCACTTTCAAAATAAACGAGTAGCCGCCTTGGGCCCCGGACTTATCAATCGCAATCGTGTCATTGAAACAATGATTCGCGGAAAATATCTTCGACATGCAATAGATGAGGAGTCCAAAAAGAAGAATATTCCAAGAGATAAGGCAGAAAGACTTGCAAAAGAATATATTTCTGAAATCGCAGCAGAGGTTACCCCGCAAATAATTGCTGGATTTGCGATTCTATTGAAGCGCCTGTGGAATAAAATATATGATGGAATTCAGGTAGAAAATGCCCAAAGATTGAAACAAATGCCAGCAAATGCTGAGATTGTTTATGTGCCCTGTCATCGCTCTCATATGGATTATCTTTTATTAAACTATGTGCTTTATGATTTAGGCGAAGTAACCCCTCATGTTGCTGCAGGGGTGAATTTGAATTTTTGGCCAGTTGGTTCTTTGCTTCGAAGATTTGGTGCGTTCTATATTCGTCGGACATTTAATAATAATCGACTCTATTCTACAGTTTTTTCTGAATACGTTGCCTTTTTATTGCAACGTGGCGCACCTCTGCAGTTCTTCTTAGAAGGTGGTCGGAGTCGTTCAGGTAAACTTTTGCCTCCTAAGACTGGCATGGTAGCAATGGTCGTAAATAGTTATTTACGAGATCCATCGAGGCCAATTTTTTTCGTACCCGTCTATATTGGTTATGATCGCGTGATGGAGATAAAATCATATCGCAAAGAACTTTCCGGCTCTAAAAAGCAATCTGAATCTGTCGGCCAACTGGTGAAGACAAGGGCCGTCTTGAAATCAAAACATGGAAAAGCATACATAGGCTTTGGTCGACCAATTTCGTTGGAAGATTTTTTGGGTGCAAAGCACCCATCTTGGCAAGAGCATAGGGTCGATGTTGATGCAAAACCTGCCTGGTTAAATCCCGTGGTCCAGGACTTGGCCAACGACGTCATGGTAGAGATCAACGAAAATGCGATTGTCGGACCAGTAGGTTTGGTTGCTGTCATTTTAAATGCAAGTCGAACGAAAGCGATGGCCGAAACGGAACTTATTAGGCATATAGAGAAGTTTATGGAGCTTGCTCAAAAATTTCCTTATTCTGCTAATGTTAAAACAGTTAACTTAACATCCAAGGAACTAGTGGAATATGCAGAGGTGTATGGAAAGCTAAATCGATTTCAGCACCCTGGGGGTGATGTACTTCATTTGCAAGAGCCTAACGCCAGTTTTTCTTTATACGCTCGAAACAACATAGCTCACATTTATGCGTTGCCATCTTTGATTGCATATTTTCTGCAGCATAATGATCATATTTCCGAGGATTTTTTAATCGAAGGTACTGCTTTAGTCTATCCTATTGTGCGCCAAGAATTTTTCTTGAGGTGGAATCAAAGTCAGATAAGAGACATAGTGAGAGAAACAGTTGCAGCAATGCTATCATGTGGTCTATTTATTAAACGAGACGACGGAACATTGATTCGACCAGATGTAACAACAAACGAGTTTACAGAACTTCGAACATTAGGATTAATAGTCGGTGCAGCAATAGAAAGATACGCCGTAGCTGTCAATTTGCTATTTCAATATCAAGATGGTTCAATGTTTCACTCTGAGGAGTTCCAGAAGAAGTGTGTTTTGATGGCACAAAGAATTTCATTGCTTAATGGAGCTACTGATAGCGAACTTCCTAGCCCCGGTTTGTTTAAAATAATTTTGGAGCATCTTTGCGAGCAGAATTTTTTACAAAAGAGAGAAGGTGGATTTGTTCTGGCGCCAAATTTCAAGGCAATTTACGATGTCACTTCGATGCTGTTGAGTATCGATATTCGTCATAGCATGATGAGGGCGAGAGGCTAAATATTGGTCCGAAAAAATAAAAATTGGCGAAGTTTTGAGTCAAATGAAGATCAATTCGATAGAGTTGGTCGAATGAAGCCGCGCGAGAAGAAGGCTTCGAAGTCTAGTCATTTGGACTCTGAGTTTGAACAAGATGAAGGCCTTTGGATAAATGAGTTTCCCGATTATTTTGCTGCTCGTGTGGTTGAAGTCCATAAGCGATATGCATTTGTATCGCCTGAGCCTGAAATGGGAGCAATTAAGACTAGAGATGTTTGGTTGAGCACCGTTGCAAGAAAATTTCTTCAAGCGAAAAAGGAACAAAGAAACTTTATAGTTGTAGGAGATCGAGTTTGTTGTACTTTAACAAATGAAGATAATGCAGGAGTCGTTACAGACCTTCCACAATGCGTCATTCAAAAATTAGCTCCAAGACAATCGTTGATTAAGAGAATGGATCCATCAAAAAGCAATATTGAGCATGTTTTAGCGAGTAATGTGAATCAGTTATTGGTGGTTGCAAGTTTTACGAATCCAACAGTCAAATGGGGTTTGATCGAT
>JAPLFV010000153.1 GCA_026390495.1 Pseudomonadota bacterium | reverse complement strand
GGCACCTATGAGATCTATAAAATCGCCTCTGAGTCACCTCTTCAATTCATCTCTGAAGATGCTGGTCAATATAACATTCCTAAAGAACTCTCTCCTGGTAGTTATTTGGTACTTGCGGATTGCTCTAGCCAAATTGTCAATATATATCCAAGAGGAGACGTTACCTTAACTGCACATAAAGTAAATTTCATCCCCATTCAGCCCCCTAAACCAAACGATAAATTTTCGATTCAATGTTTAAGAAGTGACCGCACTCGGTCAAGACAACACTTCTCAAATCACTTTTCAATCGCCGTACTTTCTGGAGTACGCGAGTTTTTGGTTGGTATGGTTCCCATTCAGATGAACTTGGAGGCCGGTCCTAATCAAAAGAGCAAACTTATTTCATATCGACTTTCTTCGATATCAGTTGCTGGTCAAAACATGTCAGATCTTCAAGATAAGTTTACTTACTTTTTAACACCTGTTTCAGAAGTCGCACCCTACACGGAAAGTCAGGCCGATGGTGGAAAAATGTATGTTTTAAAGGGGCAATACCAGGTTCAAGTTAACGGCACATCGACTAATATCGACCTTGCGGAAGGGGAAGGGCGAGTGCTAGTACCAGCAACCTTGAAAGTCGAAGTTAGTAAAAACGCGCAACTAGAAGAATCAGCAAAAATAAAAGGATCTCCTCTCTATGTTGAGATAAATGGAGAGCATTTTTTACATCTAAATTCCACCTATGCTGTATTACCTGGCCCCATAAAAGTCAGACTTTCCACAGCCGTAAAACCCATAGAAATTGCCGTTAAAGAAGCGGAGTCCATTCGCCTAAAGGCCAAAAACGTTATCGTAAAGCTCAACTGCGCAGCTGAAGATTGGACTTGTCTCGGATCTCGCAAAGTGTTTGTTTTTGAACGAGGTAAGCCGAGTCAACTTGCAGAATCGGTCTCTGACACAGCGGTTCTTTACTTTGGAGATAATGTCTCTGTCGGTATCGAAGGATCACGAAACTTAAGATATAATTTGACTCCTCTTGACGATCAAATCATCAAAGTCGGATATATCGAAGTCACACCTACACCTATACACAAAGCTGGAGTTCTCACCGATTTGGTGAGAATTGAACCCTCAAATCCACATGTTGTCGGCACCACACTCGACATGCCCCTAGACAAGATGAGTTTGATTCCGGTACCTGTGGGATCCTACAATCTTGCTCAATTCACTTATTTTTCTGCAGATGGAAGCAGACGAAAATCAACCACACCAATTTTTGTAGGTGTTGGCGAAAAGCAATCGTTATCAATTACGACTTTTCTCACTGAAAAAAGAATATCGACCTTAGACATTTCGCCCGGAACAACTGCGAACTGAAACCGTTTTGATTGAATCAGATTAGAGTTCATCACCAATGGACCAAAGAAACCAACATATGCCTTAAAAATAAGCGTAACCTTATGGGAAAGTTATCCACACATGCGCCCAATTGACCCTGTGGATAACTCGACTCTCCAAGATTATGTTGAGACCCAAAAAACCTCACGGTTTCAAAATAAAATCAGAGTGATAAGGCAAAGTAGGAAAAAAGCACCAACACAACCTGTGGTGTTGTGGATGATGTGTGGACACCATATTTTGTGTTTGGACCTCTTGACATGTTGTAAACCAGGCGGCTATTCTGATTATAGAAGAGCAAACGAATTACAATTTTAGTTTCAATCCAACTACGGTAAATTTTTATCGTAAAGGGTAGTTTTTGTCCTTTTGGCAAACCAATGGAGGGTGCGTCATGAAATTTTCGCGTCGATTTGTTAAAACAGCTGGTCAACCTTACGATGGGATGGTGTTTGAAGATCGCCAATCAGAATTAAAGAATTCGGATGGCAGTAAAGCATCATCAAATCTTAAGATTACGGTGCCTAACTTTTGGAGTCAGGTTGCTACTGACATCATGGCGCAAAAATATTTGCGAAAAGCTGGAATTCCTCGAATAGGATCTGAGACTGATTCTCGAGAAGTTTTTCATCGCTTAGCAGGATGCTGGACTGATTGGGCAAGAAAGTTTAACTATTTTAGTTCCGAAGAAGATGCTTCAGCCTTCTACGACGAAACCTGCTATATGCTTGCAAACCAAATGTGTGCGCCCAATAGCCCCCAATGGTTCAATACCGGCCTGTACTATGCTTATGGATTAAAAGGCGCAAGCCAAGGTCACTATTATGTAGACCCCAAGTCTGGCACTCTTCAAAAATCAAAAAGCGCCTATGAGAGGCCTCAACCTCACGCCTGTTTCATTCAGGCCGTCAAAGACGACTTAGTAAATGATGGCGGCATCATGGACCTTTGGACGAGAGAAGCTCGTTTGTTTAAATATGGCTCAGGCACTGGAACTAACTTTTCAAACGTTCGAGGCGAAGGCGAAACTCTCTCTGGCGGCGGAAAGAGTTCCGGTCTTATGAGCTTTCTTAAAATTGGTGACAGAGCAGCAGGCGCCATTAAATCAGGTGGCACAACTCGAAGAGCAGCAAAAATGGTGTGTCTGGACCTAGATCACCCAGATATTGAAGAATTTGTGAATTGGAAGGTCATCGAAGAGCAAAAGGTTGCATCTTTGGTTTGCGGATCTAAAGTTATCGAGCAACATCTAAAATCCATCCTCAAATCAATCAATAGTAGAGAAGGAGAAGATCGTTTTGATCCGAAAAATAACTCGGAATTGCTGAAATCCATGCAAGCAGCCAAACGAGCTCATGTTCCCGTCTCGTATGTCCAACGTATTCTAGAACTATCAAAGCAGGGAATTTCAAATATCGAGTTTGAGACGTACAACACTGACTGGACGAGCAAAGCCTATTTAACTGTTGCGGGGCAAAATTCAAACAACTCTGTTCGCATCAGCAATGACTTCATGGCGGCAGTAAAACAGGATTCAGACTGGAATTTAAATCGACGAAGTGATGGTAAAGTTCACAAGACCATCAAAGCCAAAAAGCTTTGGAATGATATCGTCCATGCGGCGTGGCAGTGCGCTGATCCAGGGGTTCAGTTCGACACGACTATTAATGAATGGCATACATGTCCTGAAGATGGCCGCATCAACGCATCTAACCCTTGTTCTGAATATATGTTTTTAGATGACACAGCCTGCAATTTAGCGAGTCTGAATCTACTTACATTTTATAATGAGGAGTCTGGATTTAAAGTAGATGATTTTGTGCACGCTTCGAGAATATGGACTGTTATATTGGACATCTCTGTACAGATGGCTCAGTTTCCGTCTAAAGAGATCGCACAGAAAAGTTGGGATTTTAGAACTCTTGGTCTCGGATACGCAAACATCGGCGCAATGCTTATGCGCATGGGGATTCCTTACGATTCTAAAGCAGCGGTTGACATTACCGGAGCCATTACAGCGATTATGACTGGTGAGGCCTATCGTACCTCGGCGGAAATGGCCAGTGAGCTTGGCAATTTTCCGGGCTATGAACGCAACAAAGAACACATGCTTCGCGTGATCCGAAACCATGCAAGGGCAGCAAAACACGATGCAACTTATGAAGGTTTGACCATTGCACCACTAGCGATTGATCAGGCAACCTGCCCAAAAAACTTGCTTGAAGAAGCTCACCGTGTATGGGATGCAGCACTTGAGCTAGGTCTACAACATGGATATCGGAATGCGCAGGTTTCTGTCATCGCTCCAACAGGGACAATTGGACTGTTAATGGACTGTGATACGACAGGCATTGAGCCAGATTTTAGTTTGGTGAAATTTAAGAAATTGGCTGGTGGTGGGTACTTCAAAATTATTAACCAATCGGTTCCTGCAGCACTAAAAAAATTAAACTATACAGATGCGCAGATCAAAGAAATGATTGCCTACTGCATGGGACACGGAACATTAAATGGAGCACCGTCCATCAACTTTGATTCCTTACTTAAAAAGGGTTTCACTCCAAAAGTTTTGGAAAGCATCGAAAAAGATCTGCCACAAACTTTTGATTTAAGCTTTGCCTTTAACAAATGGTCAGTTGGCGAGGATTTTTGCATTAACGTCCTCGGTATCTCCAAAGAGAATTTAGATGCCAATGACTCCAACCTATTGCGACTGATCGGTTTCACTAAAACTGAAATCGACGCTGCTAATGAGTTCGTTACTGGTGCCATGACCCTTGAAGGCGCTCCCTTCATCAAAGAAGAGCATTTGGCTGTTTTTGACTGTGCAAATAAATGTGGCAGAAAAGGTACAAGATTCATTTCAGCTGAAGGCCATATTAAAATGATGGCTGCAGCGCAACCATTCATTTCAGGAGCTATTTCTAAAACGATTAATCTTCCCTACGAAGCTAATCTGGATGACATAAGCCAAGCCTACACAAAAAGCTGGCAATACATGTTGAAAGCCAATGCTCTTTATAGAGATGGTTCTAAACTTAGCCAGCCACTGAATGCGACAGCAGCTGAATGGGTTGAGGCAGTCGAATCTGCTGAAACTCCTGTTGAGAAAGTTCGCGAAATCACCACGAAAATTATTAAAGAATACGTTAGAACTCGAAGAAAGCTACCTGGGCGAAGAGCCGGGTACACTCAAAAGGTTAAAATCGACGGCCACACGATCTATCTGAGAACAGGCGAATACGAAGATGGAACACCAGGCGAGATATTCTTAGATATCAACAAAGAGGGTACTCTTCTTAGATCTATGATGAACTGCTTTGCAGTGGCTGTAAGCTTAGGTCTTCAATACGGAGTTCCACTCGAAGAATTTGTCGACGTCTTCACATTTAGTCGCTTTGAGCCAAATGGATTGGTTCAAGGTCATGATAATGTTAAACGCGCGACGTCGATTATCGATTTCATTTTCCGCGATCTTGCAATCAACTACCTTGGACGCCATGATTTAGCGCATATTGCCCCTGAGGACGTCAATGAAAACAGACATCAAAAGGCAAAAGGCGTCGCAACTGCAACTCAGGAAACCACTAGTGCTAACCCCATACTAATGAAGCAGTCCATGGGTGGCATGGGAGTGGATGTTAATGGAAGTATGAGTGCAGGCCACACCGTTGTTTCGACGACTTTCGAAGAAACGATCTACGATCGATACAATGCAAGGTACGAGGCTAGAATAAAGGGTTACGAAGGTGATCCATGTCCCGAGTGCCAAGCATTGACGTTAGTTCGCAATGGTAGTTGCTTAAAGTGCGATTCCTGCGGAACGACGACGGGATGTAGTTAGACGCTGGCGCAAAACGCCAGCGGCGTGTCCTGAAAGGCTGGAAGCCTTGAAGGATCTCGGGGCTACTTGAATAAGAACATCAGATTTAGAAAAAAGATTTCTCTCCTCCTGCCGAGATATTTATAGACGACCAAGGTCTATAAATTCTCGATAGGCCGTGCTTTACCTTTCCTTGGACCCTCTTGTTCTCAACTCTCCAAAAAATCCGCACCCGAATCTGCATCCTCCCTTGAAGGTTAGAAACTTCGAGGGAGGAGCCATTCCTATGCCTGAAAGGTATGATTCACCCCTATGTACATTGTATCAATATGTGAATCTAACTCAGATCGCTTCCAGTCCTTCAAAAGGTATTTCAGAGACAAAATAATAGAGTTATACTCCTTCTTCTCTTTATGGAGGACTTTTGGATATGTCTAGATTCATTTTCCTATGCTTTTTATTTTCATTTTCAGGTTTGTCCAATATCGGATTTGCATCAGAGCCGACGATAAAGGAATTTTCATTTCCTGATTTGTCGGAGTTACCGCCTAAAGAACTTTATACTTTAATGGATTTATCTGC
>JAPLFV010000317.1 GCA_026390495.1 Pseudomonadota bacterium | reverse complement strand
ATTCGTTAAGTGATTCCGAAGTTCGAGTAGCAAACTTTGATAATCTTCCGAAAATTCTTAAGACAATAACCTTTAGGAATATTGATTATGCGCATTAGTGGATTTTATTTTGGGATAAAGAGATCGTGATTGAATATTGGTTTTCGCAACAAAGAGATTGGTTGATTGCGTATTCCTTGACATGCGTCATTGAATTGCCCGTATATCTGTTCATGCTGCGCCACCTGATGAACTCTCGAATGATCGTTATTGGCTGCCTTTTATCTAACACTATGACTCATCCAATCTTTTGGTTTCTTTTACCTGATTTTGAATCATTGATGTCAAATGTTTTGGCTGAAGTAGGGGTTGTAGCGATAGAATGCCTTGTATTTGTGTTTATCAGGCAAATTGTTTTAAGACGTAAATTTGGAACAAAAGAGATTACTGCAAGTGCTATTGTTGCTAACACCTTGTCCCTTGTTGTTGGACTTTTGTGTGATCGGTTTTTGCTCGTTTCAGTGTGAAGTGAAACTTTGACCACTTCAGGTAGGCAGCCTATGGCTACTGGGACGCTAATTTTTTTAGCTCTTGAAACTTCGCATAGACCGTCTTGAACCTAGGGTCATTCCTCACTCCCGCCAAATCTTGGTCTTTAGACATGAGCGTTATATAGCGATTGATTTCTTTTCTGTTGAGATTGTATTCAAATTTATCTGCAAGCCTGAATAAATACTCAATTGACTTTGAGATATTGTTTTGACGCCCCATGAAACAGGCTCGGTTGTACATTGCCAAGACTGAGTTTGAATTTGCAAGCAGGCTATCTGCCTTTTTATAGTCCTTGAGTTCTCCATACAAGGAGGCCTCCAACATGCGCAAACTTTCTTCCAGATTGCCATCGGTGTATCCCAGAAGGTCCGCCCATTCTTGCTGCTCGTGCAGATATTCGAGAGCTTTCTTGGCACTTTTTGTTCTTAGATTACGAACTTCATTTTTAACAACTTTGAAATCGACTTTTGCAAATTTTCTCTTTGCTGCGGCCTCTAAGTCAGACAGCTTAAAGTCCTTGTCAATCAGAATGCGAGGAAACGTCATTTCGCGACCTTTGATCAAAATGGCATAATCTTCATCTTCTTTAATGTCGAAGGGATCGTATGCGGAACCGCATTCAGAGTCATCATAGCGATCTGCCGAAGAATCATCTCCTTTCTGATTTGTTTTAGGTGGTTCCAAGGAAAACACATGACCGATTTTAATGTCAAACTTTGAACTTATTTTGAAGATTCGTTTGACCTTAAGATCGTATGATTTGAGGCCTCCAAAAAAACCTCGTACTGCCTTTGCGGAAATAATGACAACTCCATCTGCTTTGCTTGAGTTAAACCAAAATATTTCGGTGTCAGAGTCTTCTGAACAGGCGAAGCTTGAGTTAAATATGATAAATGTTTGGCTTAACGTAAGGAAAAGAGAAATTAAGGCGAGCTGCTTTGAGATTTTTTTGCATTGACAAAGTAGCAAGATGGTCAGTTCCTCAAAATAGTAATGTTGTGAGTTAAAGCAAGAATTCGGTTGATCGTTTCTCAAATGCCTTGTCGGACAATTTTTCTGCAAACTCAAGGATGTGATAAGTAAGGTTCAAGTGCGGCGTGTGACACTGGTCAAGTGATGGGAATTTTTGAATCTTCTGGCATTTTTATTTTGATGATTCCATCTTCATTTTTTATAAGCAAATCAGTGTTTTAAGAAATAGAAAAATTCATGGTAGATGCTATTGTTTTCAGTCGTTTACTTACACAAAATCATCGAAGAGATTCATAAATGGAAGCCGCATTCCGATGACATATTCGATGTTTCTTATCGTATAGTCTTGCTGAAGCATTTGCTGAAGTATTGCGAAAGTGGTTGTCTATTGTAGAAAGTCTGTTGGAGGATTTTGTGATGTTCAATCGTCGTCAGGTTGTAAAATTTTCGCTTGCAATGCTTGCAATTCATAGCACATCTTCTTGCAAGAAGAATTCTAGCGGCTCTACAAAAGCTATTACTTCAGAGGACGGACAAAAGTCATTTGCCTTGATTCCGATTCGTATGAAACTAAGTACTGCGTGGGAGAGTCAACTTGCCAAGAATCCTATGTCCCTTAGTTTAGCGCAAGGTCTTCGATTTGGAGTTTATGAATGCACCGGTGCGAATGCAGAGCCCGAGGCTATGCTTCTTGAGGCAGCCTATGAATCAAGTGGTGAAGCTCTTAGACGAGAGGGACGTGAGATCAAAAATCACCTTTCGACAGTTGCGACACCGAGCACTTGTAAACTAGAGGGAACTTTTCTTGCTGGACCAAAGGTCATCGCAAAGATGATTACCGATACTCCTCATGCGGCAACACAGGCTGTCTATTTGGCTCTACGTGGGCCTACGACCTTGAATCATCAAACTCCTGGAGCAAGATTCTATGACGCGCTGACAGAGTTGTTTGCAGTCGAGTTTGGCAATATTAATCGATTTGTAGAGGCATCGAAAGGACTAGATACTCTCTATAATCCATGTGTGGAGGATGAGGGTAGCTTTGCAAAAAACAAGAAATTTGAATGCAAAAATTCTGGATCCTACAAAGTAAAAGGCTCCTATGATGATTTAAAAAAGGATGTATTGAACTATATCGAATCAGCTGAGACCCAGTATATAGCCTCATTAAAGTCATCTCAGCCCTATGCCACAGGTTTGTACCAAGCAAGCGTGGACTTAAAGTGGAATGACGAGAGTACATTCAAAATTGACGACGCCCAGTTTAAATCTGGTAGTGGCAACGTGTTCTCTCCTGATAGGACTGCTCTTGCATCAGCTTTGGGTGTTGATCTAGCAGATCTTCCAAACGCTCCTATGACAGTATCAAGTGCTTGGGATATGGAAACTCCAGACTCCAAAAATCCAAGATGGCGCAAACTTGTTGAAGGTCGCTACACCAAAGATGACATCAGCTTTTTTTCAAAGGATTCTGCCTCCGGGAAATGGCTACGCACTGTCGTGACTTCGGCTTATGAGTACCTAAAGCCAATCGGAGAGAGAAAAGGAGTGAGAGTCTTTTCGTTTGAAGCAAATGATGTAGGCTTGGCTCTAGGAGCTACCGTCTCGACGAATACATCGATCTCACAGATTGGGTTGCCAACTCCAAAACATCCGACATCGACTTTGCCGCCTAAAGCGCCAAGCAATGCATCTAGCAGTGGAAGTCAATCTGCATCGACGTCGCCAAGCGCAAAATCAACTCCCAAGCCCGCGAGGTCACAAGCATCCGAATCTACGCCGAAGAAACCAGTGGATCCTGAGGTTGGGATGACCAAGCCCAATCCAAATGGGCGTGAGCAATGGATCGCAGAGCAAGGGCCGAAAATGAAGGCTGCTGTAGAGGATTTTCGATCTGGGAAAATATCTGGCGAGCAGTTTAGGGATAAGATGACGGAGATGGCGAAGCAGATGCCTTATGGAGATCACTCTTATCAAGGTAAGGTTGAAAGTTATCAATCCGCCGATTACCAGAATTATATAGCCGAATTGAAAGCGCGTGTTCAAAGAGGAGAGATAACAGCTGAGAAAGCTGTAGAAATGGACGTACAAAAACAAAACAAATGGCGCCAAGATCCTTGGACAGATAAGCACAATTGTGTGGATATCTCTGCAGCAGTTTGTAGATCTATGTATCCACTAATGCCTTCAGATACGGTGGTTGGGCAAATCAGCGTTCAAGCTAAGGAAAACAAAGGTGGTAAAGATAAATTCCACTCAATTAACTATTTTAAAACTGGCAGCAAATTTGTGGCTTACGATCAACAATCAGGAGCTATGTCCCTGCCTTTTGATTCCCTTGACCAGGCAATGCAGGACGCCAGATTTAAGGAAACAATGAAGCAACATTATGACGGTGCAGAGTATGAGGTAAATTATGACGGCAACGAAGTTGACTTCGCGAAGGTTGACAAAAAGAATGATCGACGTGGCGGGGAGACGTATCAAAATAGTCGGTATTCACCCATCAGACCCTACAAAGGTGACAACACGAATTTTCACACCATTCAGGCCGACAGCGTCAGCTTCCCACCCCCAATTAGTTATGGCAAAGTTCCCAAACAAATTGGACCTATCTTAAAAGACGGTACCAAGGGAAAGTTTGACCCCGATAAAATGGAATGGTACGTGCCAGACGATAATCCGCGAAAGCCAAAGTGAATGACCTTGCTAAAATTCTAGCCCGAGGCGTTAATTTGAATGAATGCTGAAAAACCAATATATCTAAATCGAAAATGCTCGCTAAATTTTTTAGCCCTGCTTTTCTTTACATTCATATTCTCCTCAGTCAACTCTTCTCTGACCGCTGCTGATTTTACAATCGAAGTTTTGAGCTCCACAACTCAAGACAAAAATCCAAAGCCAGTGGTGGAAAAACAAGTCATGTTCATATCGCCGACTGCCATTCGAAACGATGTCTATTCTGGAACACAACTCAAGCGAACCTCAATTATGTCTGACGCTGGAATGTTGCTGTGTACCTATGATCTAAAAGGCAAGCCATCCTGCTCTCCCATGTCAAGCAATGAAGCTTCACAATCAAAGAGCGCGCCAAAGTCTGCGACAAAGAGTGATAAAGCCAGTGGAAAAACAGAAGGGCTACCTGCCTACAAATACTGGAAGGTGACCTCTTTAAATCGCAAAGGAAGCTTTGGAGGGATATCTTGCAATTATTTCAAACGAGAGTATTTGATGTCGTCAAAACTGGGCCCGTCTTTGACGGAAACGAAGCACACAGAGGATTTTTGTGTCGATCAGATCAAGATTAAGAATAAATATTTGGATCTGTTCTCTCAGATTCCGGCAGCACTTGCAGGTGATCAATCAAAAATGGTTCAAGCCGAGGAGGCAAAGGCCAAGGGATTTGTATTGAACTCCTCTATAGTCGTTGTGACATCGAACAAAACTGCCGGGTCAAAGTCCGCAGCGTCTCCAAATCCATTTGGAGGTGCGGCGGGAAGTATGTTTGGAAAATCTATGAAAGACTTTTCAAAGATTTCGCAAGGCTTACAGAATTTTACAACGACTTCAAAAATTATTCGAACCGTTAAGACTGTCGCTGAAAAGCCAATCGATAAAAAGGTTTTTGTAAAGCCAGCGCATTGAACAAAATTTAGAGATATTATTTTTATTGACGGTCGATTTCCTTTGGAATGCTGGCATTTTTTTACAGAGCCAGATAAAATCATTTGGCACTTATCAACGTTAAAAGGAAATTACGTGATTAATCATGTTTGCAAGTTAAGCATTTATTGCCTTTTGACACTTGGTTTGCTCTTATCTATTTTAGAAAATTCACTTTTTGCAAGTGAAACCAGAGGGTTTGCGAATACTATAGAATCGGCAAGAAGGCTCAAATCAAAGGGCAAAATTGCAGAAGCTGTCGCTTTATTGGAAGGTTCTGCTGCCAATAGCGATCCTACAGGTATATTCAATCTGGCGTGTTATTACTCATTGTTAAACAGAAATGAAAAATCCGCCGCCTATCTTGTTAAACTTATCTCAATTTTAGCATCGCAACGACTTTCGAAAGTCTCTTATCAACGACTACAACTTGGTCTATTTCAGGATCCAGATCTAGCGAATGTTTTTCAGTCAAAATTTTGGCCAAAGGAACAATTGAAGGCGTTACCTTTAGGCAAGGCACTCTATTTGTGTGATTCACCATTTCAGAATATCCAGCGAAAAATTAGAGACAGAATGCAGATGACGAATAGTTGCAAAAGGCATCTGGATTGTCAGTCAGTTAAATTGTGGGAAACGGATCCAGGACGCCGTCTTCTGTTTGACAGCACTTTATTGAGGAAAGATTTCTATTTTGAAGTTTCTGAGGGCGTTGCTTTACACTTGGAAGAGGATGCGGGTTTAGATGGTAAGCCTGAAAGATTGGACACATATAGCGCTATTGGGATTAAAGAAATTGCCATCGCTGACTTGGTTGATTTGGCGCGAAAATACAACGAGTGTCAGACTCGAGCCTATGGGACGGTACAGTCAATGTATAAACTGCAGTCAGACTTGTACTGGTCAACGCCCCGAATTGTGCTAGAGCAACGTCATGGGGACGTTTTTTGTGTAGACCGCCGATGCAAGGAAGCTTCATCTATAAAGGAGTCAGAAGTTTTTGCCTACGAAGCTGCTTCTGAACGCGACCCAAATTTTGCGAAAGAGTCGAATAAACTATTTTCAGAACTGTTTGAAATTAGAGATTCTAAAGGGTTGGATCAGGCCATTGCATTTTACAATGAAAAGGGGTTGGGTAGTTATTTGGTTCCACCAAAGTTTGCAAAGGCATTTGCAACGTTTGAGCAGAAAGCTTCTGAACATTCGCGCCAACAGGTTTCGAAATGTGAAGAATCAAACAGGAGTTTGCACACACTTGTCACTTCTCTACCCCGTAAGTGCGAAGTCACCTCCGATTGTGTCGGTGTATATGTCTGGGAATGCTGTACAGGAAAGAAATTGATTGGATCGGTCCGCAAAGGACCTGAGATAGCGTCTGCAATTTCTCGAGAGGCTCAAGATTGCAAGGACATTGAGCGTCCAGTTTGCGACTGCGATCCGCCTGAGTCGAGAGGATCCTTTAAATGCATCAATAGAATGTGCCACGTAGTCTATGACTGAAAGATAGTATGATGAAGGAGTGTTAGGAAACAGACATAGTGATACTACTATCTTTGATCAAACTCTGTAAGAAGTAATGCATTGCCAATCCACTGATATGTTTTTTTTGAACTGAAATTGAGTAAACTTTCTACGGGCACTTACCATTTTTTTGGTTTGCAAACTTGAATGTCGAAAACTCAATGTCAATGTTAGTGAAGAACGATATCAGAGCGAAGGAAAAATAATGGAATTCGAGTCTTGATCTTTTGATTGGTATCTAAGTCCACAAAGTCATACCAGCCACGCATATTTCCTGTGGGGGTCTTCAGTGGGCAGCCACTGGTATAGGTATAAGATGTATTAGGTAGTAAGATTGGTTGCTCGCCAATAACGCCCACACCAGAAACTTCATCAATACGGCCTTTGCCGTCGGTGATGATCCAGAGTCGATTCAATAACTGTAGCCGTCTTGAGCCATGGTTAATCATAGTCACGGTGTAAGACCATGTATACATGCCTTGATCAGGACGTGAATGTCGAGGCAAATACTCGGGCCTGACTTGAATCTCGACGCCCTCGGTATTTTCACGGTAGGTAAACTGACCTAGACCTGCGGCATCTTGTAATTGTGATTTTGAGTTTTCCATGGACGCCAGTTTATGTGTTAAAAGAAGCTAAGGTCAAGGATTTATGAGGTGTTTTGTCATTCAATCTTAGCTTTCTACCCAATGAAATACCTTGTAGCGATTTGTGAGCTAAGAAAGTCAAATTCATTTCACCAGGAATCAGCTTCTTTAACTAATCAAAATCATTCAAATTTTAGACTTTAGGTAAAGTTTGCAAAGAACTATGCCTCGCTTTTCCGAGACGAGGCATGAAGCTTGAATCCGGTTTACTTGTGGAACCGGCAATCTTAACTGGCGAAGCCAAGACGTTATCGAGAGACATAATATAGAGGAGGAATGAATGAAGACATCGTCGGAGTTTTTGCATGTCGCGGCAATTTTATCGATAGTGGCCTGTGGTCAGGCTCCATCTTTCGTAGATAGCGGACGAGGAGCGCTGTCATCTTCCGAACAAGGCCAGCCATCATCTGATGATGCAACCGTTCAAACTCCTGAAGACACCGTGAATTCGACACCGAGCGATAATTCTGATGTCGTCGTTGTTCCGGGCGGTGGAACTCCTGGCAATAATGGTTCGACTCCAAGTACTCCTGTATTCAAGAATGATCCTTCCAATCCAGAATCCCCGACATTCGTCATTCCAGATATTAAACCAGGTGAGGTAGACCAAGTTGCTGCTTGTATTCGAAAATGGAAGAAAGTTCCTTTCACAGGCACATTTACAAACGTTAAGAGAATCAAGGCCTCGGTGTCAGTATATGGAATTGGAAATGCAATTAATGATGTTGCACAAACCTCAGAACCAGCACTGATATTAGTGGATGCAGGTGTCAACGTTATGGGAACTCCAACTTATAATATGCTTAATCACAACGGCTACTACTGCATGAAAGTTAACGTCAATGTTAAAACTGATCTCAAAATCAATTTGGAATGCGACGCAAAATTAGCTGATACTTCTGTGCAGGTGAATGTCAATTCACAGACTAATTCTGGAACCAGTGTGATCGGCGTCAATGTAGGAAGTACTGTGATGGTCGATAAAATGACTCCTTCAAAACAAGCTTGTGCCCAATAGATTCAGTGTTACTAATTTAGAGGAAAATATGAAAACAGCGGCCTAGATGATTTATCTAGGTCGCTGTTTTCTGTTTTTAGAATTCAGATGATTCCAATAATAAAATTTATTTTTTCGCAGACTGAAGTTTAGAAATCGCAGTTGCTACGTTCTTTGGGTCGAGTGCTGGATCAACATCTTCCAAATGTTCGCGAATAATGAGAGCCGAATCCAAAATGAAGGTTTGACGCTTTGAACGGTTGATGACCGGCATTTTGACATCAAAAGCGGCTGTGACCGCGCCCTTATCGTCTGCGAGTAGGTCAAATGAGAGCTTGTGCTCTGTGTGAAACTTCTTTTGATCCTCTACTGAATCAACACTGATGCCGTAAACAACTGTTCCATCGGTCGTGACGGTTTTGATTGCATCCCGAAAGGCACAGGCTTGGGTCGTGCATCCTGGTGTTCCTGCTTTGGGGTAGAAAAACAAAACAGTAAAACCTTTACCTTTGCGGTCCGATAGCTTGACCGGCTTGCCGTCTTGGTTTTTTAGCTCGAATAAATTTGCAGGCTTGCCGATAAGTTTTGATTTTGCAAATGAAATGTTAGACGAGACCATGCATAAAAATAGCGAGAACATTAGAAAAAGTTTTGTCATATTTAACTCCTACTCAATCAAGATAAATGTAAAAACTCTGAATCAGATCAGTCTGAGCTTACCTTGATGAGGGATAATTTGCGACTTAAAAGAAAGCATCAAAACCGGCAGTAGCATAAAGTTGCCAGTTTGTGCCAATAACTTGGCCGATGCCTGAACCAAGGTTAAATCGCACACCTTTATTATTCATGAGTAAATCAACATTGTACCCATGTGCTGTCATAAACAAATCCTGATCAGGAAGCTTATCGCCGCGCCAAGCGGTGCCATGATTTAGAAAAGCACTGAAATCCAACCTTTCGATATAGACGAGGCTCGTAAACTTATCCAAATCTTCAATGATGGGATGCGTGAAATTCATGCGCGATCTTGCCTGAGTGTCTCCAAATCTCGGTGAAAACAAACCGTAGTCAGTAGTGATGGCATAGCTGTTTTTGTTGTAGCCCCCTCCAGAGCCAGGAACAAAAGTCTTCAATGGTGTATACATCTCTTGGAGATCTCGACGTAACGGGCCACGGGTTCGAGAGCCTTCTAAACCTAAATCAAGACGTCCTTGGTATAATTTTCGAGACAATAGCGATGAAGCTCCCAAGGTTTCGTATTCAAATTTTTCATTTAAATATTTAAGGGCGGTTTTGCCTTGAGTTGTTAAATTGAAGGTCCACTTTTCGGCAAATCTTCTGGTCCAGGAAGCATTAGAAAATAGCTCAACAAACTGTCCGAAGTTGCGAGCTTCACCGATATATTTGGCGAGGTGTCCTGTGCGAGCCCCCCAAGATAGTCCCAAGTATGAATGTTTTCTTTCAAATCCGATATCGCCATCAATGCGTACTCCCTTTTCGTCGAGGAAGCTCGAAAATATTTCGTTGGTTTCTGTATCTCGATATCGTCCGTTGTAAGTTTGACTGCGATATACTGCAAAATTCCAAGTTGGTTTCCATCTAGTGGTCGTGAGTGCAGCTTCTTGGTAGGGGTAAATGCTGTTGACACCAAGCATGGCGGTGACTCGCAAGGTTTCGTTCTGAAGGTGATCCATCAATGGAACACTGACGATTCCTATTTGTGGGCCAAAGGCATCGTCAGCGCCGATCCAGGGTAAAGCAAAAATAGGACGACCGCGCCACTCGGATGATTGTGATTCTGGAAGGACAGTTGCATGTTCGCCATCAGTCGATTCAATAGTGGACAGTTTCTTTTTAGTTTCTGAAATTATCTCCCTTTGGTCCTTTGATATTGCCGTGGACCAAGTACTTGCTAGGTTGATGGCATCTTGAAAGTTAGTTTTGCCTTTGTTTCGCATTGCAATCAACATTGGAGATTTATGATCTTGTAGATCTTGGCAACCTGTTGATCGATTCAAGCCTGGAAGTGTTACGGCGTGGTCTTCGCCGATCCAAGTCACCAACCAAGGTCTATTCTCTGTGGAAGGTAAAATTTTCGTTGCCACATCAGTGAGGGCAATACTCTCCAAACATTCCCCAGAAGTGGCGTATCGACGCAGGAACTTTTGTCGAAAATCTGCAACCAGCATCCAATTTCCCGTGGGAGTCATGGCCATACTTTTAGGATGTCCGCCTCCACCGAATGGAAATTCGGTTTGCGTCTTTGACGCGGTGTCAACGACTGTCACTGAATGCATGTCTTCTAGCATGGTCTGCCTTGTCGATTTGATCCAAATCTTTTTGGCCTGTCCTGTCTGTAAATCTTGCTCGACACCGATTCCGTGAAGGACTTCAGGATGTTTCTTTGTATTGACGCACTGAACATTCTCAGTGGCAAATTTTGTTTTTGGAGCGAAACAAAGCTTTGATTCTTCAAGAATGGTTTCTGTCCACCAAATGTCGTTTGCTGCGATCCATAGATTGTGTATCCAATTGACGTCGCGGGGCAATTTTTGTCGTAGTTTTCCCTGTGTGTAGATTATTTCTGGAATTTTCTTGTTGGTCTCAGGCCAGTAGTCAGAGATATAGGCATGACTAGTGTCATCCATAGCTACAGTAGTAGCCCACAAGTTGTCGTGATGAGCAACAACCCGCTTAACTTTCGTAAAATTTGCGATGGGGACACTCTTCTTTCTTAAGTCGAGGCCTTTAAGGTAAAAATGATCGTCCATTCTCTGAAGAGCAAAGATTTGACCTTTGTGTTCTATGATTCCATTGTATGATGCAAATTTCAGAGAATTTTGGTCTTTTGAGGCAATGAATGGGTCTGGAGTTGCTTTTGCCCATTGGGCCGATGCTGCGAGTTTGTATTGCTCGTAAAGGTCGCGTCCCTTATGACCAGTCCAGTTTTGTAGCATCGTGTCCATCGGCCAAAATCCATTGAACGGAGTGAAGGCCCATACCCAATACCACGGCATCGTATCGCTTCTGAATGTACGAAGAGACTCGACCATTTTTTCTGTACCATAGGTTCTCAAAAGCCAAGCAACAAAGGCGCCGCTCGTGGCGTATCCTCGTTCGCTAAACGGACCTGATGTATATAAACTGTGAATACGGTCCCAGGTTGGCCAGTCTCCAGTCAGTGCTTGGTATCTCTCAATACTTGCTTGAAATTCCGATCCAACAGAAACGCTTGTCGCCTCTGCTAGGCCTTCTAAAAACCAAGCTTCCATCCAAGGCAAATGCATCAAGGCACCTGCAGGCCCAAAAAAATTGTCTAGGTGTCGATACATCATTGAATGAGTGTATTCGTGCCATGCCAAATCACGGGATCCGTTACCAAGTGTTTGTAGTTCAATAGAATCAGTTATGAAGTTTGCAAAGGAAGCGTTGTCACTTGCTGCCGACATGTTCACGATGAGTGGAGAGCTTCGTTGTACTTTCAACCAATCCTCTAGAATTGGCTTTGCTGCCTTTAAGGAATTCAAAGCAGTTTTCGCGTCGTTTGGCGTTCTTGCATCGTAGTAAACCCGAAAATCTGGATCTTGAATTTCGTCAAATTGCAGCGTTGATTGATTGTAGCCGTAGCCAATTGGTAGAGCGATGCCTGTGGAACACACCATCAGGTTTGAAAGTAGAATACTCAATACAAGTTTACTTGCATTTCCTGAGACAGGTTTCAAAGAGGGCCAAAAATTCATGGCAGCGAAAAATTTTCTTTTCGAATCTGAAGCAATCACTTGGAAATTTTTTCCTTACTTTTTCTCATTCAAGAAAACAATACTCTAAGCTTGAGCGTAACGCTGGATCCAATTTTTCCTTGAACCTCTACTATTTTCCGATAGTTCTGAATGCCAGTCTATTGGGGCGATGTACTAGGCAAGTCCTTCTCACTTAAAGCGTTGAATAATGCTAAAGTTATTCGTCCGGCCGAAGGCGATCTACCGATGTCACAAATTTGTCACAATTGTGCCATCTGCCGGCCACATTCAACCTCTAAGGTCATTAAAGATAGATTTTTAAATAACCCATTGGAGGCATCTATGATTAATGATGAGAATGGAAAGACGGAAATAGAGAATAAAGTTAAAGTAAATGAACCTGTTAATCAAATTACCAATCCTTTTTTGAGCTCCGACACTGAGAAGTCGAATCACTCTATAACTAAGAAGATAGCCTTAATCGGGGCTATAACCACAATATTGATGATTCCGATGTATATGGTTGATGGACTTAAACAGGAAAGAGAGCAAAGGTCGCAAGAGGCGATAACAAGTATAGATCGAAGTTGGGGGCGAACTAATCCGCAGATTGTCTCACCGTACCTTGAGATACCGTATGTCGTCAGAAAGGTTGTCATAGAAGAAAAAAAGGAGTCAAAGAAGACTGAAAAATCTAGTGAACCAGCGGAAGCTTATGTGCCCAAGAAAACAACTCACACAAATAGATATCTACTTGGCGTAAGGCCCACCACTCAAAACACAAGAATTGGGCTCGATGTAGCGCAAAAAACTCGCGGAATCTTTAAGTCGAATGTGTTCACTGCCAATATTCAACATAACATTCGCATTCAAAACTCCACTTTCAAGGATGATCTTGAAAGAGTGCATGGAGCAGGAAACTTCGATATTTTATGGTCAGAGGCAAAAATTGTTTTACCTGTTGATGACATTAATCAGTTCAGTGAATTGCCTAAAGTGTCGTGTGAAAGTGCGTCCAGTCAAGTGTCGTTAAAAGAGGACCAGGGATTTGAAGGCAAATGTAAAATATCATCAGAATCAATGATGCAGGGGATTCAAGTCTTGGTAGGGATGAAGATTGTGGGATCTCAAGGTTTGTCCATGGTTCCGCTAGCGGCAGGCGCAACATTTAAACTTGATGCTAATTGGACTGTTCCGTCCTTTACGGGAGAACTCCTTCCATTGCAGCATCAAATCAGCAAAGAAGGCATGTCGGCCGAATGGCAGTCCGCAGATTTTGTACTTGCAACGTCTAATATTGAATATCAGATTGAAAAAGGATCCGCTTGGAGAAAGCCAAAAAATGTAACCACAAAAATGGGGACGTTGACTTTGAAGGAAGGTGTCTCAAATTATAAGATGTTTGATCGAATTATTAAGTATGGCTTATTTTTTATTGTTATCTCATTCGCATCATTTTTGATAGCCGAGTTAACTTATCGCCTTCAAGTGTCAACGCTCCATTATGGACTGATTGGTTTGGCCAATGTGGTGTTTTTCGTTTTAGTATTAGCCTTGTCAGAGCATATAGCTTTTGAGACGGCCTATTGGATAGCAGCTGCTGGATCGGTGGGACTTATCGTTGGATATAGTAAAAGTGTGCTGGGGAAAGTCAGCATCAGCATTATGCTTTCTTTGATCATGTTGATACAATATCTGGTCGCCTTTCTCCTACTCCGCGAAGAAGACTTCGCATTGCTTGGTGGCTCTATAGTCATCTATGTCGCGCTGGCGATGGTCATGTGGTTTACGAGAAAAATTAAAGTTTGAGTTTAACTGACGGGGCTGAGATCGAGAAAGTCGTTGAACATTCTTTGTAGGTTTTGAGAGCTAAGTACGCAAGCAAAGTTCAACGATTTTCTTAGTAATTCAAAGTCCCATTCTTCTCCATAACTTGGCACCTGAATCTATGCGAATCCATGTTATAGGTTTAGACTTTGACTCTGATTGATTGCCCAATGGTCAAAAATTTTATCACCCCTATTTAGCCAATGTTTTTCAGTGAATTGGAAGCTTTGGCGGCAGTTCGGCATTCAAAGCCGATTCGTGGTTTTACCCCACCCTCAATAATTGCAATATTTGGTTGCAATTATTGTTGCCAAACCGTAAAGGTAGGACTATTTTCCAGGCCTTCCCCTGTTGGAGCCGTTGAGTAGCATGTAAATCTTAAGATCTCGAAGAAAGTAGATAGGGCGTCTAAAAAAACACAGCATTGAGGACTTTCGAGATGACAACCCAACACCCGATTTTTTTAAAAAAGAAGCTACCAAAGTTACACAACGAATTGAGTATCGACCAGTTAAAGGCTCGCCTTGCTGCAGAAACTTTTTCGCGAAGAACAGTTTCCTTTTATCGCTATGTTAAAATTGAAGACGCAGTCGCTATCCGAAATTCCTTTTATTCCCAGTGGGAGGGATTGGGTGTTCTAGGTCGCGTCTATTTTGCAAAAGAAGGTGTGAATGCCCAGGTGAGTGTCCCTGAGCATAACTATCAGCAGTTTTTAGACGGAATCTGCAATGTGTTTCCAGGTATGCCAATGAAGATTGCGGTGGAAGAGGCAAAAGAATCTTTTTATAAATTGGTGGTAAAAGTTCGTCCAAAAATATTAGCCGATGGATTGTCTGACGATGCCTATGATGTTTCAAATGTTGGGCGGCATTTATCCGCTAGAGAATTCAACGAAGCACTTCAGCAAAAAGATGCCGTGGTGGTTGATGTACGGAATTATTTTGAAAGCGAGATTGGCCGTTTTGAAGGAGCTTTGTGCCCCAACGTGGATTCATTTAAAGATGAACTTCCTGTTATTTCAGACATGTTAGCCGGTCAGCAGGACAAGAAAATTCTGCTTTATTGTACCGGTGGGATTCGGTGTGAAAAAGCCAGTGCCTGGTTAAAGCATCAGGGGTTTAGCGATGTAAATCAATTGCACGGCGGAATCATCGACTATTCTCGTCAAGTTAAAGAAGAAGGGCTTGAGAATAAATTTGTGGGCAAGAACTTCGTTTTTGATGCTCGCATGGGCGAGAAAATCACTGATGCCGTTATTTCAAAATGCCATCAGTGTGGTGCACCTGCCGATACCCACACAAATTGCGGCTGGGAACCCTGTCACCTCCTGTTTATTCAGTGCAAGTCTTGTGCTGAGAAAATGGATGGTTGCTGCACTAGTGAGTGCCAGACCTACTTGGGTTTGCCATCTGAAGAGAAGGAGCAAATGATGCGAAAAGTAACAGCCAGTTCCCCTGCTTTTTTCCGTAGTCGCAGACGTCCACAAGGCTTTGTAAAAGTAAACCCAGCCCACATTTCTACTCATGCAACGGACTCTCATACGTAAAGAAATATGTTTGCTTTATTTCTGCAGTGGATTGAGGCCTGGGAAAAATCAGGATTTGATCTCAATTGATGGGATAGACACCGAGAAGTCTGTTGAAGCTTCATTGGAGTGTTTAAGTTCCAAAACACCGCCGCAAAGTTCAACGATTTTCTTAGCAATGGAAAGTCCCATACCACGCCCTTCTTTTGACTCTGCAGTTGAAAAGAACGGATCAAAGATTCTGGTTTGGATGTTTTCGGGAATGGGGCGTCCGTTGTTTGAAATCAATATCAACGCTTTTTGTCCTTCACTTGTCATATACTTTGATACTTCAATGGCAACTTTGCATTGAGGGCCACCATGACGAAACGCATTTTGAACGATTTGTTCGATGGCTGCTATGATCATCGGGCCGTAGCCTACATATTGATCCTCTTGAATAGGTGCAATTGAAAGTTGCGCTTTTGATCCAGTGAAATCTCTTTCTAGACTTAATAAAACGTCCGAAATTTTCATTTGAGATTGATTTGATTGTTTCACTAGAAATTCTAACTGAGAATATCGTTGCAGATCATTGAGAAGGGAATCTAAGAGTTTTGCGTCGGTCGCGATAACCTGGAGCAGTTTTTGCCTCTCATCAACTGTTAGAGTATCACCATTTGTCATTAGCAATTCTGTTGCTCCAGAGATCGATGTTAAGGGAGTTCTTAGATTGTGACCGACATGCCTTGTGAAATTAAGTAAAATCTTCGTATGATCTGATAGGCTTGAGGCCATTTTTCGAATCGACTTTGTCAGTTGGTCTAACTCCAAAATGGCAAAATCTGGTGAAAGCTCAGAGGTATTGTCCTTGTAGACTGAAGCTGCAATCGCATATTTTGATAGATATTGAATCGGCCGCGAAATGGTTCTATTCGCGATCCAAATGATTCCACTTAGGATCAATATTAATACTGCTAGGGTCGCAAAGAGTTCAAATCTTTTTGGATAGAGTGCTTGATCCATGGATTTCGGGGTTCGTGAAACTACGGTGGCTCCACAGAATTTGCCGTCCTTAATGATTGGTTTACTTACGAATACTCTTGTATCTGAGGCTCGACTCAGTGAAGACGACTCAGGCCTTGGGCTATCTGAGTTTCTAACGCGAAGAAGACTAATGGAGAGGCCTGATTTTGCAGCATCGAATTCCTCTCGGCCGCCTAGAAAACCACCGATTGCGGAGGGATTGGAAGTTGCCATGACAATGCCCTGACTATTTGTGACTCGCACCCCTGATAGCAACGCTAGGGAGATATTTTCTATAGTTGGCTGTATACGCTGAGCCAGTGCGAGTTCATGATGCTGAATCGCAATGGGGCGAAATGTCTGACTCGGTAATGCAGGCAGTGGATCCATTCTTAAAAGGTCAATATTTGGCAAAATGGCGCGAGCTTCTGGAGTTTGAAATGTGGTGGGAGCAGAATTTTGAGACAATAAAGCGACATTGGAGGAATTCTTTGTCATTCGTTTAAAATGGTCTTTATCTATGGTTATACAATCTAACTTGATCGGATCATTTAAGTTTTGGTGAGTGTCTTTAACATCGATTTGAGCCGCTTGAAGGACGATTTCAGTAATCATGACCGATTGCGCAATGAGCTCAGATTCCGTTTGTTTTACCAGTTCACTTTGATAAATGTTTAACAGGTAGGCAAGGGTTGCTGGAATTCCCAGGAACAGCATGCCCAGAGCAATGAGGGCAGAGCGAATGTGGAGCTTCTTAGGAATCATCAGACTGAAATCCTATACCCGATGCCATGTGCGGTTTCTATGGGGTTAAATTCGAATTTAGCAAATTTTTGTCTCAGCCTTTTAATGTGAGTGTCAATGGTTCGATCAGTGACGACGATGTCGTTTCCATAGACAAAGTCCATGAGCTCATCTCTTGAAAATATTTTTTGAGGAGTTGCTGCTAAAACTTTTAATATTTCAAATTCAGTCGCAGTTAGATTTATCTTTTCATTTTTATAGAATGCGCAGTATTGCTGAAAGTCGAGAATAAATTGATTTTTCTTAAAACAATTATTTGAAGGACTTTCTTGGTTCTTAGTGTCTGACTTTAGCTGTTGATTAGCTATTGAAATGCCATTGGTTCTGCGACGAATGATCGAGATCTTTAGCAATAGCTCTCTTGGACTAAAGGGCTTTGCGATGTAGTCATCACCACCACTTTCAAGACCAATGATTCTATCGACTTCTTCTTGACGTGAGGATAAGAATAAAATGGGGACTGAACTGGTCTCTCGAATTCTTTTGCAGACTGAATAACCATCTAGATTTGGCATGACAACATCAAGGATCAAGAGGTCTGGTTCATGATCTTTAAATTTCAAAAGTGCTTCTTCGCCGTCTTTGGCTTCAAACACGACATAGTCATCCTTTTCTAGAGTCATCCTCAGAACGGTCCTAATGTTTTCGTGATCGTCGGCTATTAAAACTTTATATTTTGTCATATTTCGCTGCACAATCATGTTGTCGTTTTCAGTTATCTACAATAGAAGTAACATCTTAAGTTAAAGTTTCAGAATTTGCGATCAGCTTTGAGGGCTCTATTTCAGTTTCCTTAGAAAAAATTGGGTTAAAGTTCCCTTACATGATTGCTCCAATGGTGGGGCTCAGTCATGTGGCTTTTCGTGAGCTAGTCCGTGAATATACTCCCCCCACAATGAATCCACTTCGATTCACTGAGATGCTTTCTACAAGGCGATTGCTGAGTGAAAGGCTTGATGATTCAAATGAGTTAATGGTCGCTCCCGGCGAGGACTTCTTTGTTCCGCAGCTTTTGGGCAATGAGGAGCGCTTTATCAGCGCAAGTGTCAAAAAACTCCAAACGCTTAAACCTTGGGGTTTTGATATTAATATGGGGTGCCCTCAGACCCATATATTAAAGCATAATTGGGGTGTTAGACTGATGGGGGACCAGGGATATGCCGCTGATGTGGTTAAAATGGTGAAGCGTCATACCAATTTGCCTGTCAGCGTCAAATTGAGAGGTGGTGCCGATAAAGATGTAAATTTGGACTACCTCCGCGATTTTACCGGATGCTTAGAGGATGCTGGATTGGACTGGCTAACGATTCATCCGCGGCCTAAAGCTGCAAAACATGAAGGTCTTGCAAACTGGAGCGTGGTTGAGGACATTGCCAGAGTCCGCCGTATTCCTGTTGTAGCAAATGGCGACATTCAAACTGCAGACGATGCCATTCACGTGGTTCAGCAACTAGGTTGTAGTGGCGCAATGATTGCGCGAGCGGCGGCAGCTCGCCCATGGATCTTGTGGCAGATCGGGGTAAAACTAGGAATCGAACAACCAATTTTTGAAGGTAAGAAAGTTCCTGAGACTCCTGAAGAGGAGGCCACCGAATACTATCGTGCGGTCCTTCGATTTATTGACATCTTGATTCACTTTTTTGGAGATACAGAATATAGCCTGCAAAAAGCCAGGTTTTTTATTGCGACGGGATCTCGATGGTTCTTATTTGGACATTCGTTTTGGCGCATTTCTATGAAAGCTAAAAGTCTGGAAGACATGAAGACAGCTATAAGAATTTATTCCGAGACTCATTCTAACAAAATGTACGGCCGCATTGATCTTTGATTTATGTACCCTGGGTCTGTTTTGGCAGACCCAAACGGTTGACCAACTGCGATTAGCGCCTTTTTTTGTGACTTCGATGGCGTAATTTGAGGTGGCCGTTTGCAATTCTGAACCGATTAATTGATTTGTATAGACGATTGAAGCCTCATACATTTCAGGACCCTCTTTACAAGCAGTTGGCAGTTTCTTGAATCCAGACAATATGCTTTTGATGGATTGATCTAAATTTGCCTCCGTGATTGGGGAGTAATTCTCAAGTTTGGATCGATAGAAATTTGCAAAATTTTTGATATCTGGCAAAGGGCGATCAATATTAAATCTTGATATTTCTGTTGGAGTAAGGGGAGTTGAATAGCCCTCAATAATGAGACCCTGGTTTCCTGGATTGCAAGTACCTTTTAAATCCAAAGACGCCAATGGAAGGAAATATTGTT
>JAPLFV010000291.1 GCA_026390495.1 Pseudomonadota bacterium | reverse complement strand
TGCTAATATCCAAAAAAATCTGAGGTAATTTAGAATGTCCATGATTGCAAATTTTGACCACTCGGACTTTTTAGAGGAAACTCTTAGACTCGTCTCTAAAGAGCTAATATCTAGGTTTGGCTCTCAAAACAATGTCCGGCAAAAGTCTGATGCAACGCTGGTGACTGACGCCGATTTCGCAGCCGAGAAGTTGATATTGGAGCGACTCTTTAGATATTTCCCTGATGATGCGATTATTTCAGAGGAATCTGGAAAACATCGGTTTAATCGCCAGCCTGGGCAGCATGTCTGGGTCGTCGATCCTCTTGATGGAACTACAAATTTTGCACATTCTTACCCCTATTTTTGTTCATCGATTGCTAGATGTTTGGTCAGAAAGGATGGCAGCCTTGGGTCAATTTTAGCTGGAATTGTAGATCCGGTTCGCTCCAAATATTATATAGCCTCCGAAGGTGGTGGGGCGGTATGCAATCATGTGCCGATGAGAGTTAGTCCTTTTAATGGGATTGAACATTCATTTTTGGTCACAGGCCTTCATTGGTCTGATAACGAAAAAAGAATGCGTGCAGAGATTGAGCGTTACTATCGAATTGCAAAAACTTGCCACTCTATTCGGAGGGATGGTGCTGCAGCGCTAGATTTGGCAATGGTTGCGGAGGGCGTTTTCGATGGCTTTTGGGAGCAGGATTTATCAATTTGGGACGTTGCTGCTGGCTGCCTACTGGTTTCTGAGTCAGGTGGTTCATTGAGCAATTACCCTCTACTAGGTGAACCTTCAAATGTTGCCCTTCCCGATTTGCTATCAATTTCTTTGGAAAATAGAACAAACACTGTATTATTTGATATAGAGGCGCCAGGAATTATTGCTGGTTCGCAGGCGCTGGTCCAAAAAATCTTTGAATTGCTTTAAAATTAGGCGTTCACGAATGGGTGTGAGTTGGGCAGTTAAGCCCATTGATGTCAGGAGTTAAAGTGAGACTTGCTAAAATATTTGTTTCGGTCGGCCTATTTGGATTTGCGAGCATCTCATTTTGTGAAGATATCGTGGAGAAAGCGGGTCGTTTTGAAGTTAATTGGACTCAAGGCAAGATACGGTTTTATGGTACTGCTATTGCGAAGCACGAAGATGGCCCAAGTTGGAGGGTGGCAGAGCAAACCGCATGGGCTGAAGGCCTTAAATATTTTGAGACAAATTTTAATAAACTTTTCACCTCGCGGATTGGCCAAGGGCGCATGAAAGTTCAAGACAAGCCATCCCTATTGAAGTCAACTTCTTCTTTGAATACAACGTATTACGGTGATGATCGTGTTAAAGTGGCGTTGGAAGCAAGCATTTCGGAGGTTCTAAGGGCTAATTTAATAAGTGAGGCCGGGACCCCATTAGATAAACCAAATGCCAAAAACTTAATCATTGCACTTGAAGGCCCCATGGCTCCCGTTGCGATTGTGAACATTGTAGATGAAAATGGATCAGAATTGGTGAGTGAAAATGATATTGTTGCCTCAATTGCAAAAGGAGGCCAAATTCCTAAATATTTTAAAAATAATGACAATAATAACGAGACGTTGAGCCAAAATAATACCTTTATTGAAGGTCGTTTAGTGAGCCCTTCAACGGTGCAGATTGCTCGAAAAAATTGGAGCCCCGATTATGCTGGATTGATTGCAAATGGACGGGTTGCAATTTCGGCAAAATAGCTGCCTCTGACACTCTTTAGGTTGCTGAAAAATTTGTAGCGTAAACCATAAAGGTTATGTTGCGAAGCTAATGTACTAATGATACACAGGTCGTTCACTTTATTCTGTCTAGCCCGTCGCTAGCAGGATTTTTCATTTGTGATTTGGAGTTTTTTTATGCCAAAGATCAAGACAAAGCGCGCCGCTGCAAAAAGGTTCACTGTGACGCCAAGCGGCAAAATTAAGCGCAGTCACGCTAACAAGCGCCACATCCTAACCAAAAAAGATCGTGCACGTAAAAACAAACTTAAAAAAGGTGGTTACGTAGACGATTCCAATGTTGGTTTGGTAATGCGCTGTCTTCCAAACGGATAAGGTAGGTCAATTATGGCTCGTGTAAAACGTGGGTTTAAAGCAAGACGTCGCCGGAAGAAAATTCTTGGTTTAGCCAAGGGGTTCCGCGGTACGCGTAAGAGCAATATTAAGACGGCAGTTCATGTGGTACGCCGCGCTCTAAGATACGCTTATCGAGATCGTCGAGTACGTAGACGTGAGTTCAGGAAACTTTGGATCGTTCGAATCAATGCAGCAACTCGTGCAGCTGGCTTGAAATATAGCGAGTTTATTAACGGGCTGAAAAAGCGCGGCATTATAGTAGACCGATCTGTGATTTCTAACTTAGCAATTACTGACAAGGCGGCATTTGATGCGCTTGTTGCAGAAGCAAAAGCTGGGTTAGGTCGAAAGTAAATCTAAACTGACCAATGGTTGACGGGGCCAAAGGTAAAACGTTGAAGTAAACTAGGTTACACAAGAAATTGTGTAACTTTTTTTTTGTTGTAAAGTTTTAGTTCAATAGGAGTTAAGCCAATTGATGAGTTTTCAAAAAGACACAGAATATAATGATATTTTAAAGATGTTACATGAACATGATTTGCAAACCCAAAAGACTCTGTCGCAAAATGGCATCATATCTAGTCGGAGACCTCAGCCGGTGCATGTTTTGTACGGAGGCGCACAAAGGTTTACAAATCAAACATTGAAAAAACTAGAACGACTATGCCTTTCTTCGTTTGAATCATTTGCTGTAGATCCGTTGAAGTTGAAGTCAATACTGGGAGAAAGTTGGTCACCTGAATTCGCCGAACAAGTATTTGAAAGTGTAAAATCAAAACTCAAAAAGAATCCTATTGAAGACTTTAGAATTGATTTTGAAGACGGATATGGTGAGCATTCTGATAATGAGGAAGATTCTCATGCAGTATCAGCGGCTGGCGCTACGCATGAGATTCTCATGAGCCGAGAATATTCAGGAAAATTCGGTATTAGAATAAAGTCCCTTGCAGCGGAAAATCGCCTACGTTCGCTTAAAACACTTTTTTGTTACTTTCAAAATTTATTTAAGGCCTCTGATATTCAATCCTTCTCTATTGATGAATTTGTAGTAACTCTTCCTAAAGTGACACATGAGATAGAGATTTCAGCGCTCGTATCAGCTTTAGAGATGCTCGAATTGAATTTGAAACTTCCCAAAAATTTTTTCAGAATTGAAATATTGATTGAGTCTCCGCAGGCGCTTTTATCCATTGATGGCCAAAATAATTTGCCAAAACTAGTTGCAGCGAGCAAAGGTAGATGTTTGGGTTTGCATCTGGGGGTCTATGACCTTAATTCTAGTCTAGGATTGGGTTCTGCAGGACAAGATATTTCAAATTTTACCTGTGACTTCTATCGTACCTGGATGTTAACAACTGCAGCGCTGTTTCCCGGTGTCACAGTTGTCGACGGTGTCATAAATGAATTGCCGGTCCCTCTAAAGTTGAATGAGAAGTCTAGTAGCAGTGATCGTCAACGCTTCGACATTGATAATGAAATACATCTTATTAAACTTTGGCGTTTAAATTATCGTAAAATGTTGCGCAGTCTGTCTAGTGGCTTCTTTCAAAGCTGGGATCTGCATCCAACCCAAGTCGTTTTGAGGCATATTGCTAATCATGCGTTTCTTCACGGCGAGATTCCAGGTGCCATTTTGAGATTGAAGAATTTTGAAAAAAATTCATCTGCTGCAGCACTGTCGGGTGCTACATTTGACGATCTGGCGAGCTATCGTGGGGTATTCAGTTTGATGTCGAGAGCATTGAATAGCCAAGTCATCACAATACCCGAGTTACTAAAGGAAGGCCTTGATTTTGAAGCGTGCGAACAGAAATTCGCAACATTGACTAAGGGGAAAATGTGAGGATTGTTAGCTTGGTCCCTAGCTTGACGCATTTAATCTGTGAAGTTGGGCTAAGAGACTATTTAGTTGGATGTACAAATTTCTGCGTTGACCCACCTGGCTTGTATCGGTCGGTAGCTTTGATTGGGGGGACGAAAGACCCTGATCTATTGCAAATACAGAAACTAAATCCCACACATATTTTGGCCAATAAGGAAGAAAATAATCTTCAAGACATTCAATTTTGTTCAAAAATAGGGAGACTTTTTGATTATTCACCGACTTCAATTAATGAGGTCCCAACTATGTTTGATGAGCTGGCTGAAACCCTTGAGTTGCCAGATTTGTTTGACGCGATGAAAAATAAGTTAACATCTGAAATTGCCTCTCTTAAAGGTCGAAAAAATCGAGGCTCAAAATCCTTTATCTACCTTGTTTGGAAGAATCCACTAATGGCAGCGGGGCCAAGTACGTATATAAGTTCGATTTTAGAGGCCGCTGGATTTAAAAATATTATTGATGATAGTTCAAGTCGGTATCCTAAACTGTCAATACAAGATATTCAAAATTTAAAACCAGAAGTCGTTTTCTTGTCGTCGGAACCTTATCCGTTTAGACAACGAGACAAAATGGACATGATTATTCATATTCCTGAGTCAACTTCAATGGAATTTATTGATGGAAAATTAATGAGCTGGTTTGGCGCGCGCAGCGCCAATGCATTGTCTTATGTGCGAACTTTATTGTGATGGTACACACATTTGAGACGTAGTTTTTGAAAATGCTTAAGTATTGACTCTATCCCGCCTTGAGTTTGAAATGAACCAATATGATGGTATCATTTGGAATACATTTCAATACTTCCATTCACCACCTGAAGGTCATAAATAGCCTATGCAATATGCAAGTAAATATCAAATTGACCCTGAATCTCTGACTTTGCTTCGTTTGATGGAATCGTCGGAGGATGAGTCAATTAGGAGTGCTGCGATTGACAAAATGGCAAACCGAGGTACCACGGACTCATCTCGTATTCTGATCGATACCTTCAAGAGAGCTGTTTGGCGTTCGACAAAATTCACTCTTTTGCGTGCGATGGGAAAATCAAAAGTTAGCCGAGTTGTCGAGTTTCTTTGCAGAATTGCAAGAGATGCAGAGGACTTGCCGATGGCTGCCGAAGCAGTTCTTGCGCTAGGAGATACGGAGAATCCTGTTGCAGGGGAGTTTCTGGCTTCAATTATTTTGAAAGATAGTCACCCTTTGGCTAGAGAAGCCTTGATGGCGCTTTCGAATATTCCATGGTTTCCATGTGATTACATCATTGAGTCTATTGTTCGAAATGACACGACAAACGCGTCTCGTGGATTGATGCAAAATGCGGTAATCGCCGCGGGGTTGCGTGGGCAAGTTAGTCTTTTGGATAGGATTGTAGATATTGCAAATCTTGAGAAAAATGTAGCCGGAAGTGCCCTCTTTAATACTTGTCTTATTACTCTGGGTAGAATTGGCAACGAACTGACTTTAGATTATTTGTTGAAGCTGGATACTCGTTTCAGAGCATTTGCTCATCAACTAAAAATTGTTGCGATAGAAAGTATAAAATTGCGCCTTGGGTATTCAGTCGAAGATGCTGTTGCTCGAATTTGTTCTAGCGAGAATTTGGGGGACAAGAGGCTTGATTATCAGATGCTGCGACTGTTTTCGCCGCTTGCAGTCCGAGAGGCTTTTCAGCTACTTGCACCAGAGGCCTCGATCGAGCAGATGGCCCTGGTATTGGTCTATTCTCCTGAATTGTCGCAGTTAGAAAATGATTTGGCATTCTTGAAAAAACACCATCAACAACTTTCAGATGCAGTATTTGCAGCGTTAGCGCGTACACTATTTCTAAAAGATAAAAATACATTTCTGAAGAATATTGTTCACGATGAACTGTTGACCATTAGATTTTTAGGACTTGTGTATCATTCTAGAAGCGAGAAAATTTTGTTTGATTTGATTACAAAGCCCGAATTGCCGTCTAAATATAGAGATGCTGCTATCAATGCCTTCACAAATCAGCCTTTAATGCAAATCGAAGCAAGTGATCTAATCAACGATATGGGCAAACATGTTGTCAAGCATCTGCAGGAAGTGTCTGATCAAAAATTAAAATCTAGGTTGGTGCGCGTTCTCGGACAGATTGGATATTCCGGTGTAGATGCAACGACTCTGTTTAGAAACGGAATCAAGGACGTAGGCGATCTTCAACCTTCTATTTATGCGGCTTTGACTTTATTGGATACTCTTGAGGCTTCTAAGATTATTTGTAAGCGAATTAAATCAATAGCCAGTAATGATTCAGCAAAACCTGAAATTGTTCGAGCAGTTGAAGCCTTATCGAAATTTTCAGCAATCGATGATACCGATGCTTTAGATAATTTTAGTTTAGAGCAAAAACAAGAGATGAAAATTCCGATCCTCAAAATTATGGGATTGAGTAAGATACCAAAGCTTTTAGACTTAATAGAAAACGGTCTTAAGAGTTCTGATTTTCAAGAGAAGTTATTAGCAGTTGCTGCTAGTCGAAAATATCATTCAAAAGTTTTTAGCGAAATATTGCGTGGATTGCTTGATCACGGTGATGAGTGTATCCGTGGCCGGGCATTAGACAGCCTAACCGTGGCCGGTAGTTCAGAGGACCATGTTGCAATTCTCCAGTGGCTTGATCGAAGGCGAGATGATTTTGTATCTTACAATAAAGTGTTTAGATGCTTGGTTCCTGAAGAGGGAGGAATTTACACTGAATTTGTCGAAATTCTTGATCGACTTATTGCATCGCGTCTTGGGGTGATGAACCAGCAGGAAGTATTGCAGATGGCAATAAATTTGAGAGATAATTTAATGGCGGGTTTTCTTGCAGAAAATGGAGCCCCGAAAGGGTCGAAAAACGGAACCAGTAATGTTTCTAGCGCGGGTGCCTTAAGCTTAAAGGACCAGCATGCTATTGATGAAACGTTGAAAAGAGACCTGATTGGCTATGGTACATATTCTGAGACCATTAAATCTGTACTGAGAAGTGGGGAAGCAATTTGTCAACATCCAGAGCTTTTTGATGCAAGGGTCGACAAAAGTACTGTGTTGATTCAGTATGTAAAGTCTATTGATCTTTTGTTTCAGGCAAATATTGGTTCGGTTCTATTTTTGCAGCAGAACAATAATTTGATGCAAAGTATGCAATCTAGATTGGTGCGCTTAGACTTGGATGGCGATTTTGGTTCATCTGCAACCAATATACTGCTCAGTGATATGCAGCTTACAATGTATTTCTCTTCAGATACCTTTCCAACTCACAAATTGTTTCTCATTTGTCGATCTATTATGTCCGGGCAAATCATGAAAGAGCAATACAGAGCCATCGACGGTTTAAGAGCTTGGGCAATACTGCTCCTTTTGTTTGGGAGAAGTTTCCGATTTCGGAATTGCAATTTTGAACCTTTGTTTCCTTTGAAGAATGCGACGAGTGATAAGATAGTGAAGATCGCGCGAGATATGAATGATCTCCAAGAAGCAAGAAACAAGGCTGCCCATCGAGCAACGATGCTTGAAATGGGCAATCTACATGAAATGAGGCTCTTGTGTACAAGTGTGCTCAATAGTCTTAGACAACATTTTGCTTAAAATATTCACATTGCCGACAGAGTTTTCGCGGCAAGCCTAGCTTGATAGCTAGTACTATTGAGGTTCCTGTCGAGCATTAATTTTCGCATTTTTTCTGTATTGCATAGATTGAAACAATGCATCTGGATTAAAAAATTGCTAAAAAAGAATGGGGACGGTCGGACTTGAACCGACATGCCTTGCGACACCGGCTTCTAAGACCGGCGTGTCTACCAATTTCACCACGTCCCCGTGGGTACCACTTATGAGGACATTAGTGTTGCCATTTAGATTGAAGATCGTCAACTTGATTTTACCGATATTCGAATTTCAATTCCGCCAATCTTGACGACATCAGTAGGCTGGATTTGAATCATCCCTGCGATTTTATTCGAGTTAAGATAGCTGCCGTTGGTAGATCCTTGATCCTCGACAAATATTTCTCCGTGGTCGTTCAGTTTAATAAGCAAATGCTTTCTTGAAATTTCGGGATCTTGTTCAAACTGTCCAAAAGTCGTAGCTCGTCCCAGATAGATGAGCTTTTGAGGAATTTGGACTTCTTCAGTTTTGCCATCTGCATATTTAACTTTCAAAATGAGAGAATATCCAATTTTTTGTTTGATTTCTCCCTCGATAAGCGTGTCCACAAGACTAGTCTTCTGCAAATTTGGAGGGATAGCTGCCGATTTAAAAATTGTGCTTATGTGGCGTACTTTCGCATCTTCTTCCAGGGCAAATCGAAATGTGGTCTTGCCTACAGTAAAAGTGTCTCCGTCCTGCAGTTTAACTTTAACTA
>JAPLFV010000336.1:2012-5055 GCA_026390495.1 Pseudomonadota bacterium | reverse complement strand
ACGGTTTCGCAAATAGTAGACGTAGGCAAATGCTGCAAAGAAAAATAGTCCTTCAATACAGCCCGCAAAACAAATCAAATTTAACAAGAACTGCTGACGATCCTCACGAGTGTTAAGACTTTGCAGGTCATTGATGCTGTCTATCCACTTTTGGCAAAACTGGGCCTTCGCGCGAATCGAAGGAATGTTCTCAACTGCAGAAAATGCGCGCGATCTCTCTTCGTGGTCCGGCACATAGGTATCCAGCAGCGTCAGGTAAAATTGCACATGCAACGCTTCTTCGTAAAGTTGGCGCGACAAATACATTCTGGCTTCTGGAACATTGATTGATAGCAGTGAGGGTGGCGTAAATTGGTCTGAGAGGTCACCAGCCACTATGAAAATTAGCAACTGAAACATTCTTTGCTTTAAAGGTTTGAACTGTTTATAATCGAATTTTCAGACTTAGACATATTTTTTTCGCCCCCAATCAACGGAAGTAGAACGACATGAATATATATCAGCAGTTTTCTCAACTCTCTCCGACTGCTATTGCCGATGCACTTTCTCGAGAGCAAGTCATGGACATCGGAATTCGCCCACTTTGGAATCCAATGCCTCGCATTGCTGGACCGGCATTTACTGTTAAGTGCGCCCCAGGAGACAACCTTATGCTGCATGCGGCAATCTATCGAGCACCCCGAGGTTCGGTCATTGTCGTTCAATCCGACGACATCAACTACGCACTCGCTGGCGGAAACGTTTGTAAAGTGGCACAAAAAAACGGAATTCAAGCATTTGTTTTGGATGGAGTCATACGCGATGTCGCCGAAGCTAGAGAAATAGGGTTTCCTGTTTTTGCTCGCGGCATCATGCCAATTCCAGGAGCTAAAAATGTTATTGGAACTTTAGGCGATGCACCGGTGCGATGCGGCGGTGTCAATGTAGCGCCCGGAGATATCGTAGTAGCCGACGAAGAAGGCATTGTTGTCGTGTCGAAAGATAAAGTAGATGTGGTTCTTCATAAAGCTAAGGATCGAGCTGCCAAAGATGCATCCGAGACCTTGGAATCGTGGGAACGATCACACCGTGCCAAAATCGATGAACAACTAGCAAAACATGGATTCAAGGGCTAGAAGCGGACTGTTCTGGATCAAGGCCAAAGGTCTGTCGCATAAGGTCGGCCCAAGGGATCCAATACTCACCCACAGCTCTGCTACAAGAAGACTTGCTCTCCTTGAGCTTGGGTAGATCAAAATTACTTGGCTCAGTTCTTTTCTTTTTCGGTCCTGGAAGATTCAGCCAACGATTATTTGATTTTGTCATCGAAAGCTAGTATCGGCGTGCAGCTATATTCAGCTGGTCGAGGCATTCGTCCATCACTTTTTGGAAGAGAATTTTCAAGGAAGTTGGGTTTTACGTCTGCGACAGAAACCATGTTCATTTCATCTCCTCATTCGGATTGTTTTACGACATTTGCTGCTGAAGGATTCACAACCTCTACAAAGTGTCCCATTGTGTCTGGATCTCATTTGAGATTAATTTTGATTGATCGGACAGATCATACAATTCCTATAGAAATTGGTGAGATTGAATGTAGCGTCAATCCGTTTCATGACATTGGCAATATACTGTAAAGGTTACTTTGAAGCCACTACATCACAAGGAAATGGGATCTCAAATCAGGTTTGGTTCTAAGGATTGCTCCGAACATTGATTTAAAGCTCGGACCATTTACTCTATAGCACCCTACAGGACTGCTATCATTTGAGTTTTGAAGTGCTATGAATATAGGGCTATACGACTTTACTCTTCCGATTTGGCCAAGGCTTCACTGCCCATTTTATCACTTTCTGCTATCGAGGTGGTCTCAGATTTAAAAATGATACCTAAGAAGCTTTTTAGAAGGATAAGTTAAGAAGTCTCAAAAGACCTCCTGTTTTCTAAATTATCCAATGATACTGAATGACTAACTTCTATAATGTAAATATTTCTAAGTAAATTCTAGTTTTATTTAAAAAATTGAGGAGTGAGTTCATGACATTAAAAATTACTATTCTTCTGAGTATTATGGCATTAACTAGCTGTCGTAAGACGAGCTCCTCTCCAAGCGTGGAAAGCACTTCAACGTCAAAGCTAGGATTGCAAGAGGGAGCATTGACACCAACACCTCCTCCGGGTTGTAGTGATCCAGAGGTAGAACAACATAGACTAAGAATTCAATCTGCTAAAAACGCTAACGCTGCTATTGCTGCACAAATCGATGCTGCAAACATGGAATTAGCGCTCGTAGATCTTAAATTACAAATCGCAGAATATCTTGCATTGCAGGCAAAAATTCGCGGACTATGGGACGACATTAGTGAAAATAACGCGAAAATTCAGACGGCTCAAAAGGCTCTCGGAATTTGTGCAAGCGTACAGCATAATTTGCCAATTGACCCAAACAACATGAATCCTGCATGCAACGAAGCCATGTACAGGTACGCAGAGGCTGTCCGAATTTATGAAAATGCCATCGCTCAAGCCGAAAGAACATCACTACAACTCAATTCTATTATCACTGCCAAACAGACTGCCACCAATTTGATCGAATTGGCTTCATTAGTCGCTTCTGAAGCATACTGGCGCAGTAGGTTGGCTGAAGACAGTGCTGCTGTTGGAGTAGCAGCTCAACCAATTAGGGCCGCTGGAGATGCAATGGGAATTGCCTGTAAAGCACCTTCTTTAGTTGGCCCTTCTCCCTCACCCATGATTAATCCAACGTCCCCTGCAGTTCCATCTCCGATTCCATCGCCCAGTGTTCAACCGTCGCCCAATAACTTAATAGTTCCATCGACCCCACCTGTGACCATAATGCCTACTGGTCAGCCTTAGCAAATCATGGGTTGAAACGTTTGATTAGAAACGCGTAATCGCATTCGTCGGTTATGCGTTTCTGAAATTAAGATGACTGTCCCATGAACCGGAAGTCATCTTTGCATACTCAACTTTAGCAGTAAATTTTTGCAAAAGGTTGAACTTACAATATGGCTTTGTGGAGAGTCCACTGTCATTCTCTCTC
>JAPLFV010000336.1:0-1969 GCA_026390495.1 Pseudomonadota bacterium | reverse complement strand
TTCGTCTAAGGCGCAAATAAATTTGATAAGCGTAAAATAAACCTATATGCGGATTCATTTGATATCTGTAATGAGATAGTTTTATTAATGGAGAAAGAAAAATGACATCCCTTGAATAGTTGATCTGGCTAAGGGAAAATTGGGACCCTATTCAAGACAATCAGCCGCGTCCAGACATTTATGAATATGCGAAGCGTCGTTTTTCCAGGCAAGATATGCCTGATTGAGCATTAATTTTGAACTTTAAGTCTACTGCGCTAAAATCGTAGTATGGGTGCTTCATGGTGGCTTCACTGAGGTTAGCTGATTTTTTTAGAAATTGGCGACGATAGAAGGCGCCCCGGACTCGATTAAAGGATATAAACAATTTCGGAGGAATTAAATGGCTTTAGAAATCTCAGATACGTTAGTGCCAGTGGTTGGTCAAAGAAAGATTAAATGTTTGCCTGGTTGGAGGAATGCCAGCGGCGTCATTTCTAGCATGCTTTCTACTGGTAATAAGACAAATTTTATAGTCGGTTTGACTGCTTTTCTTGCTTTAAACTCACTGTTCATAGTTGGATGCAATTTGTCGTCATCAAATAAAAGCAAGACAAATAGCCAAGTTGGAAAACAGGGCTCAGCATCGAATTTGACTTCAGATCCAGCAGTTGGCGATGGTGCTGGTATGTGTAGTCCTTCTGACAGGGAAACAAAGGAAAGTCTTTTGCGTTTGTACGACGAGCTTGTTGATGAAGCGCAAAAAAAAGTTTCTGCAGCTGATAGACTTTTTACAGAAACGGTTGACCGTTTTGGAATGACTTCCGTTCAAGCCATGGCAGCAAATGATCAAGCTAAAGCTGCAGCAAGAGAACTTGGCGAAATGCAGGCGAGGCGGATTGCTACGAAGCAAGGACTTGCATTCTGTATTGCTGCATTGTGTTCAATCCCTGTTTCGGCTGCACAAGAAGTTCTATGCAATCCCACCGTATTGGGTTCAGATGACATCATTGTGCGTCCAAATGAAAATATGGGCGCAAAGGAATGTGTGGCTATGAAAATGAGAATTAATGAATTAGAGGCTCGACGAGCTGAGTATGATCGCAAGAAAGAGGAAAATCGCAAATTATGTGAGGCAAACCCACCTCTACGAGATGCTGAATTGTGTCAAAAGCTTCGGGATATGTATGGCGACCTTTCCCCTTCGGATGGGCAGATTGTTAAAGCAAACGAAGAATTGAATCAATGCCTGACTGATTTGGCAGTCGTTGAGAAAGACAAATGTTTTGATCGAACTGGAACAGCTTATGATGCATGTATTAAGAATGTTGAATCTGGAACTGGAACTCGGGAGGCTTGCCTAGCACAAAAAAGCGCTGAAGAAGCGATCTGTAAGCAGATTGATCCGGCGAACCCACTGTCGACCCCAACAGGATCTCCTGCGATTCCAATGCCTGTGATGCCATCCAGCACGCCGACTCAAACACCTACAGTGACAAATGTGCCAATGCCTGCTGCCCCCGCACCGACTCAATACCCAATGCCAACTCCAACTATGATGCCTGGGGCCACTCCTTCGCAGGCTCCTACAATTACACCTCCAGTTTTCCCCTGATTTGTATGCGAAATCAGATCAGTTAGAATGCTGATCTGATTTTGAATTGCTCCCCGAATTTTGCTCTTTGAATTTCGTCCACTTTCAATTTTGGATTAAGATTTTGTCGATTTCAATGTCGATTTTTTTTTGAGAAATTACTAACAGATTGCTTTTGGCAGTGAATTTCAAGCATTCAAAGTCTACAGTGGATGTAGACTTTTTTGACTGTGTAGTTCATTTTTGGCGATTTAAATTAGAAATCCCGACTCGGAATCTCAAATAGGATATTCCCTTTGCTAATAGAGGCTGCTCATATTTAAAGATTAACGAGATTTTGAATGGGAAGCGAGGTATCTCAGCATCGTTTGCCATTGATTTGGAGCAATCCCTTGG
>JAPLFV010000017.1 GCA_026390495.1 Pseudomonadota bacterium | reverse complement strand
TCCTGGATGAATTCGATTTAGATTAATCATTGGAGATCCTTCTTCATGAAATTGAGCACGATTTTGTTGTGATCTTGTAAACGTATTCATCACATAATTCCACGTCCAAAGGTGCTCCAAGCTTCAAGCTCTGGATGAATCAGCGCGGCGCTAAATCCTAAAATAATGCCGTAGAGAAGATGCGATAGCCCATGGACGGCAACCACAGCGAATCCTGCCCGTCGAAATTTGCGTAAAGGATGGTGTTCGGCAATCAATATGACGTAGAAAAAACTCATAATCAAGCCTTGAGAAAACCCTGCAATGGTACAGAAATAGATGAAGTCTCTGTTAGATGTGAAACCGAAATAGCCTGCAATTTCAAAGTAGATAAAGGCCATGACGAGTCCAATGCAAACGTGAGACAAAATGCCGATCCATTTTGCCATACGAATGTTCGACGTAAACAATGTTCCCATAGTTGTCATCATATTGATGTCGGGGGTTTTTTTAGATTGTATGGATTGTAAAACGATACCAGAAATTACAGTTGCAATGATCCCAATAATGGCGATTTTAATGTAAGCGATTAGCATGATTCTCCTCTCAGAATGTTATTGTAATCCCATTTGTGAGTTGCAAGAGTTACGCCATACTTGAATTTTTTCTCGGAAAACGTCTATTTCAGAATTATTTTTCGTCAAGGCGCTCTTAGTAGAGTTCGTTATGAGCACTGGCATGTATGTTGCTTCATGCTTTCTACGTGAGAAATGGATTATGTTTTGTCGAGATGACAAGACGGGTCTTAGTCATCAGAAAAATTAAGGAGGTCTTTATGAAGTATCCAGAATCTATGATTCAGAAGGTCAGTTTACGCAAGTGTAAGGATTTGTACCAAGTGGCCATCGGAAATTTTGCATTGTTTAGCCAAACACAAGGCGCTCATTGGAATTATGTGGGTCTTGATTTTGCAAGTTTGCATGTTCTATTCGAGCAGCAGTATCAGGATCTATACCTTGCCGTCGATTTGTTGGCTGAGAGGATACGTGCTCTTGGCGATGCTGCCCCGCTTGATATTATGGAGATGAGTCGAGAGTTGGAGCAGATTCCATGGTTTGAATCTGCAAAGGCACAAGGTGCTTCTCGGCAATGGATTGAAACTTTGATTCGTAACCATGCTAGCTTTAGAGTTTTATTGAATTCTGCCATCACGACGTATTCAGATTCTGGTGATTCAGTGACCCATGACATGCTGGTAGCACGGTTGATGTTTCACGAAAAGGCTTTGTGGATGTTGAGAGCAGTCAGTTACGGGGATGCAGATGCGTGAGGAATTTTCAGTTTTGTAAATTTAAGCATCTTTTTGTTGCTGAATTGAGAGTTAAGAGGAGAAATTGATATGACATTTGATTTGCCAGTTTTACCATTTACATATGATGCTTTAGAGCCTGTTATCTCACAAGAGGCTGTTAAAACGCACTTTGAAAAGCATCATTTGGGATATGCTGCAAAGCTCAATAAATTGATGGAAGGGTCCGCAACGGCGAAAGTAAGTTTAGAAAATCTTATAAAAACATCTTCAGGATCGATATTGAATAATGCTGCCCAAATATGGAATCACAATTTTTACTGGGATTGCCTGACAAAACTAGGGAAGACTTCGATTTCGATGAATTTGCATGCAGCATTGTCGGAAGAATTTGGAAGTTTTGAAACCTTTAGAGAGCGCTTCACCAGTGCTGCTTCAGAGCTTTTTGGTTCTGGTTGGGTTTGGTTGGTTGCCGACGACACAGGTAAGTTGCAGATAGAGTCAATGCCAAACGCGAATTGTCCATTGGAGTACGGGAAACGCCCGTTGTTGGTTGTTGATGTTTGGGAGCATGCCTACTATCTAGATTATCAAAGTGAACGCCTTAGTTACTTGAAGTCTTGGTGGACTATTGTCAATTGGGATTTTGTAGGAAAGCAATTTTCTAAAATCAACTAAGTTACTGAAAGACAGTCGTGTTTTGCTTCTAAACCGTTTTATACTCATTGTGCCAATGAAAAGATCCGCTCTCATTTGTTGGGAGCGGATCTTTGCGAG
>JAPLFV010000429.1:2242-6032 GCA_026390495.1 Pseudomonadota bacterium | reverse complement strand
GCTGAGTAAAAAGTATTTAACGGAGTCGATATCATTGTACGCCAAATTCTTTTCAAGAAAGCTGGGAACGCAAGGATGATTATCCGTTAATGTGGCTTCGACACCGAATTTTTTTGCAATTAATCCAGGCAATCCTAAACCGCATCCTAACTCAATCAAATTTTGTCGGTTTGAGCTTGATCTCTTAAAAATAGCCGCAAGTTTTTCAGCTAACGCTATAGCAGAAGGCCAGAGTTTTCCAAAGAAAGGAGCAAGGTTCTCCATTTCTGATTGCGGTAGCGCATTTAGCGAGAGCCATTCAAAAACTTGGTCTATAGCGGGTTCCAAATCTTCAATCGTCGACAATCTAAGCGAGTGGTCCCCAATTTCAATAGTTTGCAACGACGTCGAAAATTTAAATTCTTGAATAGGATGTTTAGGCGGAATTCCCAATGGATATTCAATCCGCATTTTTTCACCAAACTCGAGCCCAAACAGCCTTTAGGTAGCGACTTTCCGGGACGTTGACTAAATGTGGGTGATCTGAAGCAGCACCCGTAATTTTAAATATTTGAACTTCCCTTTTTGCTTGAAATGCTCCTCGTCTGATTGATTCTAAAAATTCGTCTTCACTGACTAAACCAGTGCAGGAGAATGTTGCTAAAATTCCTCCTGGCTTTACAACTGCAATTGCCGATCGATTCATGTCGCAATATTTCTTAAGCGCCATTCCAACATCTTCTTTATTTTTAGTTTGCTTTGCAGGATCCAAAATGACGACATCCCACTTTTTCCCTTTTTCAGCAGCGGATCTGAGCCACGGAAATAGATCACTATGGACAAATGTAACATCCGCCCCATTAAGTTTCGCGTTCTTCTCAGCTAATTTCAAAACTTCTTCGTCTAAGTCCAGCGCGGTTACATCTTTTGACAGTCCAAGTTTTTTGGCGTAGATCGCAAAACCACCACTATTACAGCAAATATCTAATACAGACCCTCCTCGTACGAGGTCCGATAGATATTTTCTATTTTCTCGCTGATCGCAAAAAAATCCAGTTTTATGCTTCGTACCGGGAGCCACGTGAAACTTGAGGCCGTGTTCTTCGATAACAACTGGTTCAGGAAGAGCAGGGCTTCTAATATCAATGGATTCCTGCTTTTGCACGTGATCGACAGCAAACCAGTAGATTGTACAATTAGGAACAAGTTTCTTAATGGCGTCACAAATGACTTTATGATGGCGGTACATGCCCGAGGAAAAATATTCAATGACAACCAAGTCTCCAAATCGATCGATCACCAAACCGCTAAGTCCATCGGCCTCACTGTGTACCATTCTGTATGCATTGGTCACTGTCTCAACTTTATTTAGATGGCGACGAAGTTCAACGGCACGACTGATGCGCCCGATAAAAAACTCTTCGTCAATATTCTCGGATTTATCTTCCGTTAGTAAACGGACCGCGATCCGCGAATGCCCATTGTACAGACCTCTACCTACCCACTCTCCATCTGGATCCAAAAGATCGACAACGGAGCCATTCTTTGGCTTCTGATCACCAGTAGCTCGCTCGACCATCCGTTGAAAGACCCAAGGGTGAGAGAATTTTTTTGGTGTTTTCATCCGGACTATGGGTAGCATTATGGGGCCCTCAAGTTAAATGGTCGCGATTTGTAACATAGTCGTGCGAACATTTTCAATGATTTTATGAAATTCCTTGTTGTTTTTTATGATTTTATGTATAGAAGTGGCCCTTATTTGATTTCTATAAGACCCCCGATGGAGGTGCCCTGTGAAAAAGCCGTCTAAATCTAGGCCGTTTGAACGAACCCCATCAAAAGGGGCGAACCAACGTCCTGTAAGCTCGGATCAAAAGCGCTTTGGCGAAGCTGGAGTAAATCGCCCGACACCTGGCAGTAGGAATCGCGACAACGATAAATTAGCGCGCTCGAATGGGCACACGCCGGTTTACGATCCTGCGCAAATCCCACGCCCTAAGAGGGTTCCAGAGGGAGTCGACCGGAAGGATGAAATTAAAGCCTGCGGAATTAACGCCTGCAAAGCTATTTTTGATGCTCGGCCAAATGATATCGTCCGGTTCTATGTGACTGAGGAGTTGGTAAAGGAATTTGGCAAGCTTTTGAAATATTGTGCTCAGAAAAAGAAGACATATCACATTGTTTCAACCGCTGATTTGGCAAAGATTTCCGGGTCGTCGCATCATGAAGGTGTTTGCATGATTGCTAAAGCAAGGTCCGGTCTATCGTATCCTGATATTTTAATTGAGCTCGAAGCGACCAAATCTCAGAAGGAGTTGGTTCTTATTTTAGAAAATGTTGAGAACCCCCATAATGTAGGAGCTATCATCCGCTCTGCCGCCCATTTTGGTGTCAAAGCAATATTTGCTCCTAACGTTGATTTTTTTAAGCCCTCGGCATCATTACTACGAACTGCGGAAGGTGGCGGAGAAATTGTTCCTGTTATTGGCGCGCCGTCGATGGAAAATTTAACAAAGGATCTTCGAGCTAAGGGTTTCAAAATCATTGCTGCTGATGGGCAAGCTAAAAAATCGCATCTATTTTCGAGTGCTCTATTGGCACAAAGAGTTGCCGTTATTGTAGGCAATGAAGGCAAGGGACTGTCACCTGAAGCTCGAAAGTTAACAGACGGCGTCTTTGCAATTCCCGGAACTGGTAGGGTAGAAAGCCTTAATGTTTCGACTGCAGTGGCTGTCATTTGTGCAGAGTTTTGGCGAACGCAGCGGATTCAATAATTGACAGAACTAGTACAAAAAAACTATAACTTGGGTCCACCTTTGCGGCTATAGCTCAGTTGGTTAGAGCGCCACGTTGACATCGTGGAGGTCCCCTGTTCGAGTCAGGGTAGCCGCACCATTTAAGAATTATCAAATTTCATTCTTTTCCTTATTTTCTACTTAATCGTCAATCATCGTAGTTAGGACCGAGCATTCTTTGAGTTTCTCAAGAATTGCGTTAGCCTATTCATAGAGGTGTTTGCCAAACTTTTTATTTTTACGAAAAAGATAGGAGTAAGAAACTTGGTTAAGAGACCTAAGTTTTTATCTGGTCAAAATGGATCAGCGATCACCTCAGCGCTTATGGGCGTTGCAATAACGTCTATCGTTATTCTCGCGGTTTCTGAAATGCTCAATTTGAGCTTTAAAGGGCAAAAAAAATCCGAGTTAAAACTCGATAAGATTGCGATTGCCCGACAACTTATGGAAGTAATCGATTGTCCCAAATCATTTGCTTTCAGCAAAACTTGCACTCCAGGTGCCCCCACTGAACTTAGAGACAGTAAAAATAAGATCGTCGTTTCTTAGGCTGGGAAAGGGACAAAATATGGAAGTTATACTGTAAAAGGCGAGTGTGCGGCTTCAGGAGTTGGTGTAAAATTAAAAGCTGCCTTGCTAACTGGCTCTGGAACTTTGACTTCGACTGATGAAGCTGCATTTATGCCCGATCCACTGACGAATAAAATTTCGACTTGGAGTGATAAATCAACTTTTCTATTTCCTGAACAAACAACCCTTTGTTCGAATTCTAGCAGCAGTAACGCTATTAGTTCTGATTACATTCTGATAGAGGAACGAATGCCTTGGGGTACCGACGGAGGTCCATGCTCGCCTGCCAGGAAGTGGTTAACGCGAAAAATGAATACGGAAGTATCTGATTTGACCGAAAGTTTAACAGTGAATGGTGATGGAACCTTCACTCTTGAACAAGGAACCTATGAATGTATTTTGACTCCTATTTTACAGGAAACTGGTCGATCTCGAGCCAGGCTTTT
>JAPLFV010000429.1:0-2157 GCA_026390495.1 Pseudomonadota bacterium | reverse complement strand
TTCGCCAACAGTAACAATCAAAACCAAGTTTACTATTTCCGATCCAACTAAATTTTCTTTGCAAGTTAACTGCGAGGGTTGGGGAGGGTGGGATGGAATGGGTGTAAACGTCAAGACAGTGGGCGAATCGGGAAATGTTCCAGAGACCTATGCCCAAGTGGAATGTTTGCGGTTTGCAAAGTAAATATAAATGTTTTCACTTTATATCGGCATGGACTACCTGGCAGTCTTGAATTTCAAAGTTCGACTTTGTAAAACATTGTTTGATGAATCATAACTCTGTAACGTATAGCTTTCTCCCGCAACAATGGCGAATTTTTTTGAGGCGACAAAAATTTCATGTTCACTGGTAGATCTTGATCTTGTGAAATTTAAATTGTTTGAATTTTCAGAACACTTCGCGATGTTGCCCTGACATAAACGCATAGTTTGCGAGTTTTGCTTCGCGGATGCCTCTAAAGTAACTTCGTTATTGTTTGAATCAACGATATTGAGATATACATTCTGATCCGTGTTTTCAATTTTGTTTGGCTGATCGTCTTTAGCAATATCGTTCAATAATCTGTCCCACATGGTGGTGTGTTTTTCAAAATTGCGATTTTCGACTCCTTCGGCACCTTCAAAAGTTATCGACGTTGCACCGAAGGTCTCGTGATAAAAATCATCTGCAGCTCCAACGGCAATGTAATTGACGATATCAAAGGCTCTTCCGGCTTTGTAAGTTGGAAACTCATTTTGAATAATACCGGCAATTCTCAAATGCTCTGCCTTCTCTGGTGCAGCCAGTTGTTTTGTTTTTGAATGACCCCATGGATAAATCAACGCACCAACGCAGCAATGATAGTCCATAGTGAGTTTGATAGAAGCCTGTAAATCGGTAGACTCTTGTTTGATAGTCTTAAATAGTGCTGTTGTTTCTGGCTGTGTGAAGCCCGCCTTGTTTGCTTCTTTAAGTGAGAAATCCCGATTTAAATCTTTTCGATTATTGTTTTCTCGCCTGCGAGCAATGTAACCGTCTGGGTTAAGAATGGGTGCGATCCAGATGACACCTCCAGTTGATAAGTACTTTGCGACCCCTGGACTGGTTTGATTTTCAAGCAACCATTTTGGAAGGCGATCTTCTATATTTAAAAATTCATTGCCGTGGATACTGCCCTCGATGACAACACCTTTTCTTTGTGCATAGTTACCCGATTTTGCAATTCGAATCATGGTTAAATCCTCGCCTCCGAGTGATTTTCCATAGGTTATGACCTTAGCTACCCCTGCATACTTTGCTTCCAAAGATTTAAGTTCTGCAACGATCTCACCATAATCTCTACCGTGAATACCGGAGTCGCTGTGAACTCTTGAATATTCTTTTTCATTTTTGAGATTGGTGCACGAGCTCAGAAGAATGAATGCCAAGCACGCAGATAAAATGGAAACTCTTCTTGGCAGAATCTGCGGACTGAATTGAAATGAATGTAGAAATTTCATTAGGGTGTCCTATTCAATGGGATGAATACAGAAGCCGAAACTACAAAAAAATTAGTTATTGGAAGAATGGATGCAATGCCCGATCCATAGTGTAAGGTTAATCATTTCAATTGGTTAAAAATGACAAGTAAGTCCATAATCTGTTCAGTGACCAGATTATGGACGATTCATTAGATTGATTTTTAAGGTATGTATGAACGCCTGAATTGGGAAAATCGCTCTTGTTTGTTTTCTGGCTAAATGTTCTGGATCACAATACAGACTAACTCTTAAAGAGCTCGCCCATTTTCTTACCTAGAACCAAAGAGGCACCCAAAATACAAACTGTTAAAATGGCCATTGCAACCATTCCCAGTGACGATGCGACAAACTCACCGTGACCCTGCTCTTGGTACAATGAATAAATAACCTTTGTAATTGGATAGAATCGATCCTTCATAGCTAAAATCATACTGTCTGAGACGTCGAGCATTGCATAAGCGAAACACAAGAGACTCCCCGCAATAACATTTGCAAACACAAGCGGGAATGTAATTTTTCGAAGTGTGTAAAACCGACTAGCGCCAAAGGTTGAAGACGCTTCTTCCAAACTAACGCTTGTTTGCATTAATCCAGCAGAGGCTGATCGAACCATATAGGGTAGACGTCTTATTGCATAGGCGATCACTAGAAGTGGAA
>JAPLFV010000174.1:26399-28948 GCA_026390495.1 Pseudomonadota bacterium | reverse complement strand
GGAGGGATACAACAACGTCGCAAAGCTAATAAAAAAGAGAGCTTACGGATACAGGTCTTTCGAAAATTATAGACTTAGGTTATTAAACGCTTGTGCCTGAAGGGTTCTGACAGGGACCCACCATGAAGTGAGAAGAAAGTAAATTGGACTACATGAAGGTCATGTAACTTTGGGGACGTGTAAAAAAGCGCGTTCTGAGGGATTCGAACCCCCGACCTACAGGTTCGAAGCCTGCCACTCTATCCAGCTGAGCTAAGAACGCGTTGGCCCCTAATATGTCTTAAACTTGCTTGAGATGCAATACCGGTTTTCAAAGAATGCTAAAGGAACCTTTCCCAATAGGTATTCACGCTCAACCTTCCAAAATAAAAGATCTTAGTAGAGCCTAGCCCTCTCGGCCTGGATAGCAGTACTCTCTAAATAGTCATCATACTTCATTTGCTTATCGACGATGCCTTTTGGGGTAATTTCTATGATTCGATTCGCGACGGAATTAACAAATTCCCTGTCCTGCGAGGTAAACAGGACGGTCCCCGAATAATTTATCAATCCATTATTGACTGCGGTGATGGACTCAAGGTCCAAATGGTTCGTTGGTTCATCCAAAATAATAACATTTGGTCGAGCCATCATCATTCGGGCTAACATACACCGAACTTTCTCACCCCCCGATAGTACATTTGCCTTTTTTGTGGCTTCCTCACCACTAAACAACATTCGCCCGAGAAACCCACGAATATACTCTTCGTCTCGTTCACTTTCCTTTGTGACATACTGTCTTAGCCAATCGATCAAGCTCAATGGCTCTTGAAACCATGCTCCATTTTCCTTAGGGAAATAAGACTTATTAACAGTAATTCCCCACCTTAACTCGCCTTGAAGAGGTGCTAAGTCCCCCATTAAAGTATGGAACAATCCTGTGGAAATGCTTGGATTCTTGCCAACAAAAGCGATCTTGTCACCCTTATTAACGGTTAGATCTAAGTGGCTAAATAGTCGACGACCATCAACATCCAATGCAAGGCCCTTTGTTGTTACAATGTCTTTTCCGGCTTCTCGTTCCACCGCAAAATGGACATGTGGATATCGACGTGTAGAGGGCTTGATTTCGTCCACAGATAATTTATCTAACTGCTTCTTACGAGAGGTGGCTTGCTTCGATTTTGACGCGTTTGCAGAAAATCGTTCAATAAATGATTTTAGCTCCTTGATTCGATCCTCTGCTTTTTTGTTGGTATCTTTTTGCTGTCTCAAAGCCAGTTGACTTGCTTCATACCAAAATGAATAGTTTCCCGTGTACAAAGACAATTTTCCAAAATCGATATCAGCGATGTGAGTACAGACTTTATCCAGAAAATGCCTATCATGGGAAACCACCACGACAGTGTTGTTAAACTCGCACAAAAACTCCTCAAGCCACATGATCCCCTGTAAATCCAAGTTGTTAGTAGGCTCATCAAGTAGAAGAATATCAGGGTTACCAAACAAGGCTTGAGCTAACAATACTCGAAACTTCAACCCTGGCTCAAGTTCGCGCATTTTTAGATTTAAGTGTTCATCGCCTATGCCGAGACTATGTAACATCTCAGCGGCCTGCGACTCGGCATCCCAGCCATTTAATTCTGCAAACCGTCCTTCAAGTTCAGACGCTCGAATGCCGTCGGCATCCGAAAAATCGGCTTTGGCATATAGGGCCTCTTTTTCCGCGATAATATCGTATAGAAATTTATTCCCCATAATAACAGTCTTCAGAACCTCAACATCATCAAATTCAAACTGGTTCTGCTTCAATACGGCAATTCTTTGTCCGGGCTGAATAACGACATCCCCGTGATCAGGTTGTATTTCTCCCGACAAGATTTTAAGAAACGTACTTTTGCCGGCACCATTTGCACCAATCAACCCGTAACAATTTCCGGGAAGAAATTTAACCGTCACATCTTTGAAGAGCGACCTTTGGCCATATCCAAGTGTAATGCCATTGGTACTTATCATGTCATTGTCCTCAAAGTTCTTGATTGAAATCAAACGCTATCAAATGTAGCAGGGACCATGGAGTAGCATATTAAATAACGCTAATCAAGCTTGGAACCCAACCTTATCGGTACTTCAATCAGTTCTATTTACAATTGCCAGATTTGCAGGACTTTGCGCTTGAAACATCAACCGAAAGAGAAAGCCCACACTCTATACATTCAGGGGAATCTTCAACTAACTCATAGCCACAGGCAGGGCATTTAGAGTCGCCATATGCAGCGCCTGCAATGTCAGACGTCGCCAAATTCTCAACCCCCAAAGAATCAACTTGGGCTTGCCAATCACGTTTTAAAAAATCAGAGATGAACTCCAAATCCTGAGGATGGGCCCAAAGCTCAACTTCTGTGCTACAACCAGTGGTACACGTCATTTTATTAAACAAGCTGACGACTTCTACCCCTTGCTCTTGCAATTTATGACAAAATATTTCGGCAGATCGTTGATTCATTTTTCCAATCTGAACTTTTGCTTCAAAATCTTCATTCATATTCACTCCATTGGCCTTTGAAGGT
>JAPLFV010000174.1:0-26373 GCA_026390495.1 Pseudomonadota bacterium | reverse complement strand
AGGTATCGTGCGCCATGTATAACTTTAAGAACTTGATACTTGAACGATGAGTCAATGACGAATCTCAAAGCACTATCTGATTCCCGGGAATGAATTCACATATTGAATCTTGATATCAGGCAAAGATTTCACAATTTGGACTTTAAGATCTGGCAGTGAAGAGACCTCTAGCCATTTTCCACAAGAGTCAGGAAAAGCCTTTACATTCATAACTTTCAAATCAGGAAGGGCGTTCACAACCTGCACTTTGACATCAGGAACTGAATTTACAAACTGTATTTTTCCCCAAAGTTTTTTTCCTTTAAAGGTACAACTACTATCCAGGCCAGCCGCAAACAGTTGACTACCTGCTATTTCGCCTCCAAACAACAATACTAATAACAACAAAAAAATATTGCGTTTACAGCTTACAATACTCATAAATAGAATCCTTTCTTGCTAGTACATAATCGATAATACACGTTTTTAACTAAACTTTTATTTGCACTTACCAGACTCAAATCTAATATCACCGTCAATAAATACGGCGTCCACCATCGATTGAGTCCAGCTCCAAATTAAACCAAAAATGACCTCGTCGATTGATTCATTGCGCCCCAATCTCTCTTCCAAAAATCGATTTTTTCTTGCATTTAACACTTGGAAGTCTGCACGCGCTCCCACATCAAATCCAAATGACTGGTACTCTGGAAATAAGATCTCAGCGCCATCAATACTTGAAGCTGCAAACAAATCTGCCGCTGTTAAAGTATGACCCATTAACTTTTGACTCTTATATGCATCTCCCATAATGTCCCACATACAAATACTGGTTCCAGCACCGATATCTGTTGAAAGGGCGAATCTAATATTCTGCTCTCTCATCTGTTTCCAGTTCATCACACCACTTCCTAAAAATAAGTTGCTTGAGGGGCAATGGGCAATAGCGGTTCTTGTTTGATTTAGCCTTTCCATTTCAGACTTAGTAACATGAATCCCGTGACCTAAAATCGAGTTAACACCGCATAGGTCATATGTTTCGTATACATCTAAATAATCCCGACTCTTTGGGAACAAAGATTGAACCCAATCAATCTCTGCCTGTGTCTCTGCAAAGTGAGTTTGCAAGAAAGCTCCAGGATTACCTTTCAAAAGTTGCCCACAAAGGTTTAATAGGTCATCAGAACAAGTGGGTGCAAATCGCGGAGTCACTGCAAGTTTTAATCTGCCATCGTCGACATGCCACTTACGAAACAACTCAGAAAAATGTTTTTCATAGTCATGTAAGTCTTTAGTTAGCAAAGCATCCGGAGCATGTCGATTCATCGCAACCTGTCCGACGACAGCTCTTAAACCGCCTGAATTGCAGGCGTCTAAAAGTGCATTCGTAGACTCGAAATGACTTGAACTGTAAATTGCTGCCGACGTTGTACCGACACTGACGAGATCACCAACGAATTGCTTGGCTTTTGATTGAGCATATTTCAAATCGCTGTATTTCATTTCAATTGGGAACGTATATCTATTGAGCCAACCCAGGAGATCTTCTCCATGACTTCCTATCATTTCATATTGTGGGAAATGCAAATGAATATCGCTAAATGAAGGCATCAATAGGCTATCTTTAAAGTCATAGACGTCGCAGACCTCTGATTGGCAATCTGTTCGACGCAATCCACAATATGAAATTTTATGGTCAAGGCCGATTTCCAATTCGCCTTGCCTAAACTCCTTAAAAAATGCGGTTCCATGTTTGTCTCTTTTCACGTCAACAACATGACCGTAGACAATTTTCCGTTTTGATTTAGATTCCATTTCAGATTTGATCCGGGTGATAGATCTGCTTACTTTTACTACAGCATCGTAAGACAAGCACGACCAATGAAAATTATTAGCAATATTACTCCCATCGTATCGAATCAAACCAGGGTCTGTCACATTAAAAAAACAGGACTTTTATTCATCGATTTTTAATATCCCTATGAAAAAGCATTTTCTGCACGAAAATATCGCTACAATCTATCGACGAATGGGCCTCAAATGATGTAAAACCTTGCACCACAATTCAATTCTGGGTGAGGAGCTATTAGGTTATGACAAATAAAACCAGTCTTTTAGACCATTTAGGCGCTGACATTTTTGTAGATGAAGACGACACAGAGTCGAATTCTCAAAACGAGAGCTCAGAATTTGCCGCTATGCTTGAAGGTCACGAGAGTAAGTCCTTTTCAAAAGTATCCCAAGGAAAGAGAATTGAAGGCAAGGTTTTGGCGATTACAGACTCTAGTATCATTTTTGACGTAGGGCAAAGGTCCGAGGGAATCTTGCCAACTGATGCGCTAACACCAGAAGAAAAGCAAAAATTCCGACTGGGTGAAACCTATTCTCTCTATGTAACAAGTACGAAGAATGGAATTGAACTGGCACTTTCTCTCAGTGCAAAACAATCAGGTCTCGATAGTTTAAGAGATGCAGCTGCGTCAGGAATGCCCATTGAAGGCAAGGTCGTTGGCGAAAACAAAGGTGGATACAATATTGAACTACCTGGCGTGAAAGGCTTCTGCCCCTTTTCTCAAATCGACATTGTGTCAGGACGCCCTCCAGCCACTTATATTGGACAAAGTTTTAAATTCCGAGTCACAAAAGTCTCCGGTCGCGATGTCGTTTTATCAAGGTCATCTCTCCTTAGGGAAGAGCAAGCTGCAAATCGAGAAAAAACTCTCGCAACCTTAGAGGAAGGACAGACTCTGACAGCAACTGTCGTTAAACTCGAAAATTTTGGTGCCTTTGTAGAAATTGGTGGAGGCCTTAATGCGCTAGTTCCCATGAGTGAGCTTTCATGGAGTCGACCCGCCTCAGCCCACTCAGTTGTCAATGTTGGTGACAAAGTTATCGTAAAAATACTTAAAATAGACCGCACTGGCGATCGACCAAAAGTTTCTGCGTCCATGAAACAAGTGGAAGGCGATCCTTGGGATAACGTTGTTGAAAAACTTGAGAACGGATCAATCGCCGAAGTCAGGATCACAAAATTAATGCCATTCGGTGCCTTTGCAGAAATCATGCCTGGAGTTGAAGGGTTGATCCATATCTCGGAATTGAGTGCACGCCGACGTATTTCAACACCCGGTGAAGTCGTGAAAATAGACCAAAAAGTACAAGCGAAGATCACAGGCATTGACCGCATCAACAAGCGAATCAGTTTATCGATGAAGGTCCTCGATGCAGACTTTATCGAGCAAGAGGGCAAGAAAAAACTTGATGCTCAAAAGAACCCTGACGATGAGTTCAGAGGTGTAGAGTATGTGACAAAAAATGCATCCGCGACACTTGGCGATGCATTCTTAAAGGCCGCCCAAAAGGCAAAGAGATAGTGTACCCGGTAAAAAGGCCCAATATTTTTCATCCCACCCCGACTTTATGGCTAGCCCTTTAACCTATTAAAGAAACAACACAATCTACAAAGATTGTGTTGTTTACCAATCCTGTGTCAAACCAAAACTTTTAGCTTTTCCAAACAAAAGACGACATCTCTTAAAGTTACAGATTGAGGACCTTTAAATAGGATCGCACCATTATGTCAATTTTCGCTAAAAAACTTTTACACTTTTCAACTGTGTTATATGCACTTCAAGTTGCGACGATTGGGTTCGCGGAAATTAGCATACCTTCCTTTACGCCAAATACAGTGGACATCTCCGAGACTCTCAATACGGATGACATCCAATTGATCAACAATAAGATTTCAGAGATCACAAAGAATGCTGATGTCAAATCTGCAGTATTCATCGTTAAAGACCTCGAAGGCGGATCAATTGAAACCTTAGCGGAGAGAGCTTTTAGAAAATGGAAACTAGGAGATAAAGGCAAAGATAACGGCATACTTCTGACATTGTCCATGAACGATAGAAAATCACGAGTTGAAGTTGGATATGGATTAGAAGGCAAACTGACCGATGCACTTTGCAAACGCATTTTGGATGGAGTTTTGAGACCATATATGAAAGCAGGGCGAGTACGGGAAGGAATCATTGCCACCTTGGGTGCAATCCAATCTGTGGCAATTTCTGATGGACAGTTTGAAACCGAGATAGATTTGATCGCCAATCAAGCATCAAATGAAAACCCACAAAGCAATACATCTGAAGATGCCTCGGAAGACGAGTTTTTTCCTGCAGTCGCAATCAAGACATATATTGTTTATCTACTGGCACTTTGGCTCACGTTTCCGCTGTCCAATTTTCTTAAGTTAAGTATGGGGAAAAGTCTTCAGAAGAAACATTCAAGCTTTCGCGTCGCCTCAGATCCAAACATTAGACATCTGCTTTCGGATTCAAAAAGCATATTCTTCGGAAAAACACCTGGATACACACTCGGTATCATCGGATTTATGACATTGAACCCAGGAGCATTCGTCTTATTAGGTGCTGGATTTATGCCGTTTTTATCGTTGGGAATCATGATTCTAACAATTTTAGTTTCTATTGGGTTTGTCTTAATGTCGATAAAGAAATACGTTTCTGTTGCAACCTACGAAAAATTTGTGGCCTCTGAGCGAAGAAAATTTGCATCCCTTGTGTCCAAAGGATATGCGAAGGAATTCATTGCAGGACATTTTGAATTCACTTCAGAATATTACAATAGTCCAGAGTATAAAGAATCACAGGCAAAATCTGCTAGTTCCTCAAGTTCATCCAGTTCATCTTCTTCAAGTAGTAGTAGCAGCAGCAGCAGTAGTGGAGGCGGACGATCTGGTGGAGGCGGCGCTAGCTCGGGATGGTAGAGCCCCCTCGATTTTTTCCCACAACCATTACACCTTCGCAATTAAATAGATGACCCAGGCTTGGCAATTTTTCTCAGTTTTAATGGGCTTAAACTTGCCGTCGCCATAACCTTTGGTAGTCAAGCCTTCTGCCCAATAGCTAACAGTTTTGAATCCTGCCTCAATCAAAAGATCGGTCAACTCAGGAACGCTCCAGAGGCGCCAGTCATAGTTAAAAACATTCTTCCTAAGACTTTCCCCATCACGTTGAAAACTAATATGACACTGCAAATGGTGCTTCACGGCATCAAAGGAATCAATGGTCCAAAGATAGGAAAATTTCATTTCACTATTTCGCCTCCGATCCTCATGCGGCATCAAATACTCAGGACCACCAAAACTATCTATAATCAAAAGACCATCTTTAGAACCAGCTAAGGAATTCTTTGCGGTCTTAAAGTATTCTAGTAATACCGACCTCTGCTTTATGAAAAAATAGCTAAAATTTAGTGCGCAAATAATGTTGGGCTTTATGCCATGGTCAATTAAAACGTCGCCACAAACCAGCTTAACTCGATCAGTTGCGTCTTCGATTAAATGATCCTCAAAGTGGTCTTTTCCCCACTTTAGCGCTGAAGGCTCTAGATCAATGCCCACTGCCTGAAATTCATGATTCAACTGGACCCACTCATAGCACAAGGCAGCCGTTCCGCAAAAATCTTCCTGTAGGACCAATGGTCCCCTGGATCGACCAATCTCTTTATCCCACATTTTCAAAAGCAACTCAGCATCATGCTCGGGACTCTGGACTGAATTTAAATAAAGTAAATATGGATCAAATTTTTCGACGGGTTTTTTGATTTTTTTCTTGGGCTTTTTTTGCATTTTTTCGCGAACATCCTTTTAGCAGTACCACTCTATTTAAGAAACGGGTAACACCATACCAGTTTCAAGAAAAGAAATCCTTTTTACAAAATCCCAATCTTTTTCCGCAACACCTTTTGATTTTGCTAATTTTTCAATAAACTCAAACTCTCGCGGTCTGACGGCACCGTCTGCAGCACCAATTCTCATGAGATGCATTAACGCCCAGATTTTTGAGTTCGCTTCTAGCGACTGAAACAATTCTTCTGGATTTTTTCCCATCGAAGACATGAGCACAGCAGGCTGGATCGCACCTGCACGCAGAGAGGAGGCGTTCACCCTCAGAGCTTCCGTTTCCAAAACATGCGTCGCATTATCTAGGCGCAAAAGAAGGCAATTCAGTGCGACTAATGATACGCGGTCGGTCTCATTAAGTTTAAATGCTGGCGAACCGATGTCTTGGAACTCAGACAAAACTGCATCATGAATCATGGCAGATTCCCAGGTACTGATTTGCATTGATTCTTTGACAGCCTTTAGGACTAAAAAAAGCTCTTTTACTTTTCTATGACTCAATAATGAAGCCATATAGCAAAGCTTATAAGCAGAGCATTGACTGGTATTTTCTTTAACATTGACTCGGACGTCTTTGATAAGCTTGCTGACAACCGCATCATTCGCAACTGGCTTCAATAACTCGATAACTGGCGAAAATATTTTCTCACGGTCCTTGATGTCTCCCATAATCCAAGACAAGAGGTCACTCAATTTTGCCTTTAGCTCGGTAGAAAAAAAACCTTCCTCATTGCAAGTAAACTCAATTCCATCTGGCAAAGTCACATGAAACGACTTAAAAGGAGCCTGTGTAGTCATTTGGTATTTTCCTTTTCATTTGCGCAAAGAAATATTGTGGGTCTGATGAATTTTGCCAAGTTTAAGGCGCAAGCGAGAAAAAAAGCGGAGTGTATTCTACATACACGAGCATTTTTTTAGAGTGAAGCAACGCGAAAATTGGCAAAATTCAACAGAGCCATTGTATGCGCAAACGAAGAATATCCCCAACATCTTTATATGTTGACCACAATTCAATATAAATTTAATGAGTCAGTTGAGCAGTTCGAGCCAATTCAATGGCGTTCTCTAAAACAGCTCTGCCAATTTTTACACCATCGAGCGCAGCAGAAACGATTCCTCCCGCAAATCCAGCGCCCTCACCAGCAGGAAAAATACCTGGATGGCTAGTAGATTGGAGGTCTTTGCCACGCATCATCGAAATTGGGGACGATGTTTTGCTTTCGATTCCCACAATCGTTCCTTCTTCACAAATATATCCACGCATTTTCTTATCATAGTCTTTCACACCAGCGCGCAATGCATCCGAAATAAAACTAGGTAACAACTTATCCAAACGCGCATTTGCAATACCTGGTTTATAGGTACTCTTCAATGCGCCTTTGGAGTCGCGCCCTGCTAAAAAATCACTAAGTCTTTGGGCTGGAGAATGATAATTGGACCCGCCCATCTTAAAATTAGCCTGCTCTAGTGCAGCTTGAAATCTCATTCCATCCAGAGGATGGCCTCGATAGAAATCTTCTCGCAATACGTTTACAACGACAGCAGCGTTTGCAAAACCACTTTTCCTTGCATGATAGCTCATGCCGTTGATAGCCAAATGTCCTTCTTGAGCATTTGTTGGCATAAGATGACCACCTGGGCACATACAAAATGTCCAAATTCCCCGCTCACCACTTTGCGCCGCCAACTTATACTCTGCTGCAGGCAGCAGGTCACAACTTCCAAACTGAATCTTATTTACAACATCTTGAGGATGTTCAATACGTGCTCCCATCGCAAATGGCTTTGGAACAATAGACAGTCCTTTTTCCAAAAGCATTTCATAGGTGTCTCGAGCGGAATGCCCAACGGCAACAATCAAATGATCGGTAGGTATTTCCGTACCGTCATCCAACACCACCAGATATTTTGCATTTTTGCCACCGTCTTTGAAATCAACAAATCGACGACCAAAATGAAAATCACAACCACTTTTCTGAAGGTGAGTACGCATATTTTTTGCAATTTGAATCAAAAAATCAGTTCCAATATGAGGCTTTGCATCATATTGAATCTCTTCGGGAGCTCCGTAATTTACAAATTGATCAAACACGTGACGAATCAAAGGATGATTGCGACCGCAAGTCAATTTGCCATCGGAAAACGTACCCGCGCCACCTTCACCAAAACAATAATTACTTTCTGGTGTGAAAATTCCGCGGGAGCGAAGTTTATTTGTCGTTCTGATTCTCTTCTCAACTGGCTCGCCACGTTCGACAATAATTGATGGCTGCCCAGCAAGAGCCATTGTCAGTCCAGTAAAGATTCCTGAAGGACCAGAACCAATAATGACGGGTCGATGACGAAAATTCAATGTACCAAGCGATAATCCAGCTAACGGATCTGAAGGAGCCTGAGGATCTGCGATGGAGGCAATGGCAGAATTTTTACTGTAAACTATATCTTCGTCGATCAAATCGACGTCGACTTGGTAGTGATAAACAATTCGGGCTTTGCGCCGGGCATCCAGAGATTTCTTATTAATCTTCAACGCACGGATATTCGCCTCAGGAATCTCAAGGAGGTTCGCTACCTGCTTAGCAAGGTAGGCACGGCCTGAGAGCTCACTGACTGGCACCTCAACATCATGAAGCCGCAAAGTCATAATAAATCCTCTTTCATTAAAGTCCACAGTTTCTAAATCAAATTCTATTAAAATACAATCCAATTTTAATGAGATTTCATAACTACCGGCCGACTCCTGTTTTCTAACCCTCAAATCAGCTAGTTAGGCGTAGCTCATAGACGAATACCAATGCTTATATACCAATAAAAATACAATAATTTAAGATACTTACAAGATGCCCTCAGGATTCTAAGCCCCAAGTCCGAAGGTATTTTTAGAACTTTCGGCTACTGGCCATTTTTGAAGACACTTCGGGGGAAGAGACATGATTCATAGAAACCTAAAGCAAATGGCCATGGCATTGATAGCGAGCTATACCATTTCGGCATGCAGTGAAGGCGAACTTGCTGGTGGCGGCGGTGCGGAGAAAAAGGACCCCAAAAAGAAGCGCACTGAAAGCGAAACAACCCAAGACTCTGAAACATCCTCTTCAAATGACGCCAGCCAACCCCAAGTCGTGACCGGTGCCTACCTTGCTTGTATCGAAAACGGAACCGCATCTGCTGGAAGCACAAATTTTGGCTGTACCGTTACCAATGAAAAAGATCACAAAAAAATGGATTTAAAAGGAAAGACACTTAACATCACGGCAGCAGATCCATCAGGGCAATCAATTCAGAGCAAGTTTAACCGTGATGCTGACAGCTCTGTCTTTCATGGGCATGTTTCTGTTGCAAGTGGTGCTGCGTCAACTGCTAAATTTACTGCCCAGGTTGATGGCAAAGAAGTAAAAGATTTAAGAAGGATAAATTTAGAATGGCGGAACCTACCCTCCTATTTGACAGCTTTTACCCCAAATCTGGGACCCTTGTTAAAGGGAATAATTCAAACTGGGCAGAACGGTGACTTCATTGACTTCGGTAAAAAATTGAAAAATGGTACTAGTGGCTACACGACACAGGAAGTTTCGGCCTGGTGCAGCCAGGCATCCTTTAAGTCGCTTTCAAATGACGATCGCAGCGACGCGATACTGTGCGCTGCCTGCGGTACAAATGCAGGAAAAAGAAACATAATAAAAGAATTTTTAAATTTAGTTCCAGGTGGAGATTTTAAAACTGGTATCTGTGAAAATCCGGCGGCAGTCGGTAACAATTATTCAACATTCTCCGCCAACTGCAAAAACCCTTAATGCAACACCTGACTTCCCGTTCCTTCACTTCGATTCATCGCCGCTCGATAAACAATATTTCGTCCCTGTTTCTCAGGGACGACAAACCGTCCATCAGTCAATCTCTTGATCGTTCTCTTGGCGGTCGCTAAGGAAATATTCATGCGGTCTGCTATCTGTTGACTCGACAAAGGCCCTTCAACCAACATGCGACGAGTCTTGGACTCCAGAGGCATCTCGTCAAAAATTTCAGCATCGATACCAATAGCATTGGCAAAAAATCTCACACCATGATCTTTGTGTAAAACAATGGGCGCCATCGTGTATGGAAAAAGATCTCGTAGACGCATGATGGCGTTGCGAATTTTTTGATGCCAACCTTGGGCTTCTGTACTTTGCTTCCAAACATCAGTTTGAATCTCAGACGGAATGGCTCCTAGAGTTGGACGACTAATCAAATAGGTCAACAGCTCAGCAAGTGCTGGATGCTTCTCTAGGTTGACGGTATATTTTTTTGAAACGACGAATACTCGTGGCTCAGGAACTTCCAAACTCGGGCTAAAATAATTTTTTACAAACCGAGCGACTAATTCGATCTGCCAATCGTAAATCAATTTTGGTGAGTGACCACTAATTGTAGCCAAGCAACATTCAATTGCAAATCGATCCACAAAGCTAACAGCCGCTAACTTTTCTACTGATTGAAGAATCTTCACAACTTTCGGAAAGTCGCCTTCTTGATAACTGATGGCTGCATACACGCACTGCAATTTTGCCTTTATCGGAGTATCACCCAAGCGGGATACGGCAATCTCTAAAAGCGCAACCAGCTCTTTTGCAGCGCCAACATTGTGATGGCGTAAGTGGCAACAAATCAAACCATGAAGACTCAAGGCCTCAAACTGCAGGGAGCGCAAATCTCGCGCAGTTGCCAAACACTGATCAAACAGCATTAAACTTTCTTCATAGGTTGCCTTATGAGATTTAAACAATGCACATGAGTATTGAAAATCAAGCCAGGTAAATTTGTTATGCTTCAGTTGCTCATCAATTTTAAATCGATCCAAAGACAAACTAACTCCACAAACAGCCGACTGAAATACTAACCGCGACAAAGCTGCAAGTTTTTCCAGGGTATGAATACCATTCTCTTCGAGGGTTTTTGCTGCTCTCTGAAGTATTTCCATACTTTCCGGAATCAATCCATCTTCCCAGTTCAACTCGGCTTCTAGCGCTACATAGCGAATCTTAAAACGATCGCTTTCGTCTAAACTTGCCAAGTCCAAAGTCTGTTTTGCGAATTTTTTGGCGAGTACATATTTGCCAGTCGCAAAATAGGTCAGGCACAGCAGCGACATAACATGCAGGCGTCGAAAGCTTTTATCGTTAGGAGGCAATGCCACTAATGCTCGCTTGAAATGGTCACGTGCAGCAGCAAAATTTCCAGTATGAAACGACTCGAATCCATAAAAAGATTCGCAGTGGGACAATGGGCCCTTTAAATCGTGCTCAATGGCAATGCGCCGACACTCTTCCACCATCTTAAATGCTTCAGAGTTGTTCTCTAATCCACCATTTTGAAAACATGCGCCAACATTGAAATACGATCTTGCTGCGCTTTCCCAATCCTTACATTCAACAAATAAGGGAGCGCACTCTGCAAATGCAGTCGAAGCCTCTTGGTAGCGCCCCGTAAAATAATGAAGGCGACCCAAACGATTCACAAGATTGGCACGATCAGCAACGGATAGCTCTGCCTCGCGCAAAGACGGACCTAATTTTTCGAGTGCTTTAACAGCCCTCTCGACCTTGCCCTCTTCCGCAAAACTTGACGCCACGATCATTTCTAACTGAAGGCGCTCTTTCGCCTTTAAACCTACTGATCTTAATGCTCGCTGCGCATAATCACGACTTGCCGCAGGATGACCGCCTTCAAGTAAAATCTGCGCACCGGGAACGACTACTTGAGAGTCTAATATTTTTTTTGAAAACTCAGCGATCTTGCAACCAACATCTAAGTTCCAACACGCCAAACTACCTTGTAGAAGTTTCCCCCAAAGCTCAGGACCGTAGTTTAACGACTGTGGGTCTTCGCTAAGCTGTTTAAATACTTCAGTCACTAATCGACCGTGGGTACTTGTTGCCAGGGTCTCACCAAATTTTAGCAAAAAATCTTCCCATGCCACTTTGGTATGGCAATCTTTAATTTGCTTTAATGCTTGTTCAATTTTTTCAACCATAAGTGTCACTGCAAAGATTAATTTTTCATCAGTTCACGCTAAAAAAAGAAACCATATAAAATTGTTGCCACATTAAACCGGCACTGCACAAGGACTTTAACACTTTCTAGCCATTTTCATGAATATTTTATACACAGACCATTGCACTAACAGGTCAAAAGGGATATAACCCTTAATACGAATTCCACAAAATGTCGGTTTTTATTGTTTTGGTAATTTTTTTGTATCTTTTTGGATAAAGGACATATCCACTATGAAACATTTGAGCACTCTCAAGTTTGCATCAAAAGACCGGATGTCTTTTAGCAAACACAACGCAAGATTGGCACTTATTTGCGCACTTTCGACGCAGTTTGTGACTATTGATCAATCCATTTTCGCTGCTGACAATCAACAGCAACAGGGAATTGTTAGTAGTATTATGTGGCAGCAGATCGAAGGCTCCGCTGACAAGTACATTTATCCGCCTGGAATCCCAGCGGTCTTAAGGCCAAGCGAAAATCACCGAGTTTTGAGGGTCGAACAGTATTATAAGAATGCAATTGATGGCAAAGATTTGGCTTTCAATGTTCATGGATCTTGGCCCTCGACGCCTGAATTTGCTTTAAAGGGTGACAGCACAAGCGGCTGGAATGGCAGATTTTTGAAAATAACTGCACCCGTTTGTGATGCTGTTGCCTCTGGCGAACACGGCTATCGATGCAGTTCTGATGTCACAGTGTTATCAGATACTCCAACGGGAACCATTGGCATCTCTGTCGACATCCGAGTTGACAGCGAAACTTATAGCCATCAAAACAGCATTTTTTGGATCATTCTCCCCGAGATGAATGCGAAGCACTATCCTAAACCAACAACTCTTACTGAGAGTAATGTCCATTCATTGGCATCTTTTGGATTAGTAGACCCTGCGTCAAGTTCACTCCTGGATTCTGCAGGACTTGAGAATATTCGTAGGTCAACAGTACAAATAACTCTCGACGGTAATTTTAGTTTAGGCAGCGGTTTCTTTATTCAAGATGCAAAGAGAGTCTTTGCCGCTTTTCCTCACCAAAAAGATGCTCTGGAAAAACTACCCGTTCAAACTCAATTTATTCTAACTGCAGCGCACTTGTTTCCCGAAAGTTATGGCAGTGTTTCACAAAGTCAATCAAGAATCCGATCTTTTCTGGAAGGCGAAAAATCAGCGTTTGACGATGGTCAAGTCTTTGATCTATTCATTAATAGAAAGCTGATTAGAAAAGCCGCAAAGCTTCTAGCAATTAATACAGAATCCGACATCGCATTGATGGCGCTAACACCTGAGGCTAGAACGGAAGCATCCTTGGAAGCTGGACTTAGCGATCAATCTGCAGGTGGAATTCCAATTGCTTCTGATATGACTTATGAAACTAAATTAACCGTGCTTGGATTTCCCTCGAAGGACAAAGACAATCTTGTTCAAAGAGAGGGATTTTTGGCTCCAGATAGCTGGCCCACAGACGATACCTCCAACTTTGGACCACTGATTAAATTTAAGTTACAGGCAATGCCTGGTGCAGGCGATTTGGCAGAGGCTGGACTTTCTGGTGGGCCGATTATCAATTCTCGAGGAGAGGCCGTCGGTCTGACACTAGAGAGGCCAATTGATAGCAATTCCTTGATTGCTTTAGACCTAACTAGCATTAAATCTCAAACTATGACGCTGGATGCAAAGTGCAAGCTTGCATTCAACCCATTCGATAGAATTTTAACTTTCGGTCGTGAAATTGGCAGCAAATGCTCTTACGGTCGATTCGGTAGCCCTAAACGTTTCGATCCTCTAGATGGTTTTTGGAGTATGCAAGAAGTCTATGGGTTTGAAGACGAGTCTGTTGTGAATTCCTTCAATTCGAGTCCAAGCACTGGCTCAAGTCTGTCAGGATATTGGATGATGAACGGCCACGCGATCATCAACGGCCACGCGATCATCAACGGTCACGCGATCATCAACGGCCATGCGATCATTAGTGGACGAAATATCATGGTGAACCGAGATAGCATTTTTGATGTCAACTCAAAGAATTTAGCATCCGGATACAAGCTAAACCCAGACTCTTTCAAGTCGTTTGTTACTAAAGGCGTACGCATTTTGAAGGCAGGTAGTCTACGCGAGTCCGCGACTGCAAACTTAGGAAATTTGATTGTTGGCACGAAGCCAGTTGTAGGAGACGCTCCACAAGCATTTAAACCGATAAACTCAATTAGAGATTTCGCTATCTGGTGGCATTTAGCTGCAACTAAACCAAACCTTAATCAATTGGTTTGCATTGCAGAGTCAGGTTGCAAACCTAATCCATGAATTTGTAACTAATTAAATAATTTCGCAAACTCCAAAAGTGGCAACACACTTTTGGAGTTTTTTGCATTTAGTAGACCAGAGCTATTAAAATATCTCTTCCACGTTTTATGGACTTCAACTTCAATTTTGCTCGTCATATATTTATATATAAATATATTATTTTTAATAATCTGTGATTTTCAGCTTTAGTCTTAAAATTAGGCATAAATTTGCAACAGATCCGAATGAATTATAATATAGATCATAAGATAATTTTTTTTTGCAGGAGATTTGGAATGATTCAAAGGATTAGTTTATTGGCTTGTTTGACTGCATGCACCTTCTTTCATGTTAGTTGTAAATCTGTAGGCACTAAATCAAGTGAAAAGGATGTGGCGTATAAAGATTCTGAAGGTCGTTTTATTTACGTAAAATATTCATACCAGAATAAGCGCTATTCACTGATAACTTGTAAGGAAAATGCTGTTCTAAAGGACGTCCGTCGACCCAATCCATTCACAATAGAAGGTGACAAAGCTCAGCATGAGGCCTACATGAAGCAACTGACGGAAAATTGTCCCGAAACTGCTGAGAATCGGGTTATGCTCTCAGAAGATATGATGAAGACCTATCTGACGGATTTTTACACATACAGACATATCGCAGGGAATGGCGAACCAGTCGATGATTTCCTGCAATGGATCCGACGAGCCGCAGATTTAAACAAAAGTCGAGAGAAAGAGCGCTTAACGGGCGAATTAGACCGCATGAAAGAATCACTGCAATCAAAGAAGGCGGTACTTAAACAAATTAAAAAATCCGGACTCATAAGCTATCTAGACCAGGACAAGGTTTATAATCTTAGTGCAGATGTTGATCGCTTAATTAAATCTATAGAGACCTACGATCCAAATAAAATTAACACAGCACCCCAGATAGCCTGGAATCTGACTTGGGAAACGAATTTTGCAAACTGGATGGCTGATAAAGTCTACCCACTCCTTACGGGTAGTTACGAGACTTTTATTTTGGACAAAGATAATCTACTGCACTCTGGCCTAATCTCAGCATTCACCAACTATAAAAACTTGAAAACTGCCAAGTTCGTGTCAACCTCAGGTGACCGGCTAAATTTGATCAAGCCGTCAGAAGATGGCAACTATCTACTTGTCAAAGGTTTCAATTCGTACGTTTATCGGACCAATCAAGAGCAAGCAAAATTATCGAAAATAGGCGGCAGGTTGTTGGAGGGACATATAAACTCCCGAGATTTAGCCAAATCATTTACTTTTGATTGGGATGTCAGTGACGGTCCGAAACTGACACAAATCGATCAACCTGCTCTAGGTCAAAGTAATTCTGGAGGAGCAAAATCCCTTAAGCTTCCAAGCTCAATTGCTAATCCAATAGATCGAGGAATCACTGGCAATGGAAATAGGATATATGCGTTTTCCAATAGAGTTTTAGAGTCATGGGATGTTTCAAATATAGATTTTGTGACTCAACCCAAAGCTCTTAAGGTTTTTCAACCAAAACCAGATTCGCCGATTTTCGATGTTAGAGTTTCTAATGACGGAAAACTCGGAGCCATTTACTATTACGACAAGATCATTGTAGTCGCGATGGACCGAGAAGTCAGCCCGTTGCAAGTTCTTAGCGTACCCAACACACCAATTAGGAATTATGATTCTTGTATTCCTTATTTTAGTTACGATAGCAAATATATCGCGTGTATCAAATCCGGCATGATTAATGTGTGGAACACTGCGACTGGAAAACTTCATTTAAGTCTCAATATAGCCACTGAACCAGGCTGAAGGAACTATTTACGATCTTGAATCTGGAGCGGAAGTTCGACAAGTTAATTGGAAAGATGGCTATTTTACTGGCGGTACTATCAGTCCAAGCAGCAAATATTTTGTTACCGAATCTAATGGCATATATAGAGTTATGAATTTTGAAACGGGCGAACGATTAAAAACAATCATTGGTGTAAGTTATATCCCTGGGGGTCTACTCGACTATCCATATGGATACTTTTCGAACACGACTTATTCAAAGGACGAAAATACGATCCACCTAACTCTTGGATATGATCTTGTGGAGTGGAACTGGCAAAATGCTGACGATGCAGAAAAGTATTTGCCGGCTCCCGCCATCAAGTAATGGTTCGTCGCAATTGCAATTGCTAAAAATTAGTAGTCAAAGAAGTTAAAAAAATACACTCCAGAGATAGGCGAGCAGTAACTGTCGCCTATTTTTTTAACTAATATTTGCGGACTATTAGATTTACGCAGATTCAATTCACAATTAACCTAGCATCCCGTTCTGGACCAACCAGTCATGAAGAAGGCTTGATACGTCCCGACCATCTCGATTTGAAACACCAAAACACCCGGCAGCAGCCGCATATACAAGTTTAGAATCGGGCTCAGCGGTTTGCGCCATTCGGGCACCGACACCTCTACTATCAACATTCTGTTTAGTAATCACATGGCCATTTTCCAGCAATACGCTGAAATAGACTTCAGCCCGCCGCATCGTTACCATCGCAAACACAATTTTGTCGCTCGCGTCACGCTCGCAGACTAAATCGAATGGCCCTTCACCGATGTAACGCTTTCTTATCAATTCGCTTGAGGCAGCCGATTTACTTGGGTCGTTTGCCATCTCCACAGAGGTATTTCCAAATCTGAGCGGCTCTAGAACTGAAGCCAACTGCAAAAAAAACTGTTCGTCCTTATGAGTAAAGCTAACAACCCAACCCATCCCGCGCTTCTTTAAATTAGAAATGGGTAACCCGATTTTTGTGCCGAAAAGGTATATCTTAACTGATGCATTTTCAGCCATTAGGCTCTCATTGGATTCTTGCATGGGCTCTACATAGCAAGCCATGTAACTAAGGTCCTTGACGACATACTTTGTGCCAGTTGGAGTTTCTAAAAAACAAAACTTACTGTTATTCATTTGAAAGCGAACTTGAGCTCGACGGGTGTGTTGGTGGCTGCTTGTACCGATTTGGATGGAATTCTCGCCCCAAAATTTACCTTTTAAAATGTCCAACAGTCCCATGAATCCCCCTGCTTAAAAGTAAAGTCTTTGGTGGCAAAGTCGTCAGGAATCTATTCGGATTTCGCGCCAATTCCTTGATCAAGATGCCCATGAAACTATTTATCAACATTTCAATACCAATACAATTGCATGAAATCCTTGCTAAAGGTGCCAATTTGTGTTATTCCCTCCACCTCGGTTTTAATGTTTTTTATCCGGCAATGCCCCTTGTTTGGCAGGTAACTATTTGATTTTCAGTCACTTAGGCGTCCTTTCAAATTCCAGGCAGGACCGTCTGGCTCACCAAGCTAAATCAAGAAATTGTACAACTTGGCTTTTTCCCAGACACTTCCATTTTAGTTTTTTCACCTGACTATAAATCAAAGGTGAGAGTCTAAAAGCCGGGGTTGTTGTTTTGCGTTTTAGACCCTTGATTTGAAGAGAAAGCAGCTTTTTAAATGTTCATTGAGCGCAGTAAAATTTGTGAAATTGCTGACAAGGTCACTAGTTGGATTGAATCTGACGGTTTTGAATGTGTTGATTTGAGTTGGGACCCACAGCCAAGAATTCTCACGGTTTATATTGACCACCCTAATGGTGTGGGCTTTGAACAATGTGTTTCAATAAGTGAAAAGCTCGTTCAAAACGAGGAATTGGATCAAATGATTCCTTGTGACTTTAGTCTAGAAGTTAGCTCTCCAGGTATCGAGCGACCTCTAAGAACTCAATCGCATTTTATGCAGGCCTTTAATGACAAAGTACAAATCGATGTGAAATTGATTGAGAAAGTAAATGGCAGAAAGAAGGGCATTGGCTCCATTGATAAAATTGATGGCGAACAACTGACGTTAAAAACAACAGAAGGCGTTTGGGTTTTCGAAATTAGTAAGGTGCTCAAAGCAAATCGACTAGCTGATTGGAGTGAAGTGAGTCGAAATGCAAAAGAACACTCGTAAATATAATTAACGTGCGACTTTTTACATTAAGAAGGAAAAAATCATGAGCATGGAAAAACAAGAACTTTCCGACCTCAAATCAGTCATCTCGGGTGTCAGTCGAGATAAGAATTTAAGTAAAGCCGTGATCATAGACGCTCTAGAACAAGCCGTAATTCATGCTGCCCGAAGAGTGCACGGCCCAAATGCCGATCTTGAAGCCCACTATAACGAGTCTCTTGACGAAATAGAACTATTCCAATTCCGAACAGTCGTTGATGATGTTCAAGATCGCGATACTGAAATTGCTAGCCCTGAGGCAGCCAAACTAGACCCAGAAGCGCAACTTGGTGATGCGATTGGTGTTAAACTAGACAAGGCTGCTTTCGGAAGAATTGCAGCACAGTCAGCAAAGCAAATCATCGTTCAGAAAGTTCGTGACGCAGAACGATTGCAAATTTTTGACGAGTTTAAAGATCGAGTTGGTGAAATTCTTTCGGGACACGTTCGCAGAATTGAACGCAGTGATATTGTCGTCGACTTAGGCCGAACAGAAGCTATCATCCCTTATCGAGAGCAGATCCCAACTGAAAAATATAAAATCAAAGACAGAGTCCAAGGTTATGTTCTTGAAGTTAAACGTTCAAGTCGTGGGCCTCAAATTGTCATGAGTAGAGCTCACTCTGGTTTCGTTGTTAGACTTTTTGAGCAAAACGTAACTGAGATTTATGACGGCATTGTGACCATCGAAAGTGCCGCAAGAGATCCAGGCTTTAGGACTAAAATTGCTGTCCACTCCAGAGATTCTGCCGTCGATCCTGTCGGTGCTTGCGTTGGTATGAAAGGTTCTCGAGTTGAATCAGTCAGACAGGAACTTAATGGCGAAAAAATTGATATTGTGCCTTGGGATTCTGATCCGGCACGTTTCGTATGTAATGCGCTTCACCCCGCAGCCGTCACAAAAGTTATCGTAGATGAGGCTTCTCACAGTATGGAAGTCATCGTTGGAGACGATCAATTATCTCTTGCAATCGGCAAAAGAGGCCAAAATGTTCGCCTTGCAGCTCAGTTGACTGGTTGGAGACTTGACATTAAGAGCGAGGCCCGATTGCAACAAGAACTAGTTGGAGCGAAGGAGCTTATCGCGTCAATTGCCGGACTTGGCATGATGGCAGCAGAAATCTTAGTGAACGAAGGGGTAAAATCAGTTGCCGACGTTTCGGAAATGAGTCCTCGAACATTGGTTCGTCTCTTGAATTTAAATGAAACTGAATCCGAGGCGGTCATTGCATCTGCTAAAGACCTAGCTAAAAAGAACACTGGAGTTGTCAAATCATCTCAAGCTGAAGACGAAGAATTGTTTGCAAATGCAAGTGCTGATCCTACAAAAGATGCACGCCGCGGTGGAACGAGAGGCTCTGATTCAGATATCGTCCGCAACGAGAGAATTGAATTATTTATGGAACTTGATGGTGTCGGCGAAGCAACCGCACATGCTCTCGCTGATGCTGGATATGGTACGGTCGGCGATATTGTTGCCGATGCCGTTGAAGAAGTCGCATCTAAATCCGGCCTTTCAATTGGAATTGCCAGAACAGTGCAACTAGCAGCAGACAGATTCCTTCAGAGGAGTAACTAATCAAAAAAGCAAACTAATTTTGAAGCGCAACTAAACTCGTACTTTTTTGAAACCTGCAATTATTTTAGAGAGGATTGTTCATGACGAAAAAAACCAGAGTCCATGAACTTGCTCGCGAACTGGAAGTCGATTGGAAAATTCTAAGAGACAAAGGTAAGCCGCTTGGTATCGATATTTCTACACATCAGGCTACTATTTCACACGACGAAGAGCTCAAGATTCGGGCTGCATTGAAAAAGGATTCTCCTGCAACAACTACTAGTAGTTCTGCTCCCTCAAGTTCGGCCGCTGCCGCTGCAGCACCTGCTGCTGGTGGGCGAGTTGTTATAAGACGAAGAAAAGCAGAGTCCGAGGATCCAATAGCTCAGGCCGCCGCTGAACAACCCCAACCAGAGCCAGAAGTTCCTGCAGCTCCTCGAGTTTTTGCCGCAGACGCCAGTTCGAAAGTTGTGATTGTTCCTAGTGAGCCAGCTGCTCCGCCAATAGTGGTCAGCACCTCAAAATCTGAAAATGTGATTGAGACTTCAACTAAGCCTGCTGAAGTCGTTCAAGCTCCGGAAGTTGTTGTGCCCGTTGTAGCTAAATCTCCTGTAACTCCAATAGCTCCAACAGCTCCAATAGTTACAACTCCGATCGTTGAAAAATCACCTGAAACGGAAGTTAAAGCTCAGGTTTCTAAACCTTCAGAAACTATTGTTGCATCGACGCCTGCTCCAGCTTCCACGACTCAGCCACCTGATGACTCTGCACTAAAGAAAAAAGTAGCTATTCCATCTGGAGCCACCATTGTCCGACGTGCGAGTGCTGAGGAAATCGAAGCACAAAAACAGTCTGCTGCCGCTCGTGAAGCAAGCCTTCAAGCCAACAGAACTAGTCGCAAAGAAGATAATAGAGGTGTTCGAGTTAGTGGAATGGGCTTGTTGTCGCGGAATAAACCTCAGCACGGCTCAAATCCCGGGGTTTATAGCACTCAAGGCGCTTCACCTGGACCAAATATAGTTGTATCTCCTGACATGATTCCTGACTCTAGTGCCGCGGAAGAATGGCAGTCTAAAAAGGCAAAACCCTTTACTCGAGAAGAGGAAGAGGCCGAAGAGCGCAGAGTTCAATCTGTTAAAAATGCGAAACAGAAACGAGCGAATAGCGGAATGAGTATGCGGGCTTTACTTGAACAATTCGAGGAGCCATCTGAGGACGAAGAAGTTGTTGAAGAAGTTCAGAGTCGTGTATTTACACCTTCTGCATCATCTAAACGAAGGGATTCTCGCCGACGAAAAGACAATAAGAAAACCCAAATCACAACGCCTCGAGCTCGATATAAAGTAGTTGAAATGGACGGTGCCATTACAGTTGCTGAGTTATCGCAGCAAATGGCTGTCAAAGCTGGTGACGTCATTAAGAAATTGATGGCAATGGGCGTCATGGCCACGATGAATCAAGAGCTTGACGTTGATACCGCTACGCTCTTGGCTTCGGATTTCGGATTTGAATTGAAAAATAGAGAAGTCACTGCGGAAGATTTGATATCTCAATCCAAATCAAAAACTCATGATCAAGATGCAACTCAAAGACCTCCGATTGTCACAATCATGGGTCACGTCGACCATGGAAAAACATCTCTCTTGGATGCCATTAGGTCCGCGAACGTCGCCTCTGGAGAAGCTGGAGGTATCACTCAGCATATTGGTGCATACACGGTTGATTATAACAATCAACGCATTGCGTTCCTTGATACTCCTGGCCATGAAGCATTCTCTTCAATGCGTGCTCGTGGAGCTAGCCTAACAGACATAGTTATTCTCGTCGTCGCTGCTGATGATGGCGTAATGCCTCAGACTGTAGAAGCTATCAATCACGCTAAGGCTGCAAATGTTCCTATTATCGTTGCCGTCAATAAAATTGATAAGCCTTCAACAAATCTTGATCGACTATTTGCGCAACTTGCTGAACACGGTATCCAATCTGAAGAGTGGGGCGGCGAAAATCAATTTGTTAAGACCTCTGCTTTACAAAGAATTGGAATTGACGATCTTCTTGAGGCCATTTTACTTCAAGCAGAAATTCTTGATTTAAAAACAACTGCCACTGGATTTGCAATGGGTGCCGTCGTTGAAGCCCATCTTGATAAAGGAAGAGGCCCTGTTGCGACGATCATGATTCAGCAAGGTACTCTTGAAGTTGGGCAATATGTTGTTGCCGGAAAAGAGTTCGGACGCGTGCGTGGAATGATTGATCACCGCGGTAAAAAGGTTGATAAAGCGGGACCTTCGACGCCAGTTGAAGTGATTGGTCTTGCCGGTGTACCTGCTGCTGGCGATAAAGTAAACGCCGTAGAAGATGAAAAAACTTGCCGAGATATCGCAGCGATTCGAATCGAGACCGAACGCAAAAAAACCTCTGGCAAATCAAGTGCTGCAAGTTTAGCTGACTTGTTGGCGAAAGTTCAAAATAGCGATCGTCCTGAAGTTCCGATCATTATCAAAGCAGATGTGCAGGGATCTCTGGAAGCCGTTTGTGAAGCCGTCGGTAAATTGGAATCTCCAAAAGTGACCAACCGCGTTGTTCATAGAGGCGTCGGTGGAATCACCGATAGTGATCTATCGCTAGCAGTTGCAACAGGTGCCGTCATCATTGGCTTCAATGTTCGAGCGACTAGAGGTCTTGATGACCAAGCTGATCGTGAAGGCGTTGTGGTCAAGTATTTCTCGATCATTTACGAACTTGTAGATGCTGTGAAAGCTATTATGGCTGGTAAATTGCCGCCGATCGTTACAGAGCAAGTCATTGGACACGCCGAAGTTCGTCAGACAATCAGCGTCCCTAAGATTGGTACGATTGCAGGATCTGCCGTTCTTGACGGTAAAATTACGCGTCAGTCATTCTTGCGCTTAGTTCGAAATAACGTCGTCATTTACAGCGGAAAAATTTCGTCGCTACGTCGATTCAAAGATGACGTCAAAGAAGTGGCTCAAGGTTACGAATGTGGTATCAGCATTGAGGGTTATCAAGATGTTCGAATTGGTGATGTTATTGAGGCATTTGCTTTGGAAGAAACAGCACCAACTTTATAGTGAAAAAATCGGGGCCTGTTTTTGCTAACTATCTGCAATTCAGCTTTAGCAAAAGCAGGTTTGTTCAAGTACCTCGGTGCTAATCAATTTTATATTCCTATTGTTTTAAAGGGGTCTATGAGTCAGCAAAGAAAAGAGCGCCTAGGAGATGAAATTCGAGATATCGTTGCAAATTGCCTTGTCGGAGGTAAATTGAGCGATCCTCGACTTGAATTTGTAACTATTACAGGAGTTAAATTAAGCGCCGATCTTCAGCTTGCGTCGATTTATTTTCGATTGATTGACGAATCAAAGCAAAAGGAAACCAAGAAGGGATTAATCAGCGCAGCAGGTCTATTTAGGACAAAATTGTCTGAGGAACTTGAAATTCGAAGAGTCCCAAATTTGCGTTTCTTTTACGACAATAGCGTCGAAAAGGGCGAAAAAGTTGACTACCTTTTGGAAAAAATACGCAAAGAGACATGAACTTTGGACTATTCCGGTCTTCTACCCATCAATAAGCCTCTTGGAATGACATCGAAAGATGTTTCCCGTGTCATATTGCGAAAATATGGGAAATTAAAAATCGGTCACGTAGGGACACTTGATCCAGACGCGGACGGAGTGTTGACAGTTTTGCTAGGAGAAGCAACTAAATTCCAAGACTACCTGCTGGAGATGAGAAAAACTTATGAGTTTTCTGTAAAATTTGGGGAATCAACGACAACGATGGACCGGACCGGAGATGTCGTTGATCGCAAATCTTGGAGTCATCTAAATGCTGACTTGATAGAATCCCATCTAAATCAATTTTTGGGCAAGATAAATCAGATTCCGCCTATTTATTCCGCAGTTAAATATCAAGGTAGAGAGTTATATAAATATGCGAGGCAAAATGAGGCTACTGAAGCTGAGGTTTTGGTACCTCTCAATCAGCTTTCGCGAGAGGTTGAAATATATTCACTGAAATTGATTTCTTATCAGAGCGGAATTGGTAATTTTGAAGTCAATTGCTCAAAGGGGACCTATGTCAGAACATTAGCATCTGATTTGGCATTAAAATTGGAAACAGTGGGACATGTCTGCAAGTTAAGACGAACAAGAAGTGCTGGATTTTCGCTTAATCAATGCTTTGAATTGGATTCGATGGCGTCATCAACCGAGCCAATAAACTCGTTTACAGTGAAAATTAATGATATTCATATTGGTTTGCCCATTATGAAGACTGATGATAAAGTCCTGCTTCGTAGGATAAAGGACGGGCAAAGAATTAATGTTCCAAGCCAAGAATTTTACTCGATGCTTGCGCATCCTAAGCATGATTTGGTCGCACCAAATCAATTTGTGCTAATAGAAGATGTTCAAGGCAATAGGATGGGAATTGCTGAATATAGGGAACTCAATCAAGAAATAACATTGCATTTAAAGAGGGGTTTAACATGGCTACCAGCATGAATACGAGTGACTATTTATTTACTTCTGAGTCCGTTGGCGACGGCCATCCAGATAAAGTGGCTGACCAAGTCAGTGACGGCATTTTGGATGCTTTGTTGGCGCAAGATAAGCACAGCCGAGTTGCCTGCGAAACACTCGTTAAAACAGGACTTGTTGTTGTTGCTGGAGAAATTACAACCAAAGCCCGGGTAGATTACGCAAATATTGCAAGGGAAGTTATCAAGAACATTGGATATACTGACGGTGATTTAGGATTTGATTCCAAAAGCTGCGGTGTTATTTGCGTTATTGAAGAACAATCACCAGATATTTCGATGGGCGTGACTGAAGGTGAAGGGTTACATAAAGAACAAGGTGCTGGCGATCAAGGTATGATGTTTGGATACGCTAGCAATGAGACTAGTGAATATATGCCTGCAACAATCAGCTATGCCCATAAGCTGTTAAAAAACCTTGGCGAACTTCGAAGAAACCGAGATGTAAAATTTCTGCGCCCTGATGCAAAAAGCCAAGTTACCGCTGAATATAAATCAGGAAAACTAACTCGCATAGAAACTGTGGTCATTTCAACTCAACACTCTCCGGACGTTTCACATAGTCAGCTAACTGAGTATGTCATTGAAAATTGCGTCAAGAAGACCATCCCAGCTGAACTTTTGAAAAACACCAAGTACTACATTAACCCAACAGGACGCTTTGTCGTTGGGGGACCGCAAGGGGATTGTGGCCTAACTGGTAGAAAAATTATTGTTGATACTTATGGAGGACACGGCGCGCACGGTGGAGGCGCATTTTCTGGAAAAGATCCGACAAAAGTCGATCGCTCTGCCGCTTACATGGCCCGTTATATTGCAAAGAATTTTGTCGCCGCTGGTGTCGCTGAAAAATGCCTTGTACAACTTGCCTATGCTATTGGAGTTGCCGAGCCTGTTTCTATATTTGTCGATTCCTATAACACAAGTAAATACACTCAATCTCAACTTGCAGCGGCAGCCAAAAAAGTCTTCAATTGCAAACCTCGAGGAATTGTCGAAACATTCGATCTGTTAAGACCAATATACCTTCCTACAGCGGCTTACGGGCATTTTGGAAGAAGTGAATTTCCTTGGGAAAAACTAGACAAAGTCGATGCTATCAAAGCAGCTTTGTCGTAATTAACTGGGCGCTCCTATAATGAAAAACCAGGCCCCTAGTAAAAGGTTACTCCTTGTCAATCGAGATTTTCAATTTCGATATACTCGAGCAAGCGTTGCGGTAGGGGTAGTTTCCACTGCCCTGACCGCGACTGTAATTTTATATCCACTTTACGTATTTAAAATTTTGGTAGTTCCTCAATTTCTACCGACACCAATATTGTTAGGAATGCTAGCTGCAGCGTTACTCAATATTGGTTTATTGATCATATTTGGGATTCTGATTTCTCACAAAATTGCAGGTCCAATGTTCAGTATGGTCCGACATATCAGAAGATTGGCCGGAGGCGCATGGACTAGCCAAATGAACGTTCGCCCCGGCGATGACTTGCAATTCCTCGTTCGCAACTTGAATGATTTGGGTCAAAACTTATCAACGACTGCACGAAAAGACTTGGATTTAGTCGAGAAGGCGTTAAACTTAACTGACGATCGATCTCAACAGATGCAGACACTTCAAGAATTAAAGACTCGACTTACATCGCGTCTTTCAAGCCCCAAGTAGTTTTATTACTGTGATCGTTCGGTTGATTTTATCTGATCTCAAACGATACGTGGAGGTAGAACATGATTGAATATTTATCAGGAATTGTTCTAACCCGCCTTCCTCACTCGATTATTATCGACGTCAATGGAGTCGGCTATGGATTGGAAATGCCCCTCTCATCATTATGTGAGGTCCCAACTCCTGGCAATAAAATTGCTGTTTGGGTGGAAACTTACGTTAGGGAAGATGCGCTTAAGCTATACGGTTTTTTGAATTTTGAAGACCGGCAAGTTTTTGGAATGTTGAGAAGCGTGTCTGGCATTGGGCCGAAAATTGCGCTGGCAATTTTGTCTACGTTTGACGCAAAAACACTTCGCAAGGTAGTGTTATCAAACCATGTTGATTCACTTGAGAGCGTACCGGGTATTGGGAGACGTACGGCTGAAAAGCTAATGTTAGAATTAAAGCCGAAAATGGAAAAACTAAGCTTCGTTTCTCCTCGCATTCTTGAGCAAAGTCAAATATCTCCTAAAAATTCAAACCTTGGAACAAGTTCAACGTTTGATGAATT
>JAPLFV010000233.1 GCA_026390495.1 Pseudomonadota bacterium | reverse complement strand
ACAACAAAAATGAAAAGAATATGTGAACTTTCTTTGCCCTCAATAATGCGAGCTTTGAAGGTATTAGAAGAGCTTGAAATTGTAAAAGAGATCACAGGTAAAGAGCGGCACAAGTTATTTGTTTACAATGAATATCTAAATATTTTAAGCAAAGGTACAGAGCCACTAAAATATTAGAGAGTAACGTGGCTAGGTGAAATATAGATTTCGCCAGCATTAGTTAGTTGAAAAATTGATTCATATTTTGTATTCCTCTGACCGGAATAACTTCGATACCCGATATTTGGCGATTTTTCTTTTGGGATTCCTGGTTCCAAGCGATTGAAGGAACGTAAATTTTTTCAAATCCCATTCGCCTTGCTTCATGAATTCGCGACATTAGGTGAGAGCATCCTCGGACCTCTCCTGACAACCCAATCTCACCGACAAAGGTTGACGTCGCGGACACAGGCTTTTCCAAAAAACTAGATGCAATCGCCACAGCAGCCGCAAAATCTACGCTGGGTTCGACAATCCGTAATCCACCAGCGGCAGTTGCGTAGACATCAGTCATGCCAAGGTTGATTCCACTTCTTTTGTCTAAGACGGCTAAAAGAATAGATATTCGATTGGCATCGACTCCTGTTACGACTCGCCTGGGATTTCCAAACACAGTCCGGGATACGAGTGACTGAATCTCAACAAGAAGAGGTCTTGTGCCTTCCATGACGACGGTCGAAGTGATACCTGTTGGTCTTGGTCCTTGGTTTCTGAAATGTTCTAAGAATTGCGTGCCCAGGTCGCTAACTCCTCGCATGCCGTCTTCATTCATTTCAAAAACGCCGATCTCTCCCGTTGATCCAAAACGATTCTTGACCGCTCTTAAGATGCGATACCCATTGTGTGGATCTCCTTCCAGATACAGGACGCAATCGACCAAATGCTCAAGGACTCTGGGGCCCGCGATATTTCCATCTTTTGTGACATGTCCAACAAGCCAAATCGGCATATTGCGAGACTTCGCAACATCCAAAAGCTTGGCGGCACATTCTCGAACTTGAGTCACACTTCCAGGAGCGGACGGAACGTCTTGTGTAAAAATGGTTTGAATAGAGTCAACGATCAACATTTCAGGTCGATGCTCATTGATAATGCCGATGAGTGATTCTGCATTTGTTTCATTTGCCACAAGGATGTTTGGATGCATGAGATCCAAACGCTTGGCTCGTAACAGAATCTGTTCAGCGCTTTCCTCTCCGCTGGCATACAGAACCTTCTTGCCTTGATTTGCATAAGCATGAACGGCCTGTAGTAGTAAGGTGCTTTTACCAATTCCAGGGTCTCCTGATAACAGGATAAAGGAGCCTGGAGCCAGGCCTCCTCCGAGAACTCTGTCTAGCTCTGGTATTCCTATCTTTGTGCGGTCGATGTTTGGTAGCTCTTGATTTACGTCCAATGACAAAACTTTTGTCATTGATGTCTGAAGCTGAGGACTGGATTTTCTAAATCCAAGACTAGGTGCTGCGGCGACTTCTTCCTCAATGGTGCTCCATGCATTGCAATCTGGACATTTGCCTTGCCACTTGAGGTGAACGCTTCCACACTCGCGACATACATATTTGATACTAGGTTTCTTTGCCATACTCGATGAATCCTTAAAAAATTTGCACTTATCTTAATTTGCTCGAGCTTTTTTTCGATTGCGCCTTTTGGTTGCCGCAGTTTTTTTTGTTTCAAGTTTTTTGTTTTGAGTCGCCAAGCTCGGCGCATGACCAGCCTGATGGAGCCAGACTCTGCCTGCATCGGTGAGCGATACCCATTTGAACGAGAGCGTTTTTCCATCTTTTTGGAATTCATCCTTCCAAGTCCTTAAATGCGATCTCGTTTCTAAATCTTCAATCAAGTCATCTAAGTGTCGCCGAGACACAGTGCATGTCTTGGACACTTCAGTAAACAACTGCCCTTGAGTTCGAGCTAAACAACTAATCAAGCAAACCATAAGATCTCTTTGAATGATTCTGTCTTTGTCAGAAAAGGCCTCAATGACTTGCGCCCTTTGACTTTGACCGGTGCAAATGTCACAAATTTTGCAAGATTTTTTGGTGTCCTTTAAATCTCCAAAATGCTCAATAAATTGAAGAATTCTACATTTAGATTTGTCTGCGTATTTTAAAACGCCTGAAAGTTGCAGATGCTTGTGCTGCCTTTGACGCTTGTAATTTTCAAGCCAAAAATTTGGCTTATTTCCAGCAAACCTCTTAACATTATCGTTCTGGTCTACAACAATGCCACCATGGATCCACAGTTTCTCCAAAATAGAATTCATTTCGAACTCGTCTTTTTTTGCCATTTGAATCAGCTTGAGACGTTCTGTGCCGTGATCTTCGATCAAGTCATAGATACGTTTAAGCTCGGCCACATCGGGATAGTTAAGCTCAAAAAAGTACTGATGTGTTCGAAGATCGCCGGTCGAATACATTAAAATGGCCTGACTCGGTAGGCCGTCTCTTCCAGCTCGACCAATTTCTTGATAGTAGCCTTCTAAACTACTTGGTAAAGCTGTGTGGATCACAGTTCGGATATTGGATTTATCGACACCCATGCCAAAGGCAATTGTCGCCACCATGATATCAATGGTTCCGTTCAAAAAATCATGTTGAATCTGCTGCCGGTCTTGATTCGGAAGTCCTGCATGAAATGCGGCCACGCGAAAATGTTTTGAAAGTTCTGCAGCAGTCGATTCAACTAGTTTTCTGGTAGGTGCATAGACAATGGCGGGTCGCATTTCTTTCTGCATAAGAACCTGCTTGCAGGCCTCAACTCGTGCACCTTGCGAAATAGACAATGCTTCAATGGCGATATTGGTGCGTCTAAAGCCGTGTACAAAAATTTTGGGTGACTTTAAGTGTAGCTGCGCAACGATGTCGCTTTGAACCTCTGGGGTTGCAGTGGCGGTTACGGCGATAATATTTGCAGGTCTAAGACGCTCAAGTCTTGGCCCCAACATGCGATACTCGGCACGAAAATCATGACCCCAACAGGAGATACAGTGAGCTTCATCGACGGCAATCATGGTTGGCTTGTGTTTTTGGAGAAACTCCATAAAAGAATCAACGGAAAGCCTTTCCGGCGAAACAAATAATATCTTTAAGTGGCCATCCCGCCATGCAACACAGGTATCTCTGGATTCAGATCTTGTACGCCCAGAATGAATCAACCCGGCGGGCAGATTTGCAGCTATCAATTTTTGAGCTTGATCTTCCATTAATGCCACTAGTGGAGTGATGACTAGGCAGCGTCCGCTTTGGTCTGCAATGGCAGGCAATTGATAGCAAAGAGATTTGCCAGCACCCGTTGGCATCACGAGCAGTACATCGGAACCCATCGCCGCTGCTTCACAAACTTCAAGTTGGTGATCCCTAAACGTTGCAAAGCCAAATTTTTCATGAAGTGTCTGTTGAAGTTGCGTCGTTACTTTGGACGAATCCTGAATTCCCAAGGACCTCAATGTCACTGGGTCAGAATTTTGGAACAAATTGTGAAGTTGGGTTGTCAATTTGTGACTACCTTTAAGATTTGTTTAGGAGTAGGAAATTGATTGAACTCAAAACCAAATTCCGCAAACCATTTGCTGTCTTTAATGACTTTTGAGATCTCGGCATCCTTGGACAGGGACTTATCAATGCCAATAAATAGATTTTTGTGCTTAGACGTGGACGCGGCTTCGATTCTTTGCAGCAATTGACCTCGATGCCACGGGTGAAATAACTCGAGGTGAAATTTCTTTTTGCCATGAGTCAAATCAAAGTCTGGGAAGCAGTAGGTTTGCTTTCCGAGATGCACGAAATCGTCACTTGGACTCAACTTCCAGTCTGGATTCGCCTCGTTAAACAATGAGGCTACTTGCTGGTATTCCTCGGGTACATAACCAGTTAGCCCTCGGCCTTTTGCTTTGACCTCTATGGATGAGTCCAATTTTAACGTTAGATGCTTATTCTTTAGATGGACTTGAGCCTCTAGTTCCCAAGCTTTGAGATGCAATATATTGGGAATGAATTTGGCCAGCCTAAGACCGTAGGTTGAAGACTTTTGAAACAATTTTAAGGGACCGGATAGATAGATGGTGCAAGTGGCATCATCGGGATCTACTGCGACTTCACTCATGAGGCTATGAAACTTTAGTTGACGAAACAAAGCTCTCTTTTCAACGGTGGTACAATTTTTGAATGTAATCTTGACGTCATCGCAAAAAATGAAAAGAGTTTGGAGTAAGGCGCGATTGTAATCGTTCAGCAAATCACTAGCAGAAATATCCTCGTACGAGGCGCATTTTTTCTCGTCAGGATGATCGGAAAATAGAAGGTGTCTGAGTGAGTCGATGGACTCTGCATTGTAGTTTCTTTTGACGAGGTCTGCATAGTTGGATTCATCGCCCCATGAATTGTCGTCACGAATCTCCTGAGCGATTTTAAAAATTTCCCACCTCTTACTAAAAATTTCTTCGTCATTTTCTAGAAACTCACATCGATCTAGGAGAATCTTCTTAAGTCCTGGGGTTGCACTCTCTGAGGACTTAACTGTTTTTACAAAATCTTCGATCTCCGATGAAGTTTTTCCAGGCGCAGAAGCAAAAATCTGGCGCAATTCGTTGGCGACCTGAAGCAGGCTTGGTTTATCCGCGTCGATGAAGGTCGGTATGAGTCGACCTTTACGATGGGAAAATTGTAGGAGATCCTTGGTAAGCATAGTGCTGCCTTCTTCGTTCACTTGTAGAATGTTCGCCCGTTCCTCGAGAAATAATTTCGTAAAGAGATGCTCTTTTGCCAGGTTGATGTCTAAGAATTCGTCCAAGTCGTTGCACGTGCTCTCTGACTGTTCCACTTCCAGACACTACGACGCCGACACTGGCCTCTGGAACGTCGACGCCTTCGTTTAAAACTTTTGACGTTGCAATCATTTTGATTCTTCCGGATTTAAACTCATCAAGTATGAGAGCTCGTTCCTTAGGTTTGGTATGATGCGTCAAAACAGGAATAAAAAATTCTCGACCAATTTTGTACGCAGTTTCATTGTCGTCAGTAAAAAGTAGGATTCGCTCTCCATAGTGATTTTTCACAATATCCCAAATGGCTTTCATCTTTGCGGTTGAGGATTGCGCTAATTTCTTTTGCGCCCTGTAGGCATCCATGGCAGCAGGGCCATCTTTTTGACGAGCGACAGCAATCAAAAATTCCTGCCAACCTCGTCCCGAAGAAAAATTGACTCGATGCCTGCGAATAAAATCCTTGTAGATGCCTCTTGCTGTTGTCCATGAACTCCATTCTTCGGGAGTCATTTCCACTTGTATCTGGATGATGTCATAGGGTGCAAGGGTCTTCTCTTCAAGTTCTGCGATGACTCCTTCATAGACTTTGGGTCCTATGAGGTCATAGATTGTATCTTCCTTTCCATCTGAGCGCTCCACGGTTGCAGACAGGCCTAAGCGAAAGGGAGCGATCGATGTGATGGCAATCATGGCGTAGATTGGACCTGGCAAGTGATGACATTCATCAAAGACAATCAATCCAAATTTTGGTCCTAGTCTTTCCGCGTGCATGGCCGCGGAGTCATAGGTCGCAATTGTGATCGTTTCGACGGTGTGACTTCCGCCGCCAAGCATTCCGATGGAGCATGAAAAATATTTTTTCACGACGCTTTGCCACTGATACATCAGATCAATAGTAGGCACGACAATCAGCGTTGGGCGATTTGTTTTTGCGATGGCAAGCATGGCAAGAATCGTTTTGCCAGCTCCTGTTGGTAGCTCAACCACACCAAATTTGTCGTGACTTAGCCAAGCGTCAAGAGCTTCAGATTGATGTTGTCGTGGTTGAATAGGGGATTGAAGCGGAAAATTAACTTTGTCGTAGCTCCTGGCCTGATCGTCAAAGATAACTTTTGATTGATGCAAAACAGTGACAACGTCACGATACTTTCGTGCTTCGCAGCGGTATTCCAATGTCCGAGGGTCGTGTGTCAATAAATGACGAATTAGATCGAAATCGTGATCTTCAAAATTTGCAATGGTGATCGTCCCTTGAATATACTTCAAGGTCGGCTTTTTCATTTGTTCGTTGATCGAAATTTTCTTGTTCATATTTTACGACTCAGTTCGATGCAAATCGACTTAGGTTTGTCGGTTTCGAGGGGGTCTTTATCAAATGATGCCGTCGTTTTTGTTTTTGTTTTACTCGGATTCTAGGTTTATGAAATGCCGTGTTTTTTCTTGATGGTTTGAGAAGATAGGTGACATAAATCAATATTTTCAGCGCCTCTAAATAGATGACGAGCCTCAAGTTTGGGGCAAATTGATTAATGATATTGAAAAGCGATTTTGACTATTTTCAAGTTTTCCATTTGTTGTGCCGACAAATCAGCTTGGATTCATTGATGTTTGCATGATTTTTGAATGAGGCGTCTAAGATGTTTTTCAGGCTGCAATTGTATATTGCTGGATTTTTGATTTGCGCCAATTCCTTTGCTGCAACTTATGACTTTTCATATTCGGGAAGATTGGTAGACAATACTGGGCGTCCTTTAGATGGACCCGTTGCTTTGAAGGCAAGTTTCTTTCATAGTGAGACTGGAGCGACTTCGATTCTTGATGTTACCTCTGGATTGACTCAAGTTCCACTGTCTGAAGGTGTGTTTCAGATTAAGTTGTCACTTAGTGATTCTGATTTTCAAAGAGTATTTCCTGGCGTCAATCAAAGTGTCTATATCCAAATCACTGACCTAACTCATTCCTCCAACCAACCTTATGATCGCCAGCAACTAACAATCCTTCCGTATGCTGGAAAGATTCCTATCGATACAAGTCAATTTAGTTGGGATTCGCTGGGGCAGCTGCGTTTTACAGCGAGCACAACCGCAGATTTTTCCAGCGCAGGACCTATTGGTAGTACGACGCCAAACACTGCAATATTTACAACTGTAACAACGAACAGAACAAGTTCCGCAACTTCTGGATCAGTGGTTAATGTTACGATCTCTCCAACCTATAACCAGGCTTCAGGAACTGCTGCCAACACAGATTTATTGATCAACAGAACAGAGACTGCGGTGGGATCAGGAACACAAAGATTGATAGATGCCCAGGTGGGTGGGACGACTATGTTTAATGTTTCTAACGCAGGAAATGGATATTTTGGTGGGAATGTGGGGATAGGTACGACGAGTCCGGCTGCTACCTTAAACACAGTAAATAGTTCCTCCAGTCTGTCGTATGCCAGCATAATTGAAAATTTGCACGTCAGTAATAGTCAAATCGTGACTAAATTTATATCGAGAAGCACTGCCGCCGTGAATTCCTTTGGCATGCTTAATGGATACCGTGCGACCAATACAGCCAACTCTGGCAATGGTTTTCATTTTTCTCTTGATAACAGTGCGAACGCGGAGAAGGAATATGGGGGTATTGGTGTAGGTATTGAATCAAATACTGCGGGCGCAGAAGGTGGGTTCATTACACTGCAAACGACAAGTGCGGGCACAACGAGGCAAGATCGAATGCGGATTACAGCTGCAGGCAATGTCGGGATTGGGACAGCCTCCCCAATAACCCGTCTATCTAACTCATCGGCAGCAGTCACTGATGCCAGTGGGGTGTCAGGAACAGGCAGCAGTTTATCCTGGGTTAGTTCAACTGGAGGTGGCTATGCTGCTGCAATTTCCAATTCAAGCAGTGTTGCTGGGCGGAATGGTCTACTGGTTAAGACATCACAGAATGACAGCTCAACATTCATCTTGAAACTAGAATCTGGAGGAGTCAATCAAGTATCAGCTAGAGCTGATGGAAACTTTGGTATTGGCAATACAAACCCTTCGCAAAAGCTCGCAGTAGGAGCTAGTGGTGACGGCTCTGTTGCTATTGCAAACAGCTGGACCACTTATTCAGACAAGAGACTAAAGAAAAATGTCTCCGTTATTGATAACGCTCTTGAAAAAATTTCAAAAATTACCGGCGTCTTTTTCAACTGGAAAAAAGGAGATGACTCGTCACGGCAAATTGGTGTGATGGCGCAAGATGTCGAGAAGATCTTCCCTGAGCTTGTGAAAGAAGGATCTGATGGCATTAAATCTGTCGATTATCCAAAGTTAGTAGCTCCCATGATTGAAGCAGTTAAGTCACTAAAGAGTAAGGTTGAAAGACTAACGAAAGAAAATATTGCGATGAAGCAGGACAATGATGTGTTGAAACACGACAATACTGCGTTGAAAGAAGGGCTTTTCTCCATCAGAGAATACCTTTGCAAAAAAGAGCCTGATGCAAGCATCTGCAAAGGCCAACCTTAAAATCGAGGGTTAAATCTTTAACTTATTATTTGAATAAACCGAATCATTATCAACGTGAAA
>JAPLFV010000168.1:11741-18253 GCA_026390495.1 Pseudomonadota bacterium | reverse complement strand
CAAAGCTTTGTAGAATGAGTGTCGGTATCATTTTGATTTGTTTAAGTTTTTCAGGAAATGCCAAAAGTCAAACTCACTTAGATTTGGCTAAGGCAAAGCAAATCGTTACGACAGCAGAAGGCGTTGCTAAAGTGAATCAGTGGAAAGTTGCTATCGCGATCGTGAATGATGAAGGGAACTTAGTGTACTTTCAACGAGGAGATGGCTCCTATGTTGGTAGTATTGATGCTGCGATTGCTAAGGCAAAATCTGCAAATGCATTTCAACGTTCAACGTCTGCATTTGTTCAAGGTGTCAAAGATGGCCGCACTGGTTTGTTAAGTGTGCCTGGAGTGGTAGCAATTGAAGGTGGGTTACCAATTGTTATTAATGGAATTCATGTCGGAGCGATTGGTGTCAGTGGTGCTAAATCCACAGAAGATGAGAAAATTGCAGCAGAAGGCTTGAAGGGCATTAAATAGTTTGTTGGCCGACAATCTCCTGCGCACGGCGAAAGTTCAAGCCCTTGGTGGGCGTGTTCCCGTAATCATCCCCATCCAAGTTTTTCGCTTAAAGTGGTAGGAGTCGACTGCGATACCGAGCAAATGAGCGAGAATACATATTTGTAGAATAATCGAAAATGCATTGTGAACATTTTCGAGCCATTCTTCGCCCCAAAAGGCGTCAAGGCCCATCATAAAGCCGCTAATGGCTAGGGCTGCAATCAACGACCAGATGGCAATATAGGTATAACTCGCTGCTGGATTGTGGCCTGGATAGGGTTTTGGCTTTCTTTGAATCTCATTTTTGACAAAGGTCTGTAGCTCCGAAAATGTTAGTGGCCATTGTCTAAAATTGGCGTGACCGTTTGCAAAAATACCCCAAATAGATCGGATAAAAACAAATGCTACTGCTGCATAGCCAATCCATTCATGGGGAGGATCACCTTCTTCTACAATGTACAGATTCAAAACAACGCATGTCGCAATCGTCCAATGTACAAAGCGCGTGAATTTGTCCCAGACAATGGATTGGCTCGTCATATCTATTTTCCTTCGATTTCTTCTTTTACTTTATCGCCAGTGACGGGGTTAAAGTAAATTTCAACTTTTTTGCCTTCTTTGTTGTGGCCGTATATCTCGTAACAGCTGCCAGAAGTGACTTTAAATTTTTTAATTTTATACCCTTCGTCAGTTAGGGACTTTTGAAATGCCTTTTCGTCTTTCCATTTGTCCTTTGCTTCTTTAGTGCATTCCGGACCCGCAAATGATTGAGATGCAACGCCCATTGACACAAGGATTAATGCTGATTGAAACATTTTCATAAAAACTCCTTTAATTAGCAACGTTCGAAATTGAAAGTTGCATTTCAAGTTTTGCTCTCAATTTATCTGAAATGAAAGTAAAAAATGCAGGTAGGTAAATATATTTTCATCTTAAGAAAACCTTAAGAAAAACCTAATAATACAAAAACCCCAAATATGGCGAACAGTATTGCAGAGAAATAACGAACGTATTTCATTGGGACTTTTGTCAAAAAAGTTTCGCCAAAAACGACGGCAAGGCCGTCTGCAACAAGCATTCCTAAGGTCGTGCCAGTAGTGACAAGCCATGGACTATTAAATTTTGCTCCAAGAGCGATCGTTGCCAGCTGAGTTTTGTCGCCCATCTCAGCTAGAAAAAATAATATTGTTGTTGCAAGAAATACATTAGTTTTAGAGTAACTTTTGATCTGGCTATCGTCGTCTAATTTGTCTGGAACTAAAATCCATATTGCAAAACAAATGAATAGAAGTGCTAGTCCAAGTCGTAGGTTTTCCGGTGAAACAATGGATCCAATCCATTGACCCAAAATTGTCGCGAGACCATGATTCAAAATAGTGGCGACGAGGATTCCAAGCATGACCAGGAGCGGCTTTTTAAATCGGACAGCGAGCATCAGCGCAAGAAGTTGGGTTTTATCACCCATTTCAGAAAAAACGACTAGGAGAAAAGATTGAATCAATTCTGACATTGGCAATGCCCCTCTTTTGTTTTCCCTCAGGAACAGCTCCTGAAAGCGAGGGGTCAAAAAAAAGAGACCCCACGGCACATATTTGTGCTGTGACAGTCTCGTTGACAAAGTCCAGAAGACTCCGTTGCAGCACCGGAAACAGTAATGTTTCAGTATGTCGATGATGCAATCGCTAAAGCGACGAACTACTCCCTATCGATGTTCTATAATACAATAGGACGACAACCTTTAGCAATCATTGAATTATGGATTCTCTTCTTTTAGAATTTCTTGAACAAATCTACTGAATACTTTTGAGACTGCTGTGGAATCTGCAGAGGAATTTTTAATGAATACAGCAGCAAGGTAAATGTTTTTGTTCGGCGCGTAAAAGATGCCTACATCGTTTATGGCCGATGTGAATCCTTGAAATTTACGACCGGTACCAGTTTTGTGCGACAGCCGCCAATTGGAAGGAGTTGCAAAAGGTAGTCGGTCTTTGCCAGTGATAGTTTCACCGCCAATACTCACCAAATGTTTTGTTGACTGCTGCGATAGAAGGCGGCCATTAGCAAGTAGATCTAAAAACCGAATCATCGCTCGAGGGGTGCTTGTGTCTCTTTTATCCGAAAGGTATTTGGTATATGCATCCTTTTGAACGGCAACGGGTAGTGCTGATATATGTGTTTCAAACAGATCTAAATCTGTAAATTTTGGAATCCATTTGAGGCCTGCGGATTCTGCCTGAAGATCACGTTCGTTTCGATCAATGTGAATTCCTTTAAGGTCATGCTTCGTCAGGAATTCCTTGACGGTTTTAGGGCCGCCGATACGTTTTAAAAGCACGTCAATGGAGGTGCTATCACTTTCGATGACCGAGTTTCGAATCAAATCTTCAACAGAAAGATCTAAAGTTCTTGAGGCTATTATTTTGGTGGCTAGTGTTCGTGGACCCGGGCTGATATCATCTGGCGTTAATGTCATTTTGGCTTTTATGTCTATCTTTCCTTGGTCGTGCAAATCAAAGACTACGGCGGAAACAATCAGTTTCATGACGCTTTGTAAGGGGAATGCCTTGTCAGGCTGAAGACATGATATTTCTTCCTTTTTTGCGTCTTTGATGCACCCACCTATTTCGCCTGAAAAATCCTTTGCACTGATTCTCAAAATCGACTGTCCAACTGCAGGATCTGATAAAAGTCCAAGGAAGGCGGTGATTGCAATAATTGGAATGAATGAGGATCTAGGTCGTTTGCTTGTCATGGCGTTCATAAACGTGATCAACCTCAATTTAAATTTGTGAATTTATTGGATTATAGTTTTTAGGGCCTGTTGATTCAAATATTTGCTAAGGTAAGGGGAAACTTTAAATATTTTGGATGCTTTACCGATTTGACTCAAGACCCTTGCGCGGCCATATAGGCGCATTAACCTTGAATGCTATAAGATTGCGTTTGAACTTTATGGACTTTTGATCTATCAGCTCTTCTGTGGTTACAGCCATGTGATATGGCTCAATTTATTGAGACGATTAAGGAGTTGATTTATGAACGTTAGTTTTAAGAATATATGCTCTTTGGCATTTGGTTTAATGTTGGCAATGCCTGCATTTGGAAGCACCCCTGTTGCGAAGTCTAAAAGGATCAATGATGAAGGCGCTAAACTGATTCATGATGGTTTGGTCCGTGCTGGATTGCCAGTTACAGTGAGTGGAGCCTACTCAACGGTATCTTCAGAACATCTTGTGTGCTCAGTGCATCCGCTGATGGGTAGGGGTATTGCCTATCGATGTTATGCCAATCTTAAAAACGAGGAGTTTGACATTCCTGATGATATGGCGCATGAGGTTTATGACACTCTCATTGCTGCGGGCATCACCAAAGAGTCCCGACCCGGAAGTATTGGCGTGCAAGTTGGGAGGGTCAGGTGCCAAGTAAAAGATGGAACTCATGTAGGTGCTTTTTGTACTGTTTTTTTGATTAAAAATTAATGATCAGTTGCTTTTAGTTTTGACTTTTTACTTTTGACTTTTTTGGGCATTTAGCACGTAAGCTGAGTGCCCATTTTTTTTTTTTATTTTTTGGTTTGATAAGATGCACTCCAACCTAGTAAAGAAAGATTTTAAAAATTTTAGGTGACTTTAGAAATATACCATCCACGAACATCAATGGACCGAGAAAAGTGGCATATGGGTGCATCACTCAAGGGCTTTATTGGGAGTTGATCAAACATTGTGTTTTTTCGAATCTCTACAGTTGCCGTTTGCAGCGGCCAGGGATCGTGATCGATTTCTCCCCGCCAAACCTGACCTTTGTGATCAACAGAATACAGGCAATATCTTTCGGACGCCCAGATTTCAAATTCAGATTTGTCTTTCAACAATTCTTCGGAACTCGCATGATAGGAAACATCTAGGACGCACGGGTGCTGCCCCTTGTGGAATCGGTGACTATTGTAATTAATGCCGTTATTTTTATCGTCTACGCTCAATGACATATGCGCGTCCATATAGGGTAAGTGAAAGAATTTTCGTGCAGCGCGGACAGCAAATTTGCTGTTTGCATCCAAACTAAAGAAAAAAACACCTGGTTTGGCCGTCTCCATCGAATCATTTATTTTTCCGCTTGGCACAACGTAAGTTCGTACATTTAGTTCTAAAAATTTTGAAACGCCAGGAACCGCGGGAATGCCTCTTGGAGCGGTATTTTCCATGACAAATGGGACAATAGCAACCCAGGCCACACCGTCAAATAGCTGAAGACTCAACCCTTCTGGAATAAAAGGGGCTAGAATTTTTGGATCCACGGGAAAATGTGCAAAGAGTAATTGAGTCCACCTCATTCGAAACAGCCACGGGCTATTCGGTACAGGCCATGGGCGGTGATTTGTATTTAAAGGTGAATTTTTGTCATTTTTTATCATGTGCCGGCCTCAAATTTAACACGAATATGCCAGAGCCTAATTTATCAGTCTCTTTTTTAAATCATCGGACATGAGTAAGCATCGATCTTTGCTCTTAAAAAACCGATGGCGATTGCGAGCGATAAATCGATAAACTCTGTCTCTGATAAACATCGGAATGAATCGCATGACGCTCAGAAGCTTTACTGGTCCCGAAAGATTCCCAATGATTCTCAGGACGGCCTGAGACTCTACGAAATATTGGTTGCCTTCGACTAACACAATGGTTCCAGCGTCCTTTAGGCTTTCCTGAATATTAAGGGATATGATCAACTGCTGTGAAAACGAAGACTGTTGAGCAGAGAACTTGAAAACTTTTGTTGGGTCTCTAGCAATAACAAACTGAACAAAGTTGTTGCAAAGAAAGCAATCGCCGTCGAATAAAATAATTGCGCCCATGGATTTCGAAGTTTGGTCCATCTCTGTATCCTTCGTCGGCATTCTAACACTGGCCGATTGATAGGTCAGCATAAATTGTAACAAGTTTGCTGATGTTGCAGCATAAACTCGAGTGATTCGAGCCACTTTGTTGCGAAAGGTTTGGAAATAGCATTTATCTAGTCACTAGAGCTATAGGTAATCATTACTCGTTGCCAGCAAGTTCTTAGAATCTCACTAATACCCATATTCAAACAAACTCAAACATGAGCAGTTCGACTGGAGCTGACCAATTTAGGTGTAAATCTGAAATGCCCTCGATAGAGGCTCCGTCCCCTGATTCGAGCGTAAGATTATTGATCGAAAGCGCGCCCCGAATCACTTGAATCCAGACTTTAGATTCTTTGCCGACAACTTTTTCAATTTTCCCTTTTAGAGATGATTTAAGGGCATAGATATCGACATCTTGCTGGACGGTCACACTGTCATCTCTACCATCTTTGGATGCAACAAGAATTAACTCGCCAGTTGAAAGCTTTTCAGAAAATGATTTTTGCTCGTAACTGGGTGGCAGATCTTTGACTTTAGGATGAATCCAAATTTGCAAAAAGTGGGAGGTGGAGGTTTTCTCGTGATTATACTCTGAATGCTCAACTCCTGTGCCAGCCGTCATGCGCTGAATATCTCCCGGCCAGATGACGGAGCTGACTCCCGTGGAGTCCTTGTGAGCGAGAGCTCCTTCGATCACATAAGAGACAATCTCCATGTTTTTGTGTCCATGCGTATCAAAACCAGCTCCACCGAGGATCTTATCTTCGTTGATGACTCTGAGTGCTCCAAAGCCCATTTGAGTTGGATTATAGTAATTGGCAAATGAAAAGGTGTGCTTGGAGTCAAGCCAACCAAAATTGGCGACTCCGCGATCTTTAGATTTTCTTATATTGATCATGACGAACAGCCTTCTAAGGTCAAATTGTTTTATTTACGTGAAGTCTACTGCTGTAAATCTTTACTATAAAGGTCATTTATTTGGATTGCAATGAGGGCGACAAGATTTCATTGGGAATTTCCGATCGATAGGGCTGAGCAAAAGGCTCGTTTTGCATTATTTAACAGTTTTAGTCTGATCTTCAGAAATCCTTAAGACTAAAGTCCGAACCTTAAGCTGTAGGACAAACATAAAGACCTTAAGTCGTATGTTT
>JAPLFV010000168.1:0-11702 GCA_026390495.1 Pseudomonadota bacterium | reverse complement strand
TAAAACCTAGTGGGAGGTCGCCTATGCAAATGAGATCCGTAAAAATTTTACTGCCTTTGTGTTTATTAATGTTGCTGTCTACTTTAAGTCTTGGTGATAGCGATCGGCATAAAAAAGATGGAGACGAGGATGATGATGATGATAGGGGCACCCGAAGATCTGTTTTTGGCGAGAAAACTGGAGTTACTCAATCAGTTGGTGTGTCTACTGAACCACTCTATAAATCTGAATGTTCAAGTTGCCACATGCTCTACCCAGCGCATTTGCTTTCGACCGCTTCATGGGTGAAGCTCATGTCAAACCTATCGAATCATTTCGGCGATGATGCAAGTTTAGACGTCATTGAGACTAGTAAAATTTCAAAATATTTGAGCACGCATTCCGCCGACCATTCTTCCAGCAAATTGTCTAAAAAGATGAGTCGATACGCCTTGACTGGTGTCCCTGCCGTTCGCATCACAGAAACCCAATACTTTAAACGTGAACATCATGAAGTATCGGCGAGTGTCTGGAAGCGAAAATCAATTGGTAGCGCATCCAACTGTGTGGCATGCCACAAACAAGCTGAGCTAGGTCAGTTTTCTGAGGACGATGTAGTTATTCCGCGATAGAATCAGCTGAGCAAAGTGATTGAGGAGTTTTTGATGCGTGTTTTACTCGTTGAGGATGATCCCATATTGGGCGGTGGCATTAAATCTGGACTGGCTCTGTCAGGTATGACAGTAGATTGGGTGCAGACCTGTGCGCAGGGACAAGAAGCTTCACTTTCGAATGTCTTTGATGTGGTTGTTCTTGATATAGGGCTACCTGATAAATCGGGACTCGAGCTTTTAGATGATATCAGGAAGAAAGGGCAAACTCTGCCGGTTTTAGTGTTGACGGCAAAGGATACTTTAGCGGACAAGGTCAAAGGTTTTAATTTAGGCGCTGATGATTATTTGATAAAGCCCTTTGCTCTGGATGAGCTCGTGCTTAGGCTTCGAGCGATTCATAGGAGGGCCACCGGCCGCTGCGAATCGAGATTGGTTTCGGGCTCATTGGTGGTTGATCCCCAATCTTTTAGAGTGGAGTTGGATGGTGCCACCGTAGAACTTCCGCATCGGGAATTTGGAGTATTGGTACAACTGTTAGAGAATCAAGGTCGAGTGTTGACTCGAGGCCAGCTTGAGCAAAGCCTCTACGGTTGGAATGAAGAGGTTGAGAGCAACGCGGTCGAGGTTCACATTCATCATTTGAGGAAAAAATTGGGAAATGACCTTATTAAAACGATACGTGGAGTGGGGTATTTGATTCAAAAAAAGTGACGTTGTCGATATAAGCGTTTGAGTTGTATTGTGTTAAGCCCTAGTGTTTGCAAATAAATCCATGGTGAGTTAACAGCCCCTATGTCAATTCGAATAAAATTGTTGCTTTCTGCGCTGACGGTCACTCTTCTGATGTGGGTTGTAGCTGCCTATGTCACCTATCGCGATACAAAGCGGGACGTTAGTCAACTTTTTGATGGACATCTTTTAGAGTCGGCCGTTGCATTGCTGAAACAAGCGCAACATGAGCGCCGTGAAATTATGATGCAAGAAAATTCAGAAGACCCTGATGGTAAGGATGACGCAGGGGAATCGGATGATGACGTTCCAATAGCTGGAACTAGTCGCGAGATCGAGGAATTGCGAGAGCATGAGGCGCTGTTTGAAAAGCGACTTTTCTTTGAGATATGGAACAATGAAGGCGAGTTGTTGCTGAGAACGCATGACCACTTAAAAGATATTCCTACTGAAGATGAAGGTTTTTACGATGTCAGAAAAAGTGCCATTCCCATGCGAGTTTACTCTCAATGGAATCAGGATCATACGCTACGGATCGTCGTTGCTGAATCGTTAGATGCTAGAGACGCGCTGTCAAGGCGATCATTGCGCGGTGTTTTAAAGACTATGGCCATATCAAGTTTTGTTTTATTGATGTTGCTTGTGTTTGTGATCGAATGGTCACTCAAGCCGATTCGGAATCTTTCTGCAGAAATCGCGAATCGAAGTGCTAACGACCTTAGTGATATTTCTTATGCAAAGGTTCCTAAAGAGCTTTTATCGACTGTTAAATCGTTAAATCTGCTTTTTCGAAAGCTCACTCATTCAATTGAAAAGGAGCGCCGATTCACCGCAGATGCTGCTCATGAACTAAGAACACCGCTTGCCGCGATTCGCATTCAAGCGGAGGTGGCTTTGCGCGAGGTCGACTCTACTGCGCGCGCAAAGGCATTGAAAGGCACGATTGAGGGGGTTGATCGCGCCACGCATTTGGTAGAACAGCTTTTGCTTCTTGCAAGGCTCGATCCTGATGAGTCGGTCCCTCTTGATAAGTTGTCATTAAAGGAATTGGTCATTTCTGCAATTCAAGATGTTGCGCCGATCGCAATTGCAAAATCCATCGAGATTGTGCTTGAAGAAAGTGCGGATTGTTTGGTTTCAACGCACGAGCCCCTAGTCAAGATCCTTCTTAGAAATCTGATTGACAATGCAGTTCGTTATACACCCGAGCATGGATTCGTCAAAGTTTCTTTAAATAAAAACATTCAAGGTGACTGCATTGTGATAGAAGACAGCGGATCTGGTTTGACGGCGGAGCAATTGAAAATAGTTGGCCAGCTGTTCAATCGATTGAATCGGCCAAGTGGTGGCGGTAGTGGTCTTGGATTGTCTATTGTCATGAAAATTGCTGCTATTTTGAATTTAACAGTCAGTTTTGAAAATTTAACGAATTCGTCAGGATTGAAAGTCTGCGTTCAGTTTTCAAAAGTCACCAGTTAGGAGCGTAGACCAAATCTGTCTTTATCTAAATTATCGCAATAAAGAGGGTGAACGATGGTAATGCAATCAGAGCCACAAGGACTTACAGACGCTGAAGCGGCTGAGCTCCAGAAGAAGTTTGGATATAACGTCCTCGAAACTGCCAAGCCCAAATCCTTTTTTGATATCGTGATTGCTACTGTTCGTGAGCCAATGTTTTTGCTGCTCCTGGGTTGTGGAGGCCTATACTTGGCTCTTGGAGATTTTGGCGAAGCTGTTTTGATATCAACCGCCGTGATAGCTGTCATTGGCATTACTATTATTCAAGCAAGAAAGACGGAACGAACTTTAGAAGCCTTGAGAGACCTGTCAAGTCCTCGTGCAGATGTTTTGCGTGGCGGAGTTCGCAAAAAAATTGCAGGAAAGGATCTTGTACCAGGTGATTTGGTTTACTTGGAGGAAGGTGACCGGGTTCCTGCTGATGGATCCCTACGTCAATCTGTTTCCCTGAAAGTGAATGAATCTCTTTTGACAGGGGAATCAGTGCCCGTTGATAAAGTGCAGCAAGACGGTAGTGATCATCATAATGGTGAAGGTCAAGGCCATTCAACGGAAGATAACTCGACACTGTATTCGGGCACTCTCGTCGTGCAAGGTCAGGGTTTGATGGTTGTTCAGTCTACTGGTGCTTCCACTGCCATGGGAAAAATTGGCAAATCATTGAACGCTACAGATAGACCAGCCTCTTTGTTAGAGCATGAAATGCGTCAGGTCGTAAAATGGGTTGCCGTGGCCAGTTTGGGAATCAGTGTGATTGTGGCTTTCGTTTGGTGGACGCGTGAATCTGATTTGTTACGAGGCATTTTGATGGGGCTGACGTTTGCTATGAGCACCATCCCAGAAGAGTTTCCCGTTGTATTGACAATTTTTATGGCTTTGGGTGCTTGGCGTATATCCAAAATTAATGTTTTGACGCGCCAATTGAATGCAATTGAAACATTAGGTTCCGCTAACACCCTTTGTGTCGATAAAACAGGAACGTTAACAGAAAACAAAATGACGGTAACCGAACTTTGGACAATGGGCTTGGGCAGTAAGGATTTGGCAAAAGGAAACTTGAACTTGGATGCTTTGGATCTTGACTTGATTTCCATTGGCGGACTTGCAAGCGACGTGACCGGGGCTGATCCCATGGACGTAGCAGCCGTTGCATTAGTGAATGCACAGGTGAAAAACCTGTATTCAGGAAAAAGTGTGGCAAAAAAGTTTCCTTTGATTCGACCTATTTTAGCAGTGGGATATGCTTGGAAAGATGAGGCGCATAACACTCATATCTTAGCCGTGAAAGGTGCTCCTGAGTCTGTGATGGCTCTAAGTAAGCTCAATTCAGAAGAGAAGTCTAAGATCGAACAGGCAATTCTTCAGATGGCCTCAAGGGGTATTCGAGTCCTTGGCGTAGCAAAAACAACGTCTGTTACTGCCGAATCAATACTCAATCAGGAGCTGAAGGATTTTGATCTAAGCTTTGTAGGGCTATTAGGATACTTTGACCCATTGAAAGCAGATGTTTTGGAATCTGTGCAGCAATGCCATCAAGCGGGAGTTAGTGTCATGATGATCACTGGAGATTATCCTGCCACAGCACTGGCAATTGCAAATGCAGCAAGGATTGAAACTAAATCGGGAGTTTTGACTGGAACTGAGATCGATGCTCTGTCAGAGACTGATTTGCAAACTCGACTCAAGGACGTACGAGTTTTAGCAAGAATGGTTCCAGAGCAAAAATTAAGAATTGTAAAAGCCTTGCAGGCCTCAGGTCAGGTGGTTGCTATGACCGGTGATGGCGTCAATGACGCTCCCGCTTTGAAGGCGGCTCATATCGGAATTGCAATGGGTCAGCGCGGCACAGACGTGGCTCGAGAAGCCGCGGCATTGGTGCTGTTGGACGACAATTTTTCATCCATTGTCTCGGCCGTAAAGCTTGGTCGAAGGATCTACGATAATATACAAAAGGCTACAACGTATATCATTGCGATACATATTCCGATCATTGGACTGACATTAGTGCCTCTCGCACTGGGTATTCCTCCCATTTTGTGGCCTGTACATTTAGCGTTTTTAGAGTTGATTATCGATCCCGTTTGTTCGATTGTGTTTGAGGCCGAGCCCGAGAGTCGAGATATCATGAAACGAAAACCAAGACTACTTACCTCTAAGTTGTTTAGCTTGCACATTCTTATCCGTAGCTTTTTTCAAGGAATTTTGGCCTTAGGTGCAGTGCTGCTAGTATTCTATTGGATTGGCAATCGAGGTGAAGTGGCTGATCATGCAAGAGCCGTGGCGTTTAGTTCCCTGGTCTTCATTAACGCTGCTTTAGTTTTTGCAATTCGAAGTGGAGATGAAAGCATCTTTGCGAGATCGAAAAGGTCTAATAAAGCTTTGTATTGGGTGGGTGCCGGAGTCTTAGGATTGACCGGAGCGGTTCTATTTATCCCTCCTGTGGCCAAACTCTTTCATTTTATACCTCCTCACGGAATTGATTTAGCAGAAGCCTTAGGTGTGGCGGTTGGCTTACTTGCAGTTTTTGAATTGATGAAATTTGGTCTTGGAAGATTTAGAAGGGATCATTCGATTGCTTGATTGACTATGCTGGGTTTTGGAATTGAATGTTAGGAGAATCGAAATTGAAATTGAGATTTCGGCCAATTGATATTCACTCTCAGGTTGAAATTCTGCTCGTTGCAAAGCGTATGCGTGAAACTCTCAAAGAAGTTCTGGGGAACGATCGAGGCGAATCGATGTATTCTCTCGACTGGCTTCAAGATCGCGTCCAGTTCCATCTTGATCCGGAACGCAGTGAAGGTCAGGTTCTCGTTGCCGAAACATTGATAAACGGGGAACTAGATAATGTGGGACACACGATCTTAAGATTTGAAACCGATGAATCGAATACTCGGTTCGGACTTTTTTCTACGTTCTATGTGGTTCCAGAATTTCGAAAGCAAAAAGTAGCCAGTAATTTTTTGACTCTCGGCGAACAATGGATGATGGAAAAGCACGCTGTATATGGAGCAACCGATACTGCAAAAGGAAATGAAAAGCTCATAAGACTTTTGTCCAAATCTGGATATCACAAAAGTTTTGAAAATCTAGAAATGATTCGATTGAAAAAAGTGTTTTAAGTGGAAATCGTTTCAATCAATGCTTCAGCATCCCCGTGTGTAAAACCACACATTTAGGTTAATTAAATTCCACGATCTTGCCCTCCAAAGTGGATTGAGTTGACAAAGATCAGTATGAAATGTTGTTTATAAAAATGGCGTAAAAATCCAAGGCTTTGGTATAAAAAAAAGATAAAAAACGAGGCTGAGTGGCATCAATGGCCGCTATGCGCCAAATTAAAAGAGTAATATCCAATACAGATTTGTAGGAACCGATAAAATTAGACCTGATCTGGAATCGTTCTTCTGGGAGCCAACGTTGAATTGAAAGCAAGATATAAGCTATAATTAAGACAATTTTGCTTCGCTTAGTTTAAGATTGAAAGACTTTGATCATATTGAATTAGCTTGGCGCGCTTAAGATAGCTAGTCGCGCAATATTGTGGGGCTAAACAAAACAGTCATATCGTTGAACCTTCAATTTGTCGGATCGGTGAAAATATGAACATGAGAATTAGCGTCTTAACTTGCATTGTTACAAGTATCTTTGGATGGAGCGCCTGTAAATCAAAAGAAAATTTTGGCCAATTGGAGAATATTTATGGTGACGACTCAAGAAAAACCTTGTCAAAAATGCCTCCTTTTGGCTCCGTAGGTCGGCTTAGCAATGGATGTACTATGTTTATGGTTGGACCTAGAATCGCATTAACAGCGGCACATTGCGCAGCAATCGAGGTCAATACATTAACAGTCGAACTGCACGCCGATGAAAAAGGCACTCGGATGAACATGCAGGTTTTAGAACGAGGCATCAATTTGCAGGAACGGAAGATTCTGAATCAAGAATACGATGGTAATATTTCAGAAAATGATTGGGCGATTTTGTTGATGACAGATGGATTCTCAAACAGCTGTTTTGATGTGTCTAGTGCGCTGTCCGAAGGTGAGCAACTTGTAGTTGCGGGATATTCAGCGGATTTCATATCTCGGCACGGAGGGCTTCCCGGCGTTAGCAAGGGCTGTACCGCACACATTGCGAACAATTGGATAGAACATAGCTGTGATGTCACTGGCGGTGGATCTGGTGGTCCAGTCAGCGTTTTTCGCGGTGAAAAGTACGTGGCTGTTGGATTGAATTCTTTTTCTGCTCGCGTGGGTTCGAAGATCAATTATGACCGACCTGATAAGAATACTTATGAAATTGCAACACGCATTTCACCGAGAGTGGTCGAAAAAATTAACCGATATAATCTGAAATATAATGGTTACAGCAGTCCAGAGTGTAACAAGTAGTTGCCTCGTTTTCTTATTTTTAAAGCGGGATAGATATCTCTTCATGCCTCGAAGAGATATCCTAAGAAATGCTTTGGATTTAAAGCATGCGACCATTGACTAATATTCTAGCTTTATCTTCTCCATCTCCAAGGAGGCTTCGTACAGTTCTACCTATGACCTGAATATTGGTGATGTTTCTCCGTCCTCGCGGAAAGTCAATCCACTCCGATGCCTCTCCATTCAGAACAAGTTTTGAAACTTCAACCACATGAGTCGTCCCATCGCCAAAAGAGAAAATCAATCGGTCGATTTGTGCATCATTCCCACGAACGATGGCGCGAAATGCAGAGATTGTGTCAGCGCTTCCTAAAGAGTTTTCTACAAGCATAGGATCATTTTCTTGACCAAACTGCAATTGAACGGCGCCTAAACGACGAACTCCCGATTCAAGCTGTTCTAAGGCGTCGCGAACTCCCCAAATTCTGATGCTGGCCTGCCTTCCATTCGGGTCAGTAGATTTTCCGACTACAACGAATTCTCGAACGCATCGTGCTGCTCCGTCTAAATCGATCTCTCTGGATTTGGAATCTTTCTTTAAAGTCTGATTAACGCGCAACTCTTGGCGATCGCCGTTTCCAAACGTCACGCCGACAAAATCAATTTGCGCATCTGAGTTCCTTGTAACCAACTGAATCTGATGAACAGGAGGATTGCCAACGGAATCACAAGTTCCTTTCAAACGGATCACTTGCGCACTGGTCGAGGATCCTGACGAAGCTAGGTCTGTGGCTCCTAAAAATTCTTTGTCTTTTAGGTCTTTTGCATTTGCGGCATTAAAAGCTTCTGTGTTTTTGCCCTGAATTGAAACAGATGATCTGTCGGTTCGATCTTCTGTAGCTATTGGAGCGGACACGAGAGGCGAGTTGTCTAGGGCTTGCTGATCTGCAATAAATCGACCAAAAATCTCAACTTTTGTAATGAATCGAAGTCCTCCAGGTAAATCGATCCAAGGTGTTTGATCACCTATGTTGAAGAATCTTTGTATCGTGACATCTTGGGTCGTGCCATTGCCAAAAACAATGTGTAATCGGTCAATCTGAGCTGGATTTGTACGAACCACGATTCTAATTGCGTCAACTGAGTCTGCTTTACCCAGTTTGTTTGCAACTTTAAATTCAGCTTGATCGCTGCCATTATCTAAAAAAGCTCTTCCTAACCAACGAACTCCTGTTTGCATTTGGCTTTGTGAGTCTCTGATGCCCCAGAGTCTAATCAAAGCAGGTTTTGTCCCATCACCAACTGCGCGCCCTACCACAAACAGACTTCTGATGCATCGTGCTCCACCTGTCAAATCAATATCGCGCGACTTAGTATCTTTTGGAAATCTATCTTTGACGCTTAGTTCTTGGCGTTCTCCATTTCCAAATGTCACCTCAATGTGATCTATCTCAACATCTGAGGCTTTAATCGCTAGTTGAACTTTATTTACGGGAGGATTTCCAAAACCGTCACAAGTTCCAACCAGTTTAACTACATCAGAATTTATGTTTTGGTCCGATCTAGCAAGCGTAGCGGTTCCAAGCAATTCAAAATCCTGTTTGTTTTCGCTTCCATTAATGTCTTTAAGCGAGCCATTTTGTGACGATTTGCAGGTGCTGATCCCAAAGCCCAAAACAAAACTCAATGCAAGACCTATGAATCCTCTCTTCATCTTTTAAAACCTCCAAGTAAATAATGAAATGCGGTGGACTTGAAACTTCATTCGTCCATTGAGTCACACAACCCGATGGCGTCACGCTTATTTGTCAAAACGGAGCTCTTTTGTTTTCAAAAATTATACATATTATTTGTCGAAATTGTAATTCTTTAGAATATTAAAATGACATCTGATCTTTCTGAGTTGCTTTCAGCGGCATGGTTATTTCCTAATGTATCGGCAGTATCATATTATGATTGAATAAGTTGGTACCCATCAAATTGGCTCAGACTGATGTGTGAATTTGTTGATAGTTGCTGATTAGTCGGATGGTGAGTATAATCATCTAGCGATTGTCTTCGTTTTTTGGAGATTTTGCTCCTGAATTTGAAAAATCTTCAAGATCTAAGCATTGAAGGTTCATGATTTTGACATTGTTTTTCTGACCTGAATCACTATTGGCGATCGACATTACTTGAGCATAAAACTCACGGAATTTTGTTTGAATCGCGCTGTATCCATCGTCGCTGATTGAAAATACGCTCCATCCGAACATGCTCTTTTGCGGTAGTTCATTTGAGTTTCTAAGGTACTCAGCCGCCATTTCGGTCCAAAACAAACGCTGGCGCATGGTCGTAGCAATATCTTTTGCTTTCATCTCCATGCTTTGCGGAACTACCTTGAATTTTCCTTTTGTATTCCTGATTGCACCCACGCGAGCTAATTTAGAAAGAATCTCAGTTTCTGATTCCACTGAGACTCCTATTGCTTTAGCGATGAATCCGACCGGGTGAGTCTCGTGTGATTGATAGATGCTTGTTTCCAATATTGCCGTGACAAGATTTGCAACGGGCAGATTTGTATTGAGGTCCAGGCGTCGACGATGGTCGGCCAATCGAGCTTTCAGGCAATCAATCTGAGAGCAATCAACCATGTGCTCCAGAAAATCGATCAATCGGCCTTGCAGAATGTCGAGCATTTGAAGAACTTGAACAAGTGAGGGTGAAGAGTTACCTCGAATCCATCGCCTTAAGATTTGAGGGGAGATTTGCAGTTTGCTGGCGGCCTCAGGTATCTTCGTGGTGCCAATCAGGAATGTTACAACCACTTGTGGATCGGTAGAAGTACAGCCAATGGATTTATGAACGACCGCCTTTAGGTCAATTTTGCATACCTTAGCTAGGCTTGTTAAGTCTGACCAAGCGATCGATCGTAGTCCAGCCTCCCAGCGATAGATCTGATTGCCCGAGTAGCCAAGTTTGCGGCTTAAACCCGCCTGACTACGACGGTTTCGAATGGCTTTGAGTAATTGTTGTGTGAGTAAATCATAGTTCATATATACCATATATGAACATTTATGTTTAGTTAAGGCAACTATTTATTTAAAAATGGACTATTTTAACATTGACCCGGCCGCTTGGAATCCTGTAAAGATGCTGCGTGTCAGGGTATTCACGAAACACATTAGAAAGGAATATATAATGATGAATCAATTCGTTCGTGCTGCAGCAGGTATTCTTTGCATGACGACTATGTTTGCTCAGGTATCGCTGGCTCAAACCGAGCTACCTCCAGCTGCGGTTGGAGAAATGCCAACAATTATTCCTGTATTTAATGAGCAACCATCAGTTTGTACTCCCGATGTAAATCAGTGGGGATTTCCTTCGACATGTGTGTGCTCAGAAAGTTTAGAGTACAATCCTCAAACTGGTTTGTGCGTCGGCACACAAGAACCTGCACCTGTAGAGATTGGAAGCCTCACAGGTAGCGTTCCTACCAACGGAGCATGTTCAAATGCTCAAGGAACTTTGAAATTATCCATATCGAGATATGAAGGTGGGGCGGCTCCGTTTCCTGGAATGATCATTGCAAATCAGGTTTTGGTTTTTAATGGAGTTGAACTAGGCAATCTCAAGACTTTAAATCAAGACGGTCAAAGGGGACACTGGCCCATTGATGTATCTTTAAGCCCGAAGACTCAAGTTGTTTTGGAGCGCACTGGAAATCAACGTTCTGGTCGCAGTGTCTATGCAGTGGTCGTAAAGGTATTGGACAAGGCATCGAAGGCGAAAATTGTAGAGACAAGAGTGATTTGTGAAAATTCTTGGAACTTCATGCTACCTTAGGGCACTTTAGGTACAATTGAATGCCGAGTGAGAGACGTTCGGCATATTGATTCGCATTTATTTGTAACAGAATGGCGTTTGTGTAAGATCGAGCATTGAGCGGCCAGCAAATATGTTTGCTACAGGTTAGAATTTCGTTGTGTCATTTCTCGATATCAATATTGCCGACACCAAGCAAGACCCTCTTGACCAGGCTCCGCTCTCCACGGACAGGTGCAATAAACCTCTTTTCCTAAATCTGCGGTTAAGGAGCAACGACTGTTGTCGGAACAGCTTATCTCACAATTAACTTGGCGGTTGCCTTCGCCAACACAATGACCACTGGGAACTACCTTTAGACCATTGTCATTGCAGTATGTATTTGGGGTATATGTGTCGCAGGCTAGTTTTATAAAACCACCAGAGCAAGATTTCGATGCATATTTATATTGATTGCTGTCTGGACCGGATGCATTGCAAGTGACGTTTACATTTCCAATTTTGGTCGATTCCCCAGTGAATAGATTTCTTTGTTCAGAGTAAGCTGCATTACTCAAAGTCAATCCAATGCTAGCAAGTAAAACAAAAATTTTTTTCATAAGATTCTCCAATACTTGAGTTGGTTTAGGATGCAAGTATCAATTGCAATAACAGCATTGTTGAGTTTAGTTGCCTACCGAGATAC
>JAPLFV010000179.1 GCA_026390495.1 Pseudomonadota bacterium | reverse complement strand
GGTACATTCCAGAAATATAATTCATTGAAAAATAGGATGAGGTCTTTTCGAACGGGACTTCAAAACCAAAAGGAAGTTGAGGGTCTGTTCCTGTAGCAATTAGGAAAATCCGCCGTCCAACGAGTGATCGTCCTAGGGGCTTTTGTCGTGTGATCAGATCAGTTAAGCGGTCGAAAAAATTTTTAAGCGTGGTGCTCATTGAGTACCAATAGACCGGAGTCGCAAAAACGATCGTTTGATGCGATAACATGAGCTGGATGACACTCAAGAAATCATCTATTGGCTCAGTCAAGTAGTCATATGGCAGGATTGAATAGTCTTTCAAATCGCAGAAATCAACTGAATCTATCTTTGGGAATACTAGATCAATTGCCTTTCTAGTGTTTCCATCGCTTCTGGCACTTCCCAATATGATCAGAGGCTTTTCGATCATCAAGGCTCATTCTCAATTTTATTTTAAGGTTTCTTACTGAATAGTCCTAATTAGGCAGACACTATTCCCACTTTGTTGGTCTGGACCTCTGATGGAATTTCATCAAAAGCCAAAACGACAATCCCTGGAACAAATCGATTAATCAGCTTGCGCAAATCCCAGCGAATTCTAGAGCCACAGACAAGGATAGGCATGGTTCCTGGGACATCAAACTTCTTCATCGCTTCCGCAATATTATTTAGCAGCTTTTCGACATATCTCGTATCAATATTAAAATAAGTTGATCCGTCATCTGCAGTCTGCAGTGCGCCAACAAGAACATCTTCCACAGCTCGATCAAGAGTTGCAATGTAAAGTGTTGTTTCATTGGCGAGGTATTTTTTTACGATCCCCCGGCCAATCCCCTTTCGAACATAACGCGTGAGGATATCGGGATGGGTTACCTTTTTGCAGTTATCAGCAAGGGTCTCAAAAATTGAGAGGAAATCACGAATGCTGACAGCTTCAGCCAGTAAGTTTTGTAATACTCGAACAACATCTCCTAAAGATAGGCGATCGGCAGCTAGAACTTCTTCGACAACTTTTGGATTTTCTTGTTTCAAATGTTCGATTAGTTTTTGTGTTTCCTGACGGCCAATCAGATTGTGCGCATTTTCGCTAATCAGCTTAGTTAGGTGAGTGACGACGACCGTTGCCAGATTTACGACAGTGTAGCCTCTAAAGCTTGCGTCATCTTTTTGATTTGGTTTGACCCATAGTGCGTCGAGTCCGTAGGCAGGCTCCTTAGTCTTGATTCCTTTAATTGGATCAGTGATGTCTCCAGAATCCATGGCAAGCATGTAGTCCACCATTAGATTGCCACGACCGATGACATTGCCTTTAAGTAGGACTTGGTATTCGCCAGGTTTCAATTGAATATTATCTCGAACCATAACCATTGGCACAATGATTCCCAGGTCGGTGGCGAATTGTTTGCGTGCGGAGACTATCCGCTCCAAGATTTCTCCATCTTGAGTCGTATCAACAAGTGGTATTAAACCGACTCCTACTTCAAGCGACAGTGTATCAACGTGAAGCATGTTTTCTATGCTGTCGCTAGTTCCCTCTGCTTGTCGAGATGCGTTTGCTGCTTCAGCAATTTTGGATGCCTCCAACTCTGCAGCAGTATTCGCCGAAACTCGAGCAACGTAGATGAAGAGAGCTGTCAACAATGCAAATGGAATAAAAGGAAATCCTGGTAGAATCGCTAAGACGCCCATTAGACCTGCACAAACATAAAGTGGTTTCGTGTGCAAAACAAACTGACCTTGAATTTCCTCGCCTAAGCCAGCTTCAGAGGTGGAGCGAGTCACAACGATACCAGCCGCAATGGAGATTAGCAGTGAAGGAATAATAGCGACTAAACCATCGCCAATTGAGAGAAGTGTAAACCTTGAAGCTGCATCTCCAAATGACATGTCATGTTGCATAACCCCTATGATCAAGCCAAAAACAATATTGACTAAAGTTATGATGATACCGGCTATCGCATCTCCGCGAACAAACTTACTGGCACCGTCCATAGATCCATGAAAATCAGCTTCTCGTTCTATTTTGCGACGTCGACGTTTTGCCTCGTCTCGATCGATGACCCCAGCGTTAAGTTCGGCATCAATTGCCATTTGTTTGCCGGGCATGGCATCCAAAGTAAATCTTGCTGCTACCTCGGCGATACGACCAGAACCTTTGGTGATAACGAAAAAGTTCACAATATTTAAAATCAAGAAAACAACAATTCCAACAAAGTAATTCCCTCCGACGACGAAGTCTCCAAATGCCTGAATGACATGTGAGATTTCGCCATTGGCACCATGCAGCAAAATCGCACGCGTTGAAGCCACGTTCAGCGAAAGCCTGAGACCAGTAGTCAGCAGGAGAATTGTTGGAAACGTTGAGAACTCAAGAGGCTCTTTGATGTATGTGCTAATGAGCAATATCAACACACCCATAGTAATACTGATGGCAAGAAGAGCATCCATCAAAAGTGGAGGTAGAGGTACTAACATTAAAAAGACGCCGGCTACGACCGCCACGGCAAACTGAACATCTGTACTCTTAATGAATTCGCCAAGATTGAACGGCTTAGCAAGAGATTCTTTATTTTTCTTAATCGATTTTGCTGTTGCTGTTGCGGTTGCCATGATGTACCTCTAATTTTTTGTAGCAAACTGTTCGACGTCTTTTCCTATGCATTCAAGTTATTTGGTGTTGCACTGGTTTGACCTTTTTGAGTTTTGTTTGTCACCTGGACGCCCTTTAATTTGAATACAAATCGGATGATTTCTGCGATCGCTTTGTACATGTCCGTTGGAACTTCCTCACCTTCTTTGACGGATGCATAGAGTGCGCGTGCTAGAGGTTTATTTTCGACTATTGGAATCTCAAGATCTTTTGCCGTCTCACGCATCTTGAGCGCAAGAAAGTCCACACCTTTGGCGACTATAATTGGTGCGGGCATTCCAAGCTCGTACCTAACCGCGATGGAGTAGTGAGTAGGGTTTGTGATGAGAACGGTCGCCTTCTTTGTATTTTCGATCGTTTTTCTATTTGCGATATCGCGAGCCATCCTTCGCAGTTTTGCTTTAACGTGTGGATCCGACTCTCGTTGCTTGGTTTCTTCTTTGACTTCCTCTTTACTCATTTTCATTTGGTTTTCTAAACTGATAAATGTGTATATGTAGTCGGCGCCAGAAACGAAGATCATGAGTCCAACAACCCCCCATAAAAGCTGAGTTGTAATATCTCCCCAGTAGGCCCAGGTTTTAAATATTGACACATTGAGTAGTGAGGATACCTTGATCCATTCACCTTTCAAAATGAGCCATGTAATGAGGCTTACAATAATTAGTTTGGCACTTGCTTTTAGCAGGCCAACCAAGGCCTCCATTTTAACCATTCTGGCCATTCCAGGAAATGGATTGAGTCGCCCCCAGTTAAAATTGAGCTTTTCCCATGACCAATTGAATTGCGTTTGAAGCAAGGTAGAAAAGACACCGACGACTGCCGCCACAAAAAATAGAGGTAGCGTTAGCTGTAAGAGATCCATCCAGACATTTGAAAAGTATGAAAAGACACTCTCTCGGTCGACTCGAAACGTTGACGCAGACTGAAAGTTACGGATCAGAATTTTTCTAAGACCATCGAGAACTTGAGGGCCGTACCAACCAAAACAAACGACTGTAGCCGCTAGCGCAGCAACTTGACTCAACTCAGCTGAATTTGCAATTTGACCTTTTTCGCGAAAATCGTCGCGGCGCTCTGGTGTTGCGTCTTCCGTCTTGTCTTCTTTATCGGTATTTTGCTCAGCCAAGGATGCCCCCTATTTTACCAAAGCCGCAAGTGACGAGATCAGATCATTTTGACTGGATGTAAAATGGCTTTGTAGCCAACCAGGAAGCATTGGTAGCGTTGCCATATAGACTAAAAGTCCCGTGAAAAAGCTGATGGGAAAACTTAAGACGAAAACGTTGGCCTGAGGCACAGTTCTTGAAATAAGTCCAAGAGCGGCAGTTGCAAAGAGTAGACCTACAAGTGTTGGTGCTGCAAGTTGCAGGGCAGTGACAAAAATTGTTGCAGATAGATGCACCATAATGCCGCTAAGTGTGTTTGACGGCCATGCAAATCCAGCAGGTATGAGCCTGAAGCTATCCGCGATCGAAGAAATGTACATGTAATGCATGTTCAGACTAAGAAATATGAGCACGATAAGGAGCCTGTGGGTTGCGCTAAAGCCATTTGTGGTTTCCTCACTTCCAGGAAGGAAGATGTTTGATGTATTGAATCCCATTTGAACACTAACAATGTTTGCTGCCATAACGATGCCATCGAAGGCAAGCTTGGCAGTGTATCCGATGACAATCCCGATGAGAGCTTCCTTGGCAATGAAAATTGCAGTTAGAAAGGGTCCAGAAAGTGCGGTCATTACTGCATCCCCGTAGTTGGCAGGAACTAGAGGATAAATCGCAACACTTAGCGCAGCAGAGAGTAGTATTCGTACGCGCACTGGAACATTTGAATCACCAAAAAGCGGCAATAGGCTAACGATCGCCGTGATTCTCAGAAAGATCACTCCAGCAGTTAGAATTTGGTTTGAATCAATCGGAAACACATGCGCCTCATCTGGTGATTTCAGGAATCTTGTCAAAAATACCGATGGTAAAGTGAATGAATGTTTCAAGAATCCAAGGACCGCTGATGGCTAATGCAACTGTCATAATGACAATCTTCGGTATGAAAGAGAGTGTTTGCTCGTTAACTTGGGTTGCTGCCTGAATAACGGATACGATTAGACCCGTGACCAGAATAGACAGTAGTGCCGGAGCTGAGATCAGGCATGCGATCCATATCGCCTTTAAACCTATGTCAATGACAGTCTGTTCAGTCATAGTACTTCTCCTCAAAAATTTCTAAGCGTATGTATGAAAACTTTTTACAAGAGCACCCACGATCAGTGCCCAGCCGTCTACTAACACAAAGAGCACAAGTTTAAATGGCAATGACACAACTGTTGGCGGTAACATCATCATCCCCATTGCCATCAATATGGCTGAGACCACCATGTCAATGACTAAGAAAGGTATGTAAATAAGAAAACCAATTTGAAAGGCGGTCTTAAGTTCACTGATCATAAAAGAAGGAATGAGTACGCTGAGTGGAATATCGTCAGCCTTTTTTGGTTTTTCCAGTTTTGCCAAATTCATAAATAACGCGAGGTCGGTTTCCCTTGTTTCTGCAAGCATGAATTTGCGCACTGGCTTTGCAAGCTCCACTAATGCTTGTTCTTGGGTGATGGCCTTTTGTGAGAGCGGCATTAACACCCGTTCATTGATTGGTTGCCAGACGGGAGCCATAGTAAACATGGTTAAAAAAAGGCTGAGGCCAAGTAGTACTTGGTTAGGCGGCATCGTTGTAGAACCGATCGCCTGTCTAAGGAAGCTTAGTACGACGAGAATTCTCGTGAATGACGTCATCATTAATAAGATTGCAGGAGCCACTGATAAAATCGTGAGAATGCTGACTATCTTTATCGCAGGAACCACTGCGGTTGGATCATCAGATTCGCTAAGATTTATATTTAATGAAGGCACCCCAGTGTTTGCATAGACCTCTGATTGAAAGATCGCAAATAAACATGCCAAACTCAGGCAGACCAAAATTGCTCGAACAACAAGTCTGCTTATGTTTCTCATGGATGCTCCCTTTTCTTAAGATCAATTCAACCACTCAAAATCTGTGTTTGCAGATTAAGATCAAGGGCCCGGAGGTAGGTTTCTTAAACGATCTCGAATAATTTTTGTAATGTCATCGTATGGCTGGTCTGGGCTACCTTTATCAATCTTTTGTCCTCGGCGCATGTCTGAGACGCCGTCATCACCAACGCCATAGTTGATTCTTGAAGACTGTGATGGTGTATTGCTTGATTGGCTGTCTCGTTGAAATGGCTTTGATGTTGTGCCAGAGTCAGCGGGTCGGCGTTGAGGCCGTGTCACTTGCTGGTCCATTTGTTTCAATTTGATTCCAGCATTTGGATTGGCATTCACGAGTTGAGTGTTAAACGACGACTGATTGCTAGCTCTTGAAGGCGTTTCTACAGTCGTTAAGTAGGAGATATTGTCTGGCGAAATTCCAATCAAGATTTGTTGGGAGCCAACCTGAACTAAAGACAATTTTTGTCTATTAGAAATATTGATATTGTTTAAGACTCGCATTGCTGCCGGCTCAAACTGGTCCAGTGCCCTAGATATTTTAAGATTCTTCAACCTTCTGTTTCGATACATAGTAGAGCCAATCAGAAACATAAGCATCGCAGCGCAAAATGCTGCGGCCGTCATGAGCTTGTCGCGAAGATTTAAACTATCTGCAGAAGCACCAATCTTGACGTCTTCACTTTGTGAGGTCACTTTTTCGGTATTCGAAGTGCTAGAAACTATACTCGCAGCTTCTGTTTTGATTAATTCTTTTCCATCACTTTTGACGCTACCAACTGCAGACCCATTTGGAGTGCTTTCAGTGGCAACTGTCTCGCTTTTAGTTGTAGATGAAGCCGATGCAGATGCGAGTCCATTTTCACTCTGAGTATTAGATTTAGAAGGTTGAATGAGTTGCTCAAGTTTTTTGTGGTCGATAGTTATAATGACTCTTTCACCCAACACCTCAGCAGTTGTTGCCAATTTAATCTTTGAAGCATCTTGATTGACAAACAATCTTATTGCTCCGTCTACATCATTGACTTCAAATGTGGCGATTTTTTTCAGGTACGGACCATTGCCTTCAAAAAATTCACCGGAGGACGCAACGACCGTTCCAGGCAGACGAATCTGCACGAATGTCCCATGATCTTCTACATCTAGCTGTTTCCAATTAGGAGTCTTACTAAGTTTTGCGGAAATTATTGTGAGCTCATTTTCAACTTCGGTAGAGATTTTTCCCATAGTCATTGCGGTGGTTTTTTCATTCGGTGTCTTTGGAATTGCATTCTGTGCTGTTGTTGCTTCTGCTTTTGCATCTTTTGGCAGGGCTTCTTTTGCCACTTCTATATTTGCGGATTCATTCTTTGCGGTTGTCGATATCACAGGTTGAGGAGGCGCCTTTTCAACTGTTTTTGCCACTGGCTTTGCAATCGGTTTTGCAATCGGTTTTGCAATTGGTTTTGGTAATGTCTTTTGCGCTCCACGTGGTGATGTATTTAAGATGTCCATCGTAGCTTGAGGTGCTTCTGGAGTTAATTGCAAATCATCTTTTAGGATATCGAGGGATTGTGAATGTGCTGGCGCCTGACTCAGAGCTAGGCCCCCAATAACACATACTCCAACCGAGTATTGAATGATTTGCTTATATTTTTTTGAGTTCATTTTTTGTCCACCTTGTTTTACGATCTAGATATTTTCAATCACGGTTGAATCAGGATGCATCTTTTGCTTGACCAAAATCACCCAAACCAAATTGTGAGACAACGTCGGTTAGACGAACACCGAACTTTTCGTTGACAACGACGACTTCGCCCATCGCGACTAGTTTGTCATTGATTAATATTTCCATGGGCTCACCTGCAATCTTATCAAGCTCAATGACTGAACCTTGACCAAGTTGCAGGAGGTCATTGACCAACATTTTTGTACGGCCAAGCTCAACACTGACTTTGAGCGGTACATCCAAGATCATTTTTAGCTTTGAGAAATCTGTTCTTGTAACGCGACCCTCGGAATCAGCTCCCGATCGTTGCCCGCCGTCATCAGATTTCCCTTCGCCTCCGCCTGCCTCTGCGAGTGCTTCGTCGAATTCGTTTCCTAGACCGAAATCATCTGGGTTTAATCCGCCTTCTGCTGCCATGACATGCCTCCTCTAAGACAATTTGTGATTCGAACTATGCAATTACGTCGGTTACTTTTATCGCTCTGTTTCCTTTGGATAGCCCTGGAATTCCTTTGAACTTCGGTACTCCCTCAACGAGAACGTCAAGAGGAAGTGTGGCATCTGTGCCGAGTTGAATGATATCTCCAGGTTCCAATTCCAATAAATCGCGAACTGTAATATCTGCGACTCCAAGCTTTACGAGCATATTTGCAGTCGTTCCCATAATTTGCTCTTTGATTCTATTGATCCAGATAAAGTCGACTTCCAGTTGTTCGGATTGAAAGCCTACAGACAGTTTAGATTTGATAGGTTCCAATGTTGCATATGGGATAACAATCTTGATTGTGCCAGCGACTTTCTCTAGTTCAACGTCAAAGGTTGTTGCGATAACAACGTCTGAAGGAGGAACTACAGCAACGAATTGAGGATTAATTTCTGTTCTGCTATATCCTATTTTTAACGGATAAACGGGTTCCCAGGCTTTTTCTAGATCATCAATTGCTGTGAGTACAACTCTTCTGGCGATTTTGATTTCAATCTGGGTGAAGTCTTTGCCTTCGATCTTCGTGTAGGGCACGTCGTTTCCACCAAAGAAGCTATCGACTAAGGCATAGAGGAGCTTTGATTCTATAACCATTACGGCTGCGCCGCGAAGTGGATCTAATCTAAGAATATTGAGGCATGACGGCAAAGGTAAAGAGTTCATGAACTCGGAGAATTTGAGCGGCCCGGTAGAGTTAACAGAAATATTGGCCATCTTTCTTAAAGAGTTGGAAAGGGTCATCCTGAAAAGTCTGATAAATCGATCGTGGATAATATCGAGAGTTGGCATTCGTCCGCGAATGATTCTGTCTTGGTTCGCCAAATCATATTGAACGACACCTGCGCCGGAAGCCTCTCCTCCCTCCGGACTATCCATACGGTTATCCGACACCGCCGAGAGAAGTGCATCAACTTCATTTTGTGATAGTACCTGATTCATTTGATCCTCAATGAGAGATGGGTTAACTGCTTCTTAACCTGCTACTCAATTAAAATATCTGTTATAAAGACGTTTTCGATTTTCTTGTCTAAATGCTGATTCATTTTGTTTTTTAACTCGAGTCGCATTTGATCTTTGCCGTCAGGGCTCAGTAGGTGTTCTCTTGTCTTTCGACTGACGATGGAGACGATTGCATCTCTAAGCTGTGGTTCCCTTCGATCAAGTTCCAACTGCTGATCTTGGCCACCTTTGTATTCAATCCCAATGGTTAATCTCACGTAACGGTTTTCAAGTGGGTTGCCCAGATTAAGGTGGAATGGTTTTAGTTCTTTAATCTGACCAAAATCCCCTTTGTACTCAGGCTCTGCATCTTTGCCGTCTTTTTTAGCTCCACCGTGTCCGTCATCTTTTGCGCCATGCCCATCATCTTTTGCGCCATGCCCATCATCTTTTGCGCCATGCCCATCATCTTTCTTGGCACCGTGCCCGTCGTCTTTTGCACCGTGCCCATCATCTTTCTTAGCGCCGTGCCCATCATCTTTTTTAGCTCCACCGTGTCCGTCATCTTTTTTCTCTGCGCCGTGACCATCATCTTTTTTTGTTTCATGACCGGTATCTTTATCGGTTTTTGCATGTGGATCGCCTTCAGCTTCACCCTCTCCGTGAGCTCCTGATTCTGAAGCCTTTTCACCAGCAGGACCTTCTGGTTTCGGTGTGCCTTTTCCTAAAAATAAAAATGCCCCTGCACCGCCTCCTCCGACGACTAAAAGGGATGCGACTGCAATTATGATAAGTTTCTTTTTCTTTCCTTTGGCGGCTTCTTCTTCCGGAGTTAAAGGCACTTTTTCTGCCTTTGCCCCTTTTTCTTCTTTGCCGCCTTTGGCATCTTTTTCTTCTTTTTTTGCCATAAGACTTTCAATTCCTCACGTTCAGGGATCGATTTTCGGCGTTTCAACTTGCTCAATTCAAAATTTGAACAGACTGGGTCAGAGGTGCAGGTTCAAGAGTTATGCCAATGGTTTGTCGATCATTGTTTTGCGGATTGCCAAATTTCAGTGTTTGAAAAGATTTGGCTGAAAATTGTGTTAAATGAGTGACTAAGGTTATATGATGACAGATGTCATGTTATAGATGTGTGGCCTTGGGCCTATGGATGTTTGACGCCTGCCGTCAAAGAATTGAATTCAAGCGACAAATTTTTGACGACTATCACAGTTTTATAAAGAGGGTTTCATGCTGCTTAAGCACCTAGTCATTTTTATTTCAATTTTAATATTTTCTACTGAAATTTTTTCTTTAAAAGCTGGTGCCGTAACGCCTGCGGATGAATCTCAGGTTACAGTTGGCAAATCCCGACTGACACAAATGGGCTACGACGTTGATGTTGGTTTTTTGTATTTGGATAGTATTCAGCGGTTATCAAGACCAGCCTTGATTCAGCAAGACTCCCAAAACCTAGCTGAGGAGTCCGATGTCACTAGCGGATATAGAACCGTTGGATTGCAGCATATGAAGCTTGGATTGGACTGGACAAGTACTAAGATGATTCGTGCTAGCATTACGTTAAGACCCGATGGCGTTAAACCATCCAAAGATATTATTCGAGAAGTCGATACTAGATCGGGCGTTTTTCAGTCAAAGGCAGAAAGTATTGAACTTCTGGATCTTTACGAGTTAGCTTGGTTGTTTGATACAGCCGAGCTTTCAATTGGGGTTAAAGAGTCCTCTTTGTATTCTTATAGCCGAGCCTATAAACCAATCGTTGTTTTTAGTCATGAACCTCAAGCGATTGGCAAGTCTTTTGGAGCTTATGCAAGTTTGAAAAATCAGGTGCCTATCTCTGATTCTGGCGGAATTGATTTTGATTTTGCCCTCATTGGCTCGTCGGGAGATCGACATACGAAAAGAAACAAAGATCCGTCTAGTGGTGACGAGGCGCCATCCCGAGATTCTGCGATTTGGGGTTTTGCACTTAACTCGAACAGCCGACTCAATAAGAATATCTCTGTGGAGGTTGGTACGAGCTTGTTTGACGAGCATTTGAGTGTTGGAAGGGCCTCCAACTTATTATTGAACTTGGGGCTTAAAACAGAAATGAAATGGAATGATGCCCAAACCAAAGTGGCTCTGCTCGCAAAGCAACTCGATACAAAATATAAAAATGCTGAGCGTGACATTGCTCCCAATCGGCTAAGGTCCTTACAATTGTCAAGCGTCGTGGGTTTGAGTAAAGAAAACGAAGTTCTGATTTCGGTACTTGGTGGTGAGGGAGAAAGGCAGTCCCAATTAAATTTGGTAAGTAGTTTAAAAAGTAGAGCGGCACATTTTGAAATTGGGCTTAGGCGATGGCTGGCCAACGGGTTGCAGGCGTCGGGCATTGTGACCCGCGAGTGGTGTCGATCGAAGTTTGATGGAGAAGAGGACAATTCGGGGTGTTTTGGCGCTGCCGATAAACGATCATCATTAATAAGTCGAGCCGCGATTCAGGTTTCTTATTTAACTGGGGCTGATCTTTGAGTCGTACTGATTTGTCTGCAAAATGGTTGAGCTCCAATGGCGACTCGGTCGTCATTCAAGTCTATGTTCAGCCGGGTGCAAAAAAAGCAGGAATTGTTGGCCTACACGGCGATGCCATCAAGATTAAGATTTCGTCTCCACCGGTAGATGGTCAAGCGAATGAGGCTCTTTGCCAATTTTTAAGTTTTTTCTTGGATGTAAGTTTGAAACACATTTCCATATTGCGGGGCCACCAATCTAGAACAAAATTTGTGCAAGTGATTGGAATTTCGTTGCCCCTGGTGCAGAAAAAGTTTGATGAGTCGCGGTAGACATTTGCTTAAATTATGGGCCAGTTCTAGGCCATCTCGACTTTTTCGCTAGAATCAATTTAGGGGCTGTTCAACCCTAAATTGATAGTTTAGAATATGGCTTGGATCAAAGAAGCGCACCTAATGCTTCTTTGGGTATATTTTTAATATGGACTTTCTAACGTTCAACGTGGTTGGTATAAAAGATGGCTTATAAGTTTGTATCATTGGTAGTGTTAGGCATGATCGTTACCCTTACTTCTTGCATGGATCAATACAATCCAATTCCTTACTGGAAACAATTTACAAAAGAACGAGAAGTTACCAGTGGAGTAACTCCCAAGCTGACGGACAAAGGTGAGATTCCTCCTCGCGTTGCCGCATCTGCCGGAGATCAAGATCCCGTTATGGCAAAATTTACCGCGTTATGTTCAAGCTGTCACGGTGCAGATGGGAAGGCCGACGGTGCCGCTTCTGCTGCAATGAATCCAAAGCCGAGAAATTTTCATGAAAAAGCATGGCAAGCGAAAGTTGACGATGCACATATTGCCAAAGCCATCAAAGAAGGCGGCGCTTCCGTTGGACTATCTGGAACCATGCCACCTTGGGGTGCTGTGTTATCAGATGACGAAGTTAAGGGACTCGTTGCGAAGATTCGCGACTGGGGAAAATAGTCGTTCCTGAATGATTCAAAATCGCTTTCATGAAACACGCTTAATCAATAAGATCTTTGATCAGTTCGCGCTTTCGAATGAGTGAAACCTCTCCAGAGTTGATTGCGATCTCAGCTGGTCGTGGTCTTGTATTGTAATTGGATGACATTGAATAGCCATATGCACCTGCATGGCAAATCGCCAAATATTCACCCTCTTTTGGAATCGTCAAAGATCGATCAAGGGCGATATAGTCTCCGGTTTCGCATACTGGGCCAACTATATCTACGGATTCTTCTACACTCGGCGATGATTTTTTCCAAACAGTGTAAATGTGATGGTATGCATCGTAAATTGACGGGCGAATCAAATCATTCATACCGACATCGATGAGCACAAACTGTTTTCGAAGGTTTTTTTTGACTTCAATCACTCTCGTTAAGAGAATGCCAGACTCGGCAACGATGGATCGCCCAGGCTCAAAAACAATAGTTGCAGGATCATCTGCAAAAATATCTCGAATCATTTGCCCATAGGATTCGAGGTCAACGGCCTTTTTTGTATCTTCAGGGATATAGGCGACTCCAAGACCACCACCGACATCTATGTGCGTCAATTGATGTCCTGATGCTCTTAGTGTGCGAGCAAAATCACGCATGAACACAGCAGCTTCTTTAAGAGGATTTAAATCCAGGATCTGGCTGCCGATGTGGCACGAAATTCCGGATAAAATCAGATTGGGATCTTGCGATATTAATTTTGCTTGTAGGGATACTTCATTTGGGTCTAGTCCAAATTTTGTGTCATAAAGACCGGTTGCAATCTTTGGATGAGTTTTGGCATTGATGTTCGGATTGATTCGAAGTGAAATTTTGGCCTGAATTCCTTTGCTTTTGGCGGCCTGAGAAATTCTTTTAACCTCTCCGGGAGTTTCCACATTGAAGGAAAGTATGTCTTCACTGATCCCTAAAGCTATTTCTTCGTTTGATTTAGCGACTCCTGAAAAGACAATTCTAGAGGGTGGTATTCCGGCCTTTCGAGCCAGCATCAACTCTCCGCCAGATACAACATCGGCGCCAATGCCTAGATTGTGTAAAAACTGTAGCAGTTTGGGATTTGAATTAGATTTCAGGGCAAAGCATATTAAATTGGAGCGTGAACCAATGCCATTTTTTAAAGATTCAATGCGTTTCTTTACGATGTCGAAATTATAAATATACAGTGGCGTACCAAATCGGGTCGCCAACTCATCGAGATGAACGGACCCAAACGTCAATCGATTCTCTTTATAGGTCAATTGTTCTATATGAGTGCTCACGAATGTTTTCCAATAGAATCAAGTGAATTTTGTTTGTCACTGTGAACCGATTTACTCGTCGCTTCAGTGATTTTAGGTGTATTGACGGCTGTTAGGGGCTCTTGCAACCCCATCTGGGAATCAATTTGCGGATGGCTTGGATGATCCACGGTGCCTTCGTCAAATGCAGCAATTGCCATGGGATTTCGACCTAGAGGACGCTGATTCAAAGTAGAAGATTCACCAATTGGTTCAGAGCTTGGTTGATTTACAGAAATGTCTGATGTTTCGGAATGAGGCAAGGCAGGGTGGTCTTTTTTTGCAGCTTCTTCCGCAGCAGTTTTTCGGTCATTTTCCTCAGCAATAGCCGTCAACCTGCGAATCTCATCAAGCCTAACTTCTGACTCAGCCTGACGAACTACTTGGTCTACAGCCCCACGAAACTCTGCCGAAGTGCGGCGTAGCTGTACATAGAACTTTCCAAGCTGGCTTAATACGCCTGGCAATCGCTGTGGTCCCAAAAGGACCAATGCAACAACCGCAATGACGACAAGTTCAAGAAAACCAATTCCCACGTCTTACTCCCAAAATCCAAATTCTTTCCTGCAAAAAAAAAGTATGGCAAACAATCATAGTACCAAAGGCTTTGAAGGATGTTTCCAGGCGGATACAAATATGGCACTATGTAAGTCTAAACGCAATTCGAGGGTTGGACAATGGTTATCGTTACAGGCGGAGCGGGCTTTATTGGATCTTCATTGATTTGGAAACTAAATCAAAAGGGCCATGACAACATCATTGTAGTTGACCGCTTGGGTGAGTCACAGAAATGGAAGAATTTAGCAAAGAGATCTGTGCGCGATATTATTCATAAAGATAGATTCTTAGATTGGCTTCAAAATCGACCAAAAAACCATGGAATCGAAGCGATATTTCATATGGGTGCCTGCTCGACCACTACCGAGAGAAATGTTGATTATCTTGTCGAAAATAACTTTCACTACTCTATGCGTCTTTGGGAGTATTGTGCAAAGGCAAAAATCCCTTTTATCTACGCATCATCCGCGGCAACCTATGGGTCGATGGAAAGTGGCTTTTCAGATGACGTTAAAATCATTCCAGGTCTAAGGCCAATAAATCCCTATGGATTTAGTAAGCAGTTGTTTGATGAATGGGTCTTAAATCAAAAGTCAACGCCGCCGTTTTGGGCCGGTTTGAAATTTTTTAATGTATATGGCCCCCAGGAGTACCATAAAGCGGGCCAACTTAGCGTCGTATGTTCTGCTTACTCTCAAATTTCAGACAGTAAAAAATTGCGACTTTTCAAGAGTGAACGGTCAGCAATTGCACATGGGCAGCAGGCGCGTGATTTCGTTTATGTCAAAGATGTCGTAGATGTTCTTTACCACTTATTTCAGGTACAAACTGTCGGTGTTAGCGGGATATATAATTTAGGCTCTGGAAAAGCGCGAACATTTGAAGATTTAGGGCGTGCGGTTTTTAAATCTATGAATATAAAACCAAGCATTGAGTGGATAGAATTGCCTGAGGCTCTCAAAAATCAATATCAATATTTCACTCAAGCGGACCTAACTTTGCTTCGTCAAAAAACCGGATACAAAGCCAAAATGACGATGCTCGAAGACGGAGTTGACGATTACGTCCAGAATTATTTATCTAAGGCAGATCCCTTCCTATAAAATTTTTATGCAGATGTGAATCAGCCATTTTTTTGGAATTGTATAAATATGCGCGTTAAAGAATTCCTGTTTGGTCTCCACTGTGCGGCGATTGGATTTTATTCCGAAAATTCATTGTCTCAGGCAATGAAGAGTTGCGAATCACCTACAATTGTTTTTTCTGGGTTGAATCGAACTGATGAAACATGGCTGAAAGATTATTTGTCACCTGATTTGGCAAATATATTGCCAGAAGCAGAGCTTGCTCAATTGATTCAGCGAAGAATTATGACGACTGATGTTTTTACTCGAGTGGACGTTACTTCGGAAAATGATGATTCCGGTTGTCGATTGAAAGTTGACGTTGACGAAAAATGGACGCGGATTCCCGTTATCCGTGGTGCCTATGGTGGAGGGACTCCACTGACGGTTCTTGGTGCCTATGAAACACATGCATTTGGAAAGCTATATTCCTTGGGAGGTGAGGTTAGGCGCTACGGAACGAGACCTTGGGGTGCATATTTATTCGCAAAATCTCCTCGTGCGTGGCGAGGAAAAGGTAGTTTTGGCGGAGAATTGTGGTTGGATCGACGGCGTCGAGGCTTTTTCGATGCCGAGGCCAATGTGCTTGGATACGCAGATAGTGAAGCTTGGACAGCCAAGTCTCAAATTCTTTTTCCGTTTAGTGAGGCGTCCGTCAATAATGGAAAAATTGATGGTGACGCAATAGGTGGGGCTTGGCAGTGGGGCGCTCATATTGAGTTAGTTCGCGAATCAAGAGCGGTTTTTTTGGATCGCGAATTTAATGATCGACCCGACCTTAAACCATCAGGAGTCTCGATTCCTTCCCAAGTTGAGGGTACAGCGCAGGTGATGCCAATGTTGGTTTTCGATCGGCTCACTGTTGATCGAATGAGTTTAGACGGATTTAAGGGAATGATTCGATCGGGCGGACAGATTTCTCAGAGTCAAAAAAATGGTGATGATGATCATCAAGGCAGAAATAGTTTTTCTTTAGCAAGTGAAACAGAGGTGTTTGCATATTCACGTCCAGTATCTTCGGTTAATTTAGCACTCCATGCATTTGCCGGTAATCAAGCAAAAGACTCCCTAAGAAGTTTATATTTTTTAGGTGGTTTTGATTCAGTTCGAGGACTTCCCGACGGTATCCATTTTGGTAGATCTATCAGTTATTTGAATTTGGAAGGTCGATGGCAGTTTCTAGAAACCAAGTATCTTCACGCTCAAGCAGCTACCTTTTTAGATCATGGAGCTGCATTCTCCAGCCGTGATGAATTTTTGTCTCAACGAGAAACCGCTGTCGGCGGAGGTATTCGACTTTCAGTTCCTCAAGTTTATAGACTTCTAGTCAGGGTTGATTATGGAGTCTCGATTGGATCTACCAAGAGTCGTGGACTATCTATTGGGCTCGGCCAATTTT
>JAPLFV010000171.1 GCA_026390495.1 Pseudomonadota bacterium | reverse complement strand
CTGGTAATCGACCAGTTCACTCCCATTAAATTACAATGAGAGAAACTAATATTTCGAAGGCTAACATTTCTAAAATCGACACCTACAAAGCTGCAATGCACAAATTCACAGTCTAAAAGGCTATCAAAGCGCCATTCAATGTCAGAAAATTTAATCTGTTCAAACTTACAATCTTCAAATTTTCGTACATTCAGTGTTTTTAGCTCGGCAAAATTATAGGAATTAAAAATTTTGTTGTCGACGATTTGCAAATTATAGCCCTTTAGTCTTTAAGTCTCTCCAAAGTTGAATACCAAACTCTTCAGAAAGTACTGAACTGACTTCAGCCAATGGCAACCCAACAACATTTGAAAAAGAACCTTCAATTCGCTCTACCATAAAACTGCCAAGACCCTGCGCTGCATACCCTCCAGCTTTATCAAAGGGCTCCTTCGTGCTGATGTATCCGAGCATTTCATCTCTAGAAAGTGAACGAATTTTCACTCGAGTCGATACGAGCAGTGACTTCCTTTTTATGATCCCAGACTTATCTTCAATTTTCGCTATCTCAACCGCCGTAAGCACTTCATGATATTGCCCGCTTAGAGCCCTCAACATTCTTAAGGCGTCCTCATCTGAACTAGGCTTTTCCAGAATCATGCCATCAATGACGACAATCGTATCGGCACAAACAACGATGCTTGGTACTCGATTATCGGAATCAAGATTCTCGCAAATCCACTGGCATTTTTCTTTAGCGTTTCTAGACACGTAATCTCTTGGAGCTTCGCCTAATTTCGGAATCTCGTCGGTTTCTGGCTTTATCACTTCAAATTGCAAACCTAAATGGCCTAATAATTCGCGCCGTCGTGGCGACGATGACCCAAGTATTAATTTTGCAGTCAGCAATGAATCTTTTTTCAAGCCCGATGTTAACTCAAAGTTCACGGCTGATTGACCAATGTCAGCTCTCCACTGAGATTCAGGCCACACTTTTTGAATCTCGCGAATTCGAGATAGCGCCAAATCTCGCGCTTCCGAAAAAGTATCACCACTCCCTGCCACCAAAAAAACTCTGCCCGCCCCTGTCATCACACCTTTTTCGCTTGGTTTCACACTGGCCTGAAAAACCATGGACTTGCCAACATCCTCCAATAGCAAATCTTGCGGGATCACAGCGTCAATGTCAGGCTTCTCGCCAAAGGGATATCCAGATGATGCAAGGACAAACCCAACAACATCCTTAATCTTATTATTTTTCAATGAAACAGAATTTTCCATTTTAGATGCTTTAAGGTCAGAGGATGTGACGCCAGATTGCAATGCCATTGACGTGAGCCAGTCAGAAGAGTCTGACAATGCTAAAACTTGGACCTCAGGATCACCAAATCTGACGTTAAACTCAACAACACTTGGCCCTCGATCACTCCACATAACACCTACATATAGAACGCCGGTATACTCAATCTTGTGTCGAGCTAGAGTCTGCAACAATGGTTCGACAACTTTTGTTTCTATCTGCTCGGCGGCATCGATCGGCAGCCAAGGAACCGGCGAATAACAGCCCATACCGCCGGTATTGGGCCCTTTATCACCGGCCAATAGTCGTTTGTGATCTACTGCAAACCCAATTCTTTGAATGCCACTTTTGCCTAAAAAACAAAAATAGCTACATTCCCGTCCAAACAACATCTCTTCAACAACGACCTCTTTCGACGCAAACATCATTTCTTTGGAATAGAGGCGCCTAATTCCCTCACTGACTTCGGAGGCCTGAGTACAAACAAATACTCCTTTTCCGGCAGCGAGACCGCTTGCCTTTAACACGACTCCCCCGTCACGCTCTAAAATCTTTTGCGCCGTTTGGAGTGTTTCCGTTTCTGAATGACAAACAGTAAATTTTGCAGTGGGAATCCCAGCTTCTTCCATCATACATTTCGCAAATGATTTGGAAGACTCCAATTGCGAGGCGGATTGTAACGGGCCAAATACCTTTACCCCAGATTTCGTCAAGGCATCTGCGATACCTTTAGAGAGAGGCTCCTCAGGTCCAACGACGACCAAGTCGACAGCCAAGTCCAGACACTTTGCGGCAAGATTTTCATAACTGGAGTCCTTGGGCAATTCCAGCTTTTCGGCCAATCTCCAGGTGGCATCATTTCCAGGCCAAACAAATAATTTTGTCAAGGTGGGTGATTTTAATAATTTCCATACCAAAGCATGCTCACGTCCACCACTTCCGACAACCAAAACTCGCATGGCTCCTCCACATAAAAAATCAATCCCCTAGCCTAAAGCAATCCTAAACCGGGATTTTCTGTGCTAATATGAACCAAAGGTCAACTTCATTCAATCAGTGAATCTCAGTTTGAGGGATTAATTATGCCACTCTACATCTTTCAATGTAGCCACTGCCAAAATACCTTCGAAAACCTCCAAAAAATGTCAGATGAACATCCAAAAACGATTCCGGGATGTACCTCTAACGCCTGTAAGTTGACCAAAATATTGGCTGCGCCAAATTTTTCAATTAAATCTGCCAATCCACTTTCAGAAGTAGCAAAAAAACAGTCAGACAAAGGGCTAAACTTGTTTGACAATAGCCTTGATTCAGGCAAATCTACTCATGAATGTAAGCCGGGCTGTTCGTTTCATTCTTGATAGGCTCAATGGGCCGGTTCAAAAAAACTAATGTCCTTGGCACTGCCGTCATAAATTTTTCGCCATTTATTGGCAAGGGCCTTCAATGCAAAATTCATCTTCGTCTATTACCTCATTATTACAAAGTGGTACTAAACTATGGCTCGATTCCGTCGATCCAAATTTAACATCCCTCAATCGAGATATGGGTGCGACAGGAGCGACGTCAAATCCAATCATCATTTCGGAGTTGCTGAGTACCGGTCGTTTTGACGACGCCATTAAAAATTACATTCGTCAAAAAAAGACTGCAGAAGAAATTACTTGGGCCATGACCGACATGCTCGTATCGCAAGCGGAGGCAGTGTTTAATGATACATTCAAAAATTCAAATGGAAACGATGGGTATGTAAGCTTTGAATTGGACCCGTTGCTAGAAGCTCAAGATTGCCAATTGCCACTCATAGAAAAGATAAAAACTTATGTCGAACTGGCAAAGAAATGGCACAGTGGGCATCCAAATCGCATGATTAAAATCCCAGCGACTCCGGCAGGTTTAGGCGCATTGGAGGACATTGCCGCATTGGGAATCCCACTCAATGTCACTCTGATTTTTTCTGAGCGACAGTACTTAGCAGCTAGAGATTCGGTGTGGCGAGGAGCTAAGCGCCTTAAAGATTTGTCTAAATTTAAAAGTTGTTATAGCATTTTTGTGTCAAGGATCGACGTCTATACAGAGGCAAAATACCCTCAGTTGAGCCAAAAACCCCAAGGCTTTGTTGGCATTTACAATGCAAAGAAGATTTGGAGTACCAATCATAGTTTTTGGAAAATGAATCCAACTCCGTTGCAGCAGGAAATCATTTTTGCCTCAACAGGCACTAAGAAATCAACTGACCTTCCATGGAAATATGTTGCTGCTCTCGCAGGAAGCGATATTCAGACAAACCCTCCCGCCACCAATGATGCCATTGCCAAAGGTTCAGTAAAATTCACCAAATTGGAATCAAATGGAGACGGACTTGATGCATCAAGGTCTTTCTAAGTTTGCAGATCCTCACAAAGCGCTCATTAATCTTGTCAAAGGCAAATTTAGCATCTAGGAATGTTGCACTCAGAACAATAAATTTACCACTAGCTACTTTTTAGTCCGCACATAAAGTCATCGATTTTCCACAATGTACCATCTTGCCTGAGTAGATAGTCTTTTGTTATTATGATATGTCAGCGCTAGAGCAATGCAATTTTTAAACTTGTCTTCGTTGATGATTGCTCCGATATATATTTTTATCGCTCGATTTCCGACATATTCAAAATCTGTTTTATATTTTTTCCTATAAGTTGGTAGTAAATTGGACGTGCATTTAAAAAAGACAAAGACAAACTCTGGGTCTGATTTCTTCCAATCTATGCGAACAGTGCTACCGGATTTTGTGTAAGATGTCAGGTAGCTAGGCTCGCCCCACTTTAGTGTTTCCTCCAAGGCTCCGACACCTTCTAATTCTTGGGCCGTCTCA
>JAPLFV010000001.1 GCA_026390495.1 Pseudomonadota bacterium | reverse complement strand
GGGCAAACGCCTCTCATGCTAGCCTGCCGACATGGAAATCTTGAAATTTGCAAAACATTGATTGATGCTGGAGCGGATATAAACTATTTGGACAGAGAAAAGCATCCTGCAATTCATTATTCTGTAGTTGAAGATAAATCGGAAATTGTTGAGTATTTAATTAAAAATGGAGCAGTAATTAGTTTCCGAGATGGTATTGGTTACAATTTAGCTACATATGCCTCGATAAAGGGTGCTCTCCGATCACTTAAATTATTACATGACAGTGGCGATAATCTGAATAATTTAGATATTCTTGGACGATCCCTTCTTCATCATGCTAGCTATAACAATCAAGAAAAAATTGTTAAATTTTTAATCGAGAATCACTGCAATATTAATAGTCGCGCACAGTTTAATGTGACTCCATTGCATTGGGCTGTCGAACGAAAATTGGTCAACATCGCAAAAATACTGATTGAAAATGGTGCAGACTTAGAGTGCCAGCGTACAGAGAACGGCCACATTATGACTCCTCTGATGCATGCATGTGAAATCGGGGATTCTGCCACAGTCAAGTTACTTGTTACGAAAGGAGCAAATCTAAAATCAATTGATTCCAATGGATTCAATTGTCTTCATTACTCGAGTAAAAACGGTCAAACCGAAGCTCTTAAAGTTCTGTTAGAAAATAAAGCAAATCCAAATGAGGTTGTAAAAACTAGCAAATACTCACCACTTCATTTCGCCGTCGATTCAGGAAACCTTGTTGCTGTAAAAATGTTGGTTGAGTATGGTGCAAACATTGAATACAGAAATCTAGAAGGTAATACTGCTTTAAGTAACGCTGCATTGGGTGGGAAAGTCGAAATTGCCAATTTTCTAATTTCTAAAGGAGCAAATATAAACAACAAAGGAATTGAGAATAGTGGTTGGGCTGATAACAATGCTAAAACCGTATTACATTTTGGTATCAAATCGGGAAATACTCAGGTCGTACGACTTTTGCTTGATTCAGGAGCTAACACATTCATACGAGATGGTGCAGGCGACGATGCATACGATTTCGCAATCAAAATTAAGCAAATGAGTATTGCCGCACTCATATCAAATTCACGAAAAAAAACTTCAAGCACTGACGTGAAATCAGAATCGTTGACACAGAAGTTCAATCCAAGTCTGCCAGCCGTACAAACTGTCTTGTCGGAGTTTTCTAGAGTTTCTTCCGTTGACAGGTCGCCAACACCTGTATATCGGTCATCATCACTTGGCAGACTCCTGATTAGTGCACGTGAATCAAGGGTAACTGTGTTCAATACTCAAGTTATCGAATTTGCTCCCATCTTTGATAGAGGCGACATTACTCTTATTGAAATCACTTTATTCGTTGATGGGAGAGAAGTTCGTACGCAACCTGTTACAAGTATTCATAACTTGCCCCATTTTTCATTTGAGACATCTAATCGTGATGGAGACATTCAAAGAGTTCGCCTCATAGGCGTTGATAGACTTCGCAAACCAATTGAACTTCTTAAAGCAGATGTAAAATCCAAATTCATTAATAGGTCGAACGGCCTGAAGCTAGGCGCTTATGGCGATCAAATTAAAATAATTAATGCCGAGGTTATCTCTGAAATCACCGACATCTTTACACCAAGCGGCTACCTTGGTAGAGTTGCAAGCGCACTCGAATTTTCCATAGACTCACGCCAGTTGCCTCCCGGCAGCTATTCATTCTGGACGGTACAGTCAAACAAAAACGGAGAAGTGTTTCCCCCTCTGTTGTCAACATTGGAGATAAAACCTAGATTTAAATTGGCCTCCGAATTTGAAACGTCTACCTTTGTTGTTGAAGGTACTCGAACCAAAGTTCCTATTGATATCAAACCGCATTCTGGGCAGCAAATAGCTTCTTACCAGATATTTTTTGATGGTGCCAAGATAGCTGAGAACTCAGTTTCTCAACAGCAAGTTTTAGTTTCATTGCTAAACGTACCAACTGGAAAGGCCTCTTTCAAAGTAGTAGGAATTGGACAAGATGGGTCTTCGTATGCAGCTGAATCAATCATGATTCAGGTTAAGAATCCCTTCATCGATTCGCTATTAGTTAGAGATTCTCGTACAAAAGAACTTCAACAAATGTACAAAAAAATGGCATTGTACGATCAAAACGTTACATATTGGTACGAAAGAGCAATTAATGAACCCGAGTTTAAAACATATATTTTTGGAAAAACATTCTTTGCTGTTGATACCTTTGGGAGAATGGCCAGTGTCGGCTACATTGAATCTCTTTCCGTCCCAGGAAATGCTGGTAAGTATCTTGCTGAATGCAAGGCAGCGGTAGTTCGTAGGTCTCAATTTAGACTTGAAATCGGTCAGTTGCAGAAAAAAATCGGTCTCTTAGAAGCCGCAAAACGAACTCTTGAGCAAGTTGTCTTCGAAGTAGGTAGTAAGAGTGGGATTGGCTTAATTGCTGAGCAGGAGTTGCGTGGTTTGTAAACTGCCCATTTGAATTTCAACCCCCGCCCACCACGCATAAAAAAATCCCGCTCAAAGGCGGGATTTCTCTCAAAATGTGGCTGCCGCTGTAGGACTCGAACCTACGACCCAGTGATTAACAGTCACTTGCTCTACCGACTGAGCTAAGCGGCAATCTGTCGAAACAGTCTGTACTTTATACCTAATCGGCAGAACGGTTTTCAAACTAGAGGGAAGGATTTTCTCAAACCGAGCATAATTCAAGTCAGACATGTGGAAAGAAATCGGGCTCGTAGGCATTGGAGCAGGCACCGGCGGCATACTCCGCTACCTCATCAACCTCGCCCTCCACAGCACCAAATTCCCCCTCGCCACCCTGATCATCAATCTCTCGGGCAGCCTCGCCCTCGGGGTCATCGCCGGTATCTGGGCAAAAGACCACCCCCTCAGACTCCTTCTCGGCGTCGGTCTCCTCGGCGGCTACACCACATTCTCCACCTTCTCGCTCGACCTCATCCAACAACTTAAGAAAGGCGAATGGGCACCCATGCTCACCAACCTGCTCGTCCAAACCATCGGCTCCGTCATCCTCTGCGGAATCGGGCTCGCCCTCGCCGACCGCTTCTCCCAGACCAACCACTAAAGCCCTAAAACATCAGGTTTCCACCCAAGTCTGGAATAATAACAGTAACCATGGATGTTGCAGTACTAGGTGCCGGAAGTTGGGGAACCGCCCTGTCAATTCTCCT
>JAPLFV010000072.1 GCA_026390495.1 Pseudomonadota bacterium | reverse complement strand
CAAATAATTTTGTCTGATTCAAGTATATGAAATTTTTGGAATAGAGAGCTTTGTTTGAAGTAGTCGTCGACCAGAAAAACCGCTCCAGCGAATTCAGAGACATCTCTTCTTTCCTGCAATTTATCTTTAATTGTTGAAAGTGATTCAACGCCAAAAACGTAAGTTGATACATTATTTGATTGTCTTAGCATGCTAGTTCCTTTTGCAGAAATCTTTTAAATGACTTGATTCAGAAATAATCCAATTCAAAATTATCAATTTTTCTTTAACCATTTGATTCAGAAACATCAGACCACTGAAGGGGGGTGTCGTCAGAAATATCTTTTGCAACAACCTTGCCGACAATTTCGTCCCAAAAGATTGGGCTGATTCCGCTTGCAGGTCTTTTTACTGTTAAATTGCTGGATGAATATTTTTCACCTGCTTTCAAATTCTTACCTGTCACAACGCTTCGTCTAGCGTGTTTGATCGCGGCGATTTGATCCGCCAAAAATTTTGATTCGTCGCAGGGTCCCATTAAATCCTTCGCTCTATTAAGACCACTACAAAGTTTTTGTAAGTCCTTCATATCCATTGCATGATAGTGATCATTACCAGGGAGAGTCTTATCATGAGTAAAATGCTTCTCGATGACGCGTGCACCCAAAGTGTAGGCCATGAGAACTGGAAAACAAGAGTCTCCTGGAGGGGTGTGATCTGAATAGCCCATGCAATACTGCGGAAAAAATTTCTTTAAAGTGTTAATTCGGCTAAGGTGTGCTTGAGCATCTTGGGTTGGATAATTCAGCACGCAATGCAAAATTGTAATGTCATTTGCCCCATTTTTTTCAAGCTCTGACAACGCGAACTGAATTTCCATCAGGCTGGCAGCTCCCACGCTCATCAAGATGGGCTTGCCTTTTCTCGCAATACTTCTAATTAGCGGGACATTGGTAATGTCAGCGGAAGCTATTTTGTGCACTCGAACCAATGGATCCATTTGATCTAGTGATTCCAAGTCAAATGCAGTTGTCATAAATTCTATGCCGACCTCTTTTGCGTGATTTGCAAGTAATTGATACTCTTTCAATCCGAAATGGTCATACTTCTGAAAAAGTTCGAACTGAGATTTAGTTGGTTCTTTAGTTGTATCCCAATATGCAGGTGAATTCTTGACTGCCAGTTTATTTGCTTTATATGTTTGGAATTTTACAGCATGTGCACCGCCCTTTTTGGCTTGCTCAATCTGCATTTTTGCAGTTTCCATATTATTTTCGTGATTGACCCCAACTTCCGCAATGATGAAATATTCGGGATTGCTGGTGCTGTAATGCTTGTTGGCGAATTTCATTGATAACCCCTATTATAATTTAACGAGAATTGGTTGCAGTTAGCGACTTGGAATGTTTTTTATAGCGATAGAGAGGCAAAGGTAGATAGTCCATTCGACAGCCTTGACTTAAAAATCTTTTCATTAATTCTGTTTCTTCAGAAAACCGCAGAGTGCCATCATATAGACCAATGTTTACCAGTGTATCCATCTTAAATGCAATGCCACATGCAATTGGGAAGTCTCTTTGAGATTTTCGACCAAGAACATTTTCATTTTCGTCAACTTCCAGATAGTCAAGGGCCACTGCGTCGCAAAATTCGTAATTTTGAGACATGTAAAGCTCAGAAACGGACAGAAAATCATGATGAACGTAGTCGTCTGCATCCACCCTTATGACAAACCTGCCTAAGGCCATTTTGAGACCTCGATTGCATGTCGCTCCCAATCCAATATTTTCAGGATTGAATACAGGACGAACAAATCCAGCAAATGATTGAATGATTTCTGGGGAGTGATCTGTTGACGCATCATCGACAACAATGATTTCGTATCGATTCTTTGGCATGCTTT
>JAPLFV010000029.1 GCA_026390495.1 Pseudomonadota bacterium | reverse complement strand
GTGGACTCTCCCCTACTTTGACATGTTGCTTTAAAAAATCTAAAGTTAAATTTTCAGCCACGTCTTCGGTTATCTCACTGCTGATAACTTTACTCCATAGACCACTTTTTGTGTGATGCTCTCGATTCCACTGATCCATTTTTTCAAAAAGATCATTTGAACGTTGGATTACAATTTCTGGACCCTCAGCAATGATATTTAGATCTCTATCGGTAACTAGTGTCGCCATTTCAATGATCACGTCCCTATCCGGATCCAAGCCTGTCATTTCAAGATCCATCCACACAAGCTTACTAGGACCTTCTTTTTTCTCTTTTTTCAACTATCTCTTGAACTGGTAAACAAATCCTCTAAATCCTATCCATTCCATTTTGTGATTTAACTGTACACTTTGAATTCTTGTCGCCAAAGGGTCAAGCTTCATTAATCGCAAAGCGGCAGCTTTTTCATCAAACAGTCTCGTAGAACCAACAAACCACTGAGCAGATAATGATGTTAGATCATAAATACCGGCCAAGGAGCAAAGGGATTTCAGGGAGTCCATGTCGCTATCTTCTGTTCGCAAGAGAACTGTCTCCGGTGACCAACCGTAATCTTCCGGATACGAGCTGGATCCAAGAATCGTAGCCAATGTTGAATCAGGATTGAATGAGATCGATCTAGGATCAAAGCTTAGCAAAACTCGATTTCCATGTACCTCAATTTGAATTCTTCCTTGAACCATGGACGGGTTTGACTCTGGGTAGGTCAACCAAATTCCAATCTGTCGCGAATCTGACTGATTGAATTTAATCCTATTCTTTTGTAGCCAGCCAAAAATGACTTTATCAATTCGATCTTCGAAATCCTGAATCGTTGATTCTATGGTCTCGTCGCCCACTTTAAACTGCAGATGAGATTGCGATTGGCATACGGATACAGGCGCATCCTCAATATTTTGCGGGACGGTAGTACAAGAGGATTGTGCCATGGTCAGATGAGGCGAAATGATAGATCCCAAAATCATCATCAAAAAGCTTCGGGTATTCATGTGTAGGGCCTCCTTGCCTAACTTGAGCGATAGCCATATTGGCAATATCGCGTCTAGACCTCAGAAATACCTCCCCTCTGTCGGCCCTCGCGACGTGGTGTCATATAGCTATAAGAATTCAGAAAGTTTAACTAAATTTTTGGAATCAATTGTTCTTGATTCCTTCATAAGGCATGGAGAGCTTCAATGGGGATTAGTAGAAACAGAAAAATCGGCAATTTTTTAACCTTAGCCATATGCACCATCACTTCTGGTGCGTTACTTAGCGCTCCGAGCGACTCTGCCTTTAAGGTCAATGGAAAAGTCGTCACTATGGGCGAAGTCGAACAGGAGCAAAAGGGCGAATTTTACGAAATAGATAAACGAAAATACGATATTGTTGAGCGCATGGCTCATGAAAAGTTTTTGGCAGAGTTTTGGGCAAAAAAGGCCGCTGAAGGAAAGACTTCCGTCGAAGCTGCAAAACAGACCTATTTTGACAAAAATGTGAAAGTTTCCACATCTGAAGTCAACGACATGATCAGTAAATACAAAGACAATCCGCAATTCAAAGCGCTTTCAAAAGAAGATCAACAAAAACAGGTTCGAGAATTTCTAAAATCAAATGGAGCTCGAAAATCAGAAGGTGAGATCATTGCAAAAGCCGTCAAAAAAGGCGAATTGACTATAGATTTCCCTCAGCCTAAGGAGCCAGTTTACGATATTAAACTGACAGATACTGACGTTACGCGGTTTGGACCAAATAATGATGACATTAAGCCAATGGGCTGCGACAAGAATAAATGCGCAATAACAATCGTAGAATATTCAGAATTTCAATGTCCCTATTGCAGTCGCGTCATTCCGACAACAAAACGAATTTTAACTGAGTACAAAGGAAGAATCACTTGGACGACAAGAGATTTTCCTTTGAACTTTCATGACAGAGCAAGGCCTGCTGCGATAGCTGCCCATTGCGCTGCTGATCAAGGCAAATACTGGCATTTATATGCTGAGTTATTTGCTAACCAAGGCGCATTGGACGACGAAAGCCTTAGAAAATACGCGGCAAAATCAGTTAAAGATAAGGCCAAATGGGAAGAATGTTTTAAGAACCCAGGTTTGAAAAATCAACTTATCGATGCAAATATGGATAGTGGCATGAAAGTTGGCGTCACAGGCACTCCTGCATTTTTCATTAATGGAAGACGAATATCGGGAGCTCAGCCATATGAAGAGTTTAAACGCATCATAGATGAAGAATTGGCAAAAAGTAAAAAGAGCTAAAAACTCAATCGTTATATATAGTTAATGAACTATATTGATTTAATCCACTGGTACTTATCAGTGGATTTTTCAATTTCTGCTAAAGGAAGGATTTGCCACTACCGATAGTCCCTTAGAGCATATTGGCTCATATATATCCTGAGGGGAAGTTATGACAGAACAATCTAGACGCGAAAATCGAAGAGTCATACGATTGAAATTGGCAAAGCCACTCAAGATTCTACTGACTTCAATCGGTGGAACTGTCCGCTACGAAATGCAAACACGAAATGTTAGCTATACGGGTTTCTTTCTAGATTTTGAAAAACCGGGACGCTTTCCATTTACTCCGGCGAGCATTATGGAAATTTGGTTGGAGCTTGGCGATCAAACTCTTTTCTTTAACGGTAAAATGGTGAGAAAAGTCATGCCTGGCGATCCTGGCTGTGAAGTTACTGGACCTGGAATTGCCGTAAGAATCGTGCAAATAGACTCTAAAACGGAAAACCTTCTAAAGGACTTCGTTGACAAACATTTAGACCAACAAGAAGTTGCAACGTTTCAAGCACCAAAGTCAGCATAAGAACTTGGCTACAAAAATTTTTAAAAATATTGATCGATCAAATCTACTTCTATCGACCGTCTTCTTTCCATTTTATGTTACATCCAAGAGAAGGTTTTTGTTCGTTTGAAACAGTTCTACCTTCTAATAATGCGTCAATAGCAAATCTCAAATCCTTACCAGTTACTGGCAATCCATTTGAGGGGCGACTATCGTCAAGCTGCCCGCGATAAACCAATTTATGATTTGCGTCAAAAAGATAGAAGTCAGGGGTACATGCAGCTCGGAAAGACTTCGCAACGTTTTGCGTTTGGTCATATAAATATGGAAAAAGGTAACCGGCTTCTTTGGCTTCGATTTTCATTTTTTCAGGGCTATCGTCTGGGTGACTCTCCACGTCGTTGCTACTAATAGCAAAAATGTTAAGTCCCTTTGCTAAATAGTCTCGACCTAGTCGCGCTAGTTCCGCTCGCACGTGAATAACAAAGGGGCAATGATTGCATATAAACATAACGAGTACTGGATGGCCCTTCGAGTTTTTGGAATGAACCAATTCACCATTTGTTGTATTTGGCAGGTTAAACTCTGGCAAATATGTACCTAAGTCGAGCATATTAGAGGGTGTTCGCGCCATGTTGCAGCATTTCCTTTTTGTTAAATCTAATTCCAACGATCCACCAGATAACACCACTCAAGAAAATTGAAAAGACTAAAACATTCATCGCACTATTCATAGGCATTCTGTCCGACATCCAACCAACAAGTGGCGGTGAAATGACATCACCCAAGGCGTGTATCGTAAAAATTTGCACTGCAAATGCAGTTGCCGATATCGCCGGAGAAACGGCCGATAGTGTAGCCGTATTTATGGGGGCAATGGACGCGAAAAGTGCTATCTGTACTAACAGCATAGCTACCATAAACTGATTGAGACTAACTGTGTGAATCGTCCACAGTGCGAAAGGTGTCGCCACCAAAGAGGTAATTGCGGCAAATTTAGTAAATCCAGAAGCCGAGTTCACGTTGGATTTCACCTGTTTGCCAATGAAAAAACTGCCCCATCGCCCCCCAATAAGAGTCCCTACAACACCCGCAACACAAGTAATTGCCCCAATCTTAAAGCTTGCTTCTGCCAAAGAAACACCGAGAAATTTGGAACTATAGTGAGGAGCCCAAGCTGCAAATCCACCTAGACCGAAAGTATGAGCGGTATAACCGATGACGATGTATCGATAGAGTCGATTTCTCCAAAGTGACTTTATGGAATCCGCCAATTTCACTGAATTTTGAGTGGATTGACCTCGAGGAACTTCAATCATACTCATTATGAAAAATGTCAAAACAAATCCAGGAATGGCACCCAAATAAAACGCCCACCTCCAATTGTAATGATGGGCCATATATCCACCAAACATATAACCCATCGCAGCACCAATGGGTATTGCAAGATAAAACAAAGACATAGCCCTGTTAACTTTTAGGTCATCTTGCAAGCGATCACGAATATATGCAGGAGATATTGTTGCGTAACTTGCTTCTCCAACGCCCACTCCTACCCGTGACAGCATGAGTAGAAAGAAAGAGCTCACATAGCCTGACATTCCAGTAGCAAGACTCCACAAAAAAACTCCAATGCCCATTAATCGCGGCCGATGCCATCGATCCCCCAACCACCCAAAAATTGGACAAGTCACTACATAACCGATCATGAAGGCACTCATTAATAAACCAGTTTGAGCATGACTTAAGCCAAACTCCTCCTGAATCTTTGGCGCCACTGACGAGATAATATATCGGTCAAGATAATTTAATAGATTTGCAATAGTGATAATCCAAAGTGCAGAACGCATTAAAGTTTCCTTTAGAGGCAGATTCAGAATTTTTTAAAATGGGCATCTGAAAGACAAGTATTCAATAGGCACAATTGCAAATCTTAGTTTGAATTACAGCCCATAAACTTGTCTTAAACATTCTGCACTTGACCCTACACTCACTTGCTCGCCAAATGGTTTTGCCCCAGAAAGACCATCAACTCTATATGTGTTCACGTAGGCACCATTGCAGAGCTTCAAAATCTTGAGACCTCTTTGCATTCCAGAAAATCGTTGGCCAAGTATATTAGAAATTCGACCGCACTCGGAACCATTGCTTGCTGAAACTTGATCAGGTCGATTCAATTCCACTCCTTGCTCAGAGACAAGATTGGTGGTCAAATAAGCTCCATTGCAGCGAAAATCAATCAAATAGCCCTTTGCTTGGGTTCCTCCCGAGCCATTTGTCAAATCAATTCGACGACCGACCTCAGACATAAGTTCCTCAGACGAGTATTGCGACAAATCTGCGCTTTGGCCTGAGTTTGAAAAGATAAGAACAAACATCATTGAAATAAAATTTTTCATACCGCTATTCCTCCGAATTGAACATAATACATATTGAGAGCTCTCTCGCGTGAGATGGTAACAAAAAATAATAAACCTTCAAAGTTAGAAGATGAAACAAGCCCAAAGTGGAAAATGAAAGATATCAGACACCCCTCACAACTATTGGCGGTAGCCCCATTCGAACACTATATGTATGCCGACGATTCAGCAATGTATCCTATGACGGTTCACATTAGATTTTGGTTTCGGGGGCAGTTCAATAAAAATCAATTTATGAAAGCTTTGGAACAGGTGCTTCCAGAACACCCTTTGCTTCAAGCAACTATGCATGGTCAAAAGTGGTGGCCTCGTTTTTTGCTTAGATGGAAGGTCCACCAATCAGTGACATTGCCCTGGGTAGATTGGGATTTACAAGGCAGAGAGTATCGATTTCCAAACAATCAGCCTAATATTGACCTTCGAAACGAAATCGGGATAAGGCTTTTCATCCGCGAATCAGAAAACAGAACCGAGTTGTTAGTGACGTTTCACCATGCTGTTAGTGATGGTAAAGGTATTTTTAATTTTATCGAGCACCTTTTGGCGCAATATTCTGAACTTTTAGGTGGTCCCAAAAGAGCAGGATTAACCAACCAGCATTTGCTTTACCGTCGAAGTTTTTTTGGTCTAACTACCATTGATAGATTGTGCCGACTATGGCGCGACCTCTTTGTTCTTCTAAAATTCTTTTCCATGGTTCCCATTTCACTAGGCCGTTCATCTGTTTCTTCTAGTAGAACGGTCCCAACGAATACTTTAGCGGTAGCACGAGGCGCACTTACTGAGCAAGAACTAGGAAATCTAAAGAATGTTGCCAAAGGCAGTCAGGCATCTGTAAATGACGTACTGCTAAAAATTCTGTTTCTAGTGATTTTTGATTGGAATAATAAAAATGAAATTAAAAGCGCTCGGCAGAGAGTGACGATTGCCGTACCAGTTTGCATGCGAGGTAAACTTTTCGCCATGATGCCTGCTTCTAATTTTGTAAGTATGCATGTGTTGCATGTTTCAAACAAAATTCTAAAAAAGCCAAACGAACTCTTAAAGCATATCAACGGCATTATGAAATTTGTTCGAGCTTTTGAAATGGGACACACATTAGTATTTTTTACTTCCATTTTGGGTCAGATTCCATTTGGATTGTCCAGTTTCTTTAGACTTCCAATGAGTAAAGCCTCCGTCGTTTTGACGAATCTAGGCGTCCCATTTTTAGATTCACATTTAGTCAATTTTGACGGAAAACTTGCTTCAACGGGAGTTATTTTAGAACATTTGGAGACATTACCACCAATTCGAGATCGAACAAATGCCTCAATTTCCATTAACTCATACGATAAATCATTGCAATTCACTATGCGTTATAACGAAAACGTATTTACTGAAGTAAATGCTTTGGAGTTTCTCAAAGAATACATTGGTCGATTGCGCGACCTTCATCTTTAAATGAGAATCTGCATACCATCAAATGCGAGTTCGACGTTGCCTGGCAATTTTTTAGAATCTAGATCGTAATCGATTTCATGATTGAGGTGGGTAATGATTCCCCGCCTCACTTGAAGGTCTTCAAAAAGGTCGATTGTTTCTTGAATGGTCGAATGAGTTTTGTGATCTCGCCACCTAAGGCCACTTGCGACCATAGTATCAATCTTTCCCCTCCACTTAGCTCTCTTATCAGAGGGAAACGACTTAAAATCCGTAGCGTAAGCAAAGGATCCAAATCTAAAGGCATTCGTTAAGACATTGCCATGGGGCAATTGCATCGTTTCAATGGGACAGTTCTCTACTTGAAAGATTCCAAAGTCTTTCGGTAACTCTGTGAGCCTTATATCAGGCCGCCCACCAAGGTATCCGGTATTTTCAAAGGCATAGTGAAATCTAGTCTTAAGCTCATTTGCATAATCGGCATCCAAAAAACACGTGATTGGCTGGTTTCCATTGAAGTAAAAACCTCTAAGGTCATCAAAACCATGGATATGGTCGGCATGAAGGTGAGTATATAAAACATATTGAAGGTGACTCACTTTAGCACGCAGCATTTGTTGCCTAAAATCAGTTCCCGTGTCGATAACAATTCTTAGACCATGATCATATTCAAGCATAATACTTGCCCGAAGACGCATATTTCGTTCGCTATTGGAACCACAAATTTGGCATTGGCAACCGAGAACGGGAACTCCAGTCGACGTTCCACTCCCCAAAATAGTCACTTTCAAACTCATGAATATGCCAACCCTTACTTAAATCTTTAAAACATCTCGCAACGACTTGCCAAGCTCTCCTGAGGTCGTCAAAAAATCA
>JAPLFV010000136.1:1784-11483 GCA_026390495.1 Pseudomonadota bacterium | reverse complement strand
TTAAATATGATCCAGCAAATAGTTTTGGCGTTGGATCTGCAGGGGCATATTGCAAAGATGCATTGTCTGGAATCAGACAGTTTTGTGAAGCTGGCGCAGAAGAAAAAGCTGCCGTCAAAAAAGCAATTACAAAGTATACTTGTAACTACGTTGCAAAAATGTCAACCGACGACTTCAAGAAAACAGGCATGAAAATTGGAGGCGGTGGATTAACTGTCAACATTCATTGGGAAACTGGAAATCTTTATTCCAATGTTAGAGAGTATTTGGAAAATCATTTGTAATAATTTAAGAAAATTTAGTTTCAATTAATTAGGTCAGAAACGCTCTACGTTTCTGACCTTCTCATTTTAAAAAAAACATTCTATCATACTGTCCTAAGCGTTAAACGAAACAATGTGACTATGTCCTCGATCTTCCGTGGATGATACATTCACGGGCTCGCCGTTACCGATCTTCACCAAATCCTCAGCTGTTAGCCGAATGCTATGCTGATGCCCAGATTTTCCTTGAATTGATATGAGTACTGAAAAGACTTCAGGCGACAGAAATGCGTCATGGTCGTGGTTGTTTGAAATCTTCGCTCTCTTACCAAAAGTGGGTGTAAAGACGACTGTATGGCTGTGACTGAAATCAGTAGAAGATACGACTTGTATCGAGTTACCTTGACGCAGTTGATTAAGGTCTTCTGGCGATATGTCTAAATTGTGTGAATGTCCAGATTCGCCTTGGATCGAACGTGTAACTTGGCTTTTTGACTGGATCTGTTCTATGGTCAACAGGGCATTGTGGCCATGATTTGCGGAGACCGATCCATTTATGGGTACAAATTCAGGAACGGATGTGGAGACGAATTCTCCGTTCGTTTCCTGTGCCAATCCACTTACTGCGATTGCCAGTCCCGAAGCAAGGGCGGCGTAAGCCGACTTAGCTAAAACATCTCGTCTATTTAGGTTAAAGTTCATTTTTTTATCTCCTTTTGTGTGTTTGAGTGCGCCATTGTTATAGGTATCAAAAATTTAACGCTTACGTTAGATGTTAATGTTACATATAGTGTTGTAAAATAAACATCAAGTGGTGCACAGAGGGGGTAAAAAGTGAAGAACATAGACCATTTATCAATGATTGATTTGAGATTGCTTCATGGACTGCTGCAAGTAGACTCTATTCGAGAATTGGCGCGTCGCTTTGACATGGATGCTGGCAATGTTTCTCGACGTCTGAATTGGATAGAAGAGCAGCTTGAAGTCAAAATATTAGGACGAAGCCAATCGGGCATTAGACTGACAGAAGAGTCGAGTCGAGTATTAGGCGTTGTAGAAAAAATATTAGACTTGAGTCAGCAGTTAAATGATAGCAAACCAAGTTTTAATCGTTTTTTGAATATCGGTGCACCATCGTTTGTAAACTCAACACTTATTGTTCCCTCGATATCAGGCTCAACTCAGTTGAAAGATACCAAGATTAATTTTCTCGATTTGGCGCCAAATGATATTGTATCCAGAGGAGTTTCAGGCTCAATCGACATCGGATTGTTTTTCGGTCGTCTAGTTTGGCCGGAATCCTGGAAAGTGTCTAAGGTTGGTAAGGTTAGATGGTGTCTTGTTGCTTCACCTAAACATCCTTTAAAAGCGAATCGGAAGATAGTTTCCGGAGATGTGGCGACCTATGGCTTTGCCCATCCGATGTACTGGACTGCAAATGGAATGGAATATGGAGATGATTTCTGTCCTTTGCCTAGACTGCAACGGAAGACTTTGTTTGGAACGACAACTGCAGAGTCTGCAATTTCAATTGTCCGGTCCACTCAGGTTTTGGCATTCATCCCCTTTATCCTTGTTCAGGAACGAATTCAAAACGGTACATTGGCAGAGTTGAAAGTAACAGATTGGGACGATATCACGAGAGATTTGTCCATTGCAGTTAGGGCCAGCTCCATCAGTCAAAAACTCTATTTGGAGCTGATACAAAGACTAAAATTTCAAATAGCGGCCACTTTCGAATGACAATTGCGAAAATCTGATGATCATTTAATACTTAAAATGCAGTCGGTGGTATTTTGACCTTTTGCCTCGCAATATTGTAGTAGTGCAAGGTGAGAGTTTAAGATTCCGCCCAGCTCTTCGCGTTCTGCCTGAATGACTCGAGACTGGTCAGTCAGGAGATCATTGACGCTTAAAAGACCGCGACCATATGCAGATAGACTTTGTTCAAAGAGTTTTTGAGAGCGTTGCGTTAAGGTGGTCTTAATTTGATAATTTTTTACAGACGTTTCTAATTCCTCAATTGCAATTAGTTTTAGCTGATTTGAACGCTTCTCAAGGTCTGCTTTGGCAATTTGAATTTTTTGAACGTTTCTCTCGGTTTCGTGAATTTGATAATAGTTAGTGCCACCTTGGAAAATTGGGATTCGAATTTTAAGCTCTGCCAACCAATACCTCTCCCATATTTTATCGGTAGAGTTTTTGTTCCACTGGTGAGTAGCCTCAAGGTCGACAGTCGGAAAAAGTGAGGTTCTTGCAATAGTCTTTTTTGATTCCAATTCAGTTAATTGCAGTGAAAGAAGTTTTAACTCTGGATCCAAGGCTGATTTTAGATCGTCATTGAATCGCTCTTTCCAACTAGACTGAGTGTCTTTTGAGAGGTTTTGCACGAGTTTGATCCATGGCCAAACGTCGGCAATTTGTTGGCTCTTCAAATAGATTTTTAACTCGCCATCCCTCTTTTTTAAATCCAGATTCGCTTCTTGGGCTCTGGATTCTTCTGCGAGCAAATCCAAGCTGATTTTTTCGACGTCCTGAGCGGGTTTTGTTCCGTTTTGATACAATTTCTGAGTGAGGCTTAAGCTTCTATTTTTGATGGCAAGATAGTTGTTTATGACGCGCTGATTTTGAATTGCGTGTAAGTACTGGAGGAGAGTTTTTGTTGCGACCCAACTCTTAGAGGCCCTATTGGTTTCCTTCTTTTGCAAAGCACTTTCCAAGGAAGCATTTGCGAAATTAAGGTTGGCTTTGTCGGCGCCGAAGCGAAATAGATTCAAAGAGCCAGTTGCTGCAAGTTGCTCTGCATTTTGATCTTTGATTGATTCTTTTGCGATTGAAGCGGATCCGTGAATAGTGGGAAGAAAATTTTGCTTTGCTGCAAAAGAAGCATCTTTTGCTGATTCAATCTGTATGTCTGCATTTGAAGTTTCGACCTGGGATTCTATATACAGACTTACGGCGGTATCAAAGTCAACTTGGGCAAATGATTCGTTGCAGGTGAACGTCGAAATGGCTAGAGCCAATAAAGACGCCGGTAAAAGTAATTTAAAGCAATGGGTTTTCGATGATGAGGACTTGCCTAGATCGTTCATACTGAAAGCCTTTTACTATGAGTTAAATGCTGCACCTGCAACAGAGGCACAATAAGCAATGTCAGAAGCATTGAAATCCACAGACCTCCACTGACGGCGATTCCCAATGGTTGCAATATTTTTCCGCCCTCTCCAAGTCCTAATGCTATAGGCATCATTCCGAATATAGATGTCAAAGAGGTAATAAGGATTGGACGTAAGCGAAGCCTTGCAGCATGGAGAGCTGCTGCCACTGGTTCCCGTCCTTCCAGCCAGAGCCTCTTTGTAAAGTCGACGAGAATAATGCTGTTATTTACGGCAATACCATTGAGTAGTATTACCCCCAACGCGGAATTTAGGGACAACGTACTTCCAAAAACAAAGAGCGCAATAAGAACGCCTATAAATCCCAGTGGTACGGCCAACAATATTAAGAGGGGTTCAACGACTGAGCCGAATTGAAGCAACAGAACTATAAATATGAGGATGACAGAACCTAAGATTGCGAATCCCAATTGCTCAATAGCATCTGTTACATCAGAGGCTGCATCTTCGACCTCTACTGTGACGCCTTGACGGGATGAATCCTTCAAAAGAACATCATCTTTCCATTTTTGGATGAGTTTGATTCCTTCCATTTTCGCGGCCGTCGAATTTTTCTTTTGTGAGGCTTGAACCGATCCAAAGACGTTAAAGACTTCGTCACCATTGTCTCGAAAGACTGAGGGAAGTACATCTTTTGTCTTTATTTCAAAAATGGACTTCAGAGGTACAATTTTATTGTTTAGACCAATGGGCATCGAATCTAATGATTCAGGAGAACTCAGAGTGTTATCAGGGAATCTTAAAAAGATTCCAGTTTCCTGTCCTGATATTTCCAAGTTACCAATCCATTTTCCTTCTGTCGCAGTTCTAACCATGCTCATGGCTTCGCTTACTGTCAGTTGACTTGATATAACAGACCAGTGATCTAGATTCTGCTTTAGGAAGATTCCTTTTTGAGGCTCAAGATTTGGCTCGCTCGTAACACGGGCATACACCTGACTACTTTCTAAGAGGTCCATAACTTGAACAGAGGTGTCGCGTCTAATGTCAGGGCTCCCTCCACGGATGGCAACCTTTAGTGCCGGAGGATCTGGAATTGGTAGTTCACTTGGATTGAACTGACTAACGCCAAATTTAAGCTGAGGCGTGTTGGTAAACTCCTTTTCCATAGCGGCTATGGTCTTTTCCATATCGCGTTTGTCTTTAAGGCGAGGAATGATTGTCGCGCGATTCGGCCCGCCGATTTGGGTAAATGTGTAGTCAATTTCTTTAGCAAATTTATCAAGGGCTCGTTTTTCAACCTCGTCCGATATGGTTTCCATTTGTCTGATTTTTGTATTTCCTTTAGCGTTGACGCGCAATACGAGCATATCAGTATCAGGAACGCCAATGACCTCTCTAGGTAATTTTGGAAGGACAAAATAAACAAGTATCGGCAGCAACATTAAGGTGGATAGGTAAAGCGACCTTCGCCATCGGTTGTTGTTTAACAGATATTGCAGTGTACCTTCATACAATCGATCTAACTTTGCTAACTGGGGCTCAAACTTCGAAACATGAGGCTGTACGATTTCCTCATCTCTCATGAGATGATAACGCACGGTGGGAACCAGCAACAGCGCAACGCCTGCAGAGAATGCATGTGAAAAAACAACGGCCTTTGCTAAGTCACCAAGAATGGCATAGCTCAAATCTGAGGTCATAAGTAGCGGAACAAAAACGACAAGCGAAGCTATGGTTGAGGATATGATAGGGGTGCGAACCTCAGCTACTGCTTTTAGAACCACATTCAATTTTTCGTCTCGAGATAGTTTCTTGCCGTGGTGGATCTCAAAATGACGAAAAATGTTTTCCATCACCACAACCGAAGCATCGACATTCATCCCAGCTGAAAGTGCGAGGCCTCCTAGCGAAATTAGGTTTAGATTTACATTGAAAAGTTTCATCAGAATAAAGGCCAAAACGAGACTTAAAGGTATTTCAATGGCAGCAGTAGCCACATTTTTAAAGCTTCCAATAAAGATAAAGAGAATGGTCACAGCCAATAAGGAGCCGATTCCGACCTCATGGAAAACATTTTCAATGGAACTTCGAATAAACTGAGACGGGTCAACGAGAACTTTAAACTGCACGTCTGAAGGAAGGATTTTTTTGCCTTCTTCGATAACCTGTAGAAGGTCTTCTGACATTTTTTTGATGTTGCCACCTGCTTTAGGTGTTGAATAAATCATGATTGAGGTGGAGCCACTCGTTTTGATGATTCGATTGGATGAAGATTTTATACCGAAATCAATAGTGGAGATGTCCCCTAAGTGCACAGTACGGCCGGATTTGGTGGCGATGGGCAGTTTGGTCAAATCCTCCAAAGAGTTCATTGGCTTTGGTAGAGTGATGCGCAGACTTGAAGCTCCGCTAAAGGTTGCTCCTCCATCATATGATTTTAAAGCAATTTCGATTGCTCGTCCGACATCGGCTGGTGACAATTGAAGACTTACAAGAGCTTGAAGTTTTAATTCTACTTTGATTTCTTTGGCAGCAGGATTCCAAAGTTCAGGATTGCTTGCATCTTTGACTTGTTTAATTTTGTTAAGATAGACTGGTTCTAGAAGCTGGTACAACTCATCAAGATTGCGTTTCTCGCTATAAAATGTGGCAGCAAAAAATCCAGAATCCTCGTTATCTAACCAAACTCCGACTGATCTGCGAGCAGATTCGTCAAGCCGAGTGGACCAGCTGTCGACGATGCGCCACACTTCTCGCTCCGCTAAGATTGGGGAATCTCCCCAGTTAAATGTAACCTTAAAATAAGCGCTTCCCGCATCATAAGTTGCTTTGACATTTGAAACTGTCGAGTTTTCTAATGAGAGAGTTTTGACCTGAGACTCAAGATCATGTCCATAAAGTTGAATAAACTCTTCAGCCGTGGAGTCTCCATAATTCATCCAGATTTGAACGACGGGTTTAGTGCTGTTTGGGAAGAGCGAGATAGGCAGTTTTGTTCCCGCGAAGACACCAATTAGGGCTAAAAACGCAAGACCAACATAGACGCGTAAAGGCTGAGCGTAGATGCTTGATTGACGCATAGTTTCAAAATCCTATTTTAAATGATTTCTTCAGACAGGACGTCGATAGAAAAGCTTCGAGATTTGACGGTCACTATTTTTTTGCAACATCTGACTGTTGAATGGTAACTTCCTGTCCATCAGAGATAAACTTGCTAGTTCCAATCACAACAGTTTCTCCGCCCTTCAAGCCTTCGGCGATTTCCGCCATGCCTTTTTTGATACTAGCAATCTTGACAGGCAAAACTTTTGCTTTGGAATTTTCAACAATGCGAATAAAAATTTCATTTCCACGCATCACTAGTGCCTGCTCTGCCACAAGGACACCTTTTCGTTGATTTGCTTTAAACACAACGCGACCAATAACTCCGAGAGGAATGGTATTGCCTACCGGGTTCATTTGAGCTGATGCTGTCCCAGTAATGGGATCAACAACGGGACTTACACCCGAAATTTGAACGGGTGCTTCACTGGATTCATTCCATACAAACTTGCCGTTCATACCTTTGCGAAAGAAGGCGAGGTCAACGGCAGGAACTTCAGTTTCGATCACTGTCTGAGAGGGGTCGATCACTGTTCCTAGTTTTGCACCTTTTCGAATAACGCTGCCTTCAGTCACGTCCAGTTGACTCACGAGACCATTAACCGGGCTATTCACTCTCACCGGAACGTACTCATATACTGGGTCAGTGTTTTTAATCATGAGAACTGTCGCACCGCGGCCAACCTTTTGGCCAAGGCCGGCAACAACCTTAACGACGATGCCCTCGATATCAGATGTCAACTCACCCTTTACCTTTGAGGTGACTCGAGCCGGATAGGTGTACTCGTCGGATATATCAATCTTATTTAGGACTTCAACCTGAACCAGCGGGGCAGTGCTTGCATTGAGTTCGGTTGTAAGCACAAGCGAGATGAACGTAATAACAAAAGTAATACCTGAGGGAGATACGAGGTTCATTTATGAAATCCTTAGTAAAAGTATTATCATCATTAAAAATGTGGGCGGTTCTATCAATTTTAAAGGTTGGTGTCAATGTGGCGTGCAAGTAGTGGATTAGGTGAGGCAGTTCTGATCTCGCAAGGCGCATTGAATGGTTGGGTGTTTTCTTCGAATTCCCAAAATTTGAACTATTTTCCAATATTTATTGCTTCAACAGAGATTCTACCGCTACCAAAGTGGCAAACTGAAAGAGGTCAAAATTTTGTGACTATGCATAGGGTGTCAATAGCCAAATCTTCAGGGGCTTGACTGGTAAAAAAATGCGCTAGGGGCAATCTTGTTAAATAATAAAGTCTATCGACGGACATATATATTTATCTTGAGCCAGTCCTAATGATACTCAACCCAACCTTTTTATTGGTAACGAATAGAACCGGTTCAAAGCACTCAATTTTTGCTTACACATGGACAAATCTTCAACTGCTGAGAATACGGGTTAAGTAAATTAGTGCTGGGCCCTAAGTCTTTCTCATTGTACGGCTTGAATGAATAGACTGTTTGTTCATCAATATCAAATGGTGAAGTAGCCTTAGTCTTTCGTTTAACAGTCGCACAGCCATTTCCGTAGGAACCCGCAGAAGGGATTTCGAAAACTTCGAGAGCATAACCATGTCCGTAATTTGATACGGGACGTTTAATTTTGTCGTACAATAGCTTGCAGTTATTTTCTGTATTGAGAGCACTTTTATAAACTAGCGCTTTTGGCAGATATTCATCACAAATTTGACTACAAGAAGTATTTGGGCTACTGGTCGATCCTTGCTGTACAAAAAAAAGATTATCGATTTCTGTTACTTGAACATAGTTATCCTCAGGCCATCCATTAAGGTCGTGATCCTTGCTATAATGCCAAGATGGTCTAGCTGAAACGGTCACACCCGAACTAAAAACGTATTCACGCGATAAATTTTCCACCACCCCTGAGTCGGATCTTTTAAGTTTACAATGAGTTGCCAATTTGAACTTACCTACATTTTGTCCTTCGTTATTGATACCAGCGTCAAAATCTTCATACATTGGCTTACAAGGGTATTTTTTGTTATAAAACGAATCTACATAATATAACATTTCCAGATTCAAAAATGAGTTATCTTCGGCCATGTGGACGATTACGTTTTCGTCGTCACCCAACGGCGCATAGTCCCTGACCCTTGACCTTAAGACATCAATTCGATCCTGAGACTCCTCAGTATTGTCTAATGTGGGAGAAAATGATCGATAGGCTACTCTGCCATTAATTTTTGCTATGAAACCTCTGTCACCTGAACTGGGTACCTTTGCTACGCACAGCCTTTGAAATCCCAAATCACGATCACGGCTAACTTTCAATCGTTTGCAGTTTGCACCACCGGCAATCAAATCAACATCTGATTCCTCCGGGACATTAGGAACAACTATAAGGCCATCTTCTTTAACTCCGATGACTTGTTTGACTGCACCTTCTGATAATAGATTATCATACAGTTCGTGATTCATCAGCATGTCGCCGTCGCCAGTCCGTCGTCTAACTTCTCGCCTAGCAACCTCAGTTTGAGTTCTTCCACCTTTAAACGTGAACTTAACTTCCGCAAATGAACCAATCTTTCTTGGTGTACCCGATATTGCAATAGCACATCCAGAATACATTTCGCGATCACTTGCTAACACATTCGAGGTAAAATCGCACTGGTATAGATCAGTAGTGCCAACCACTTTAAAATCCAATTTGTGCAAAGTTTCCTTAGTCAACAGTCTAAACTCTAATTCAACCGATCGTAAATCTGCAGACTGCCTGAATTTGAGATTTCTAAAAATTGGTACATCAGGCCGTTGATCCATAAACGTCTCAAAAATCGGATTCTCAGAGGAACCTAAACGTTGAATCAATACTCCGCCTTTAGTCACTAAATATTGAGAGCCAAGAACTATGTAATCCATATAGAGATATGGAGCTAAAACGGTTGATATTTGTCCCCAACGGGTCTCGACCATGTAGTCTTTATTAAATCCGAAGTCTATTGCGGTGATTGGTGAAAGAAAACGATTATTGAACAAATTGCCGTATGAAATTTTGACAGAACTTCCAGATCGCGCAATTTCCTTATTTGCCAATTCGGAAATTTTGTTCCCTGAAATCGGCAAATCTATTTTGAGCGAGTCTCTCTCGGTGGAGACTTGAACATTCCTAAAGACGCTTCCATTGAATTTTTTCGAAAGAGCTGAATAGATATTTTCAGGCACTATGCAATACATTTCTCCATACTGACCGATTCGTT
>JAPLFV010000136.1:0-1736 GCA_026390495.1 Pseudomonadota bacterium | reverse complement strand
TTTATTTTTTGGATTGATAGTAACAAACGTTTTATTTGACTTTACAAGACCTGTGTCATCATACAAACTGTTCTCCCACGTTGCGATCTGACAGTCTAAGCCTTCAAATTTTGGCCCTTGACTGAAGTCGGGACTTCTATATCGAATCCATGGAAAATTATATGAGGGTCCATAATAATCAATTTCTCCTTCTCGGACGCTGAAATCTACTCTGTCCACTTCTGGTTTCTTAAAGAACAAATTAAAGGATGCTGTAATCTCATTAGACTCTGACCTAACAGTAACTGGCAAAGCTTTTAGTAATGGAGGATTCTGAATCTCAAATAAGCATTTCCGCCCAGACCTGTTGGAAAGCTCGTCCACGCTTGCCTCACATGTCCTCCCCCCAACAGTGACTATTGATTTCGCGTCAATAGCTATCGGAATGCTGAATTGATAGACTCCGCTACCATGATGCACGACTTCAACTGTGCCAGTATTAATTTGATTGATTAATTTGTTGGAGACCACAACTTGTTTAGTTTGAGAATTCACTAGTTCTGTTCGATCAGGGGCGTAGTAGCTGATCATTTTAAAGATCCGGTGCCTTTGAATATCGCGAGTATCAGAACCTTCAGTTGCTTCTAATAACTGCAAATTTTCGCCGAAAACTTTGATCGTTTCAAAGTCGCGGATAATTTTAAATATCTTTACTTTTGAATCTTTCGGCGATATCAGTGAAGGATCTTTGCCAATCAAAATATAGTAGAGCGGAAATCGCTCCTCCAGATCATAGCCAAATCGAACTATTGGAATTGCTGCTCCGTTTCTCACATAATAAATACCATCCTTTGCTATAATATGCCAATTGTATTTACCTTTTAACCAGTATTCTTCGTTAAAATTTGGATTAGAAGCTAGCGGATGATTCGATTGATTTATCAAATCAAAATTTGGATTTGCGCTATCGGAGTACTCAAAATATTGCGTTAGAGCTTTTGCCATTGAATATATATCTTCTGCACTGGAATACGTATCAAACATGTAATTTTGTTCGCTGAAATCTGCAAACAAATGAGTTGCGTCACACTTATTATTTTGCTTCTTCCAATAGAAAGCTTTCATTGAATTGCTGCAGTTAACTGTGTAAACTAAGTGGCCATCGTACAAGCTCTTGTACCATGTAGCATTCCAGTTGTTTAAATCGTAAAAATCTCCGATATTAAAATACTTATTTTTAAATTTTTCACTTCTAAAAGTTGTAGTTGGTTTTTGAGCCAAAGCGATATCGGCTAAAGCGAAGCTTGAATCGGCAAAGTTTGGCCCTTCATTGTTTATATTACTATTAACCGGTAATCGTCTGTTACCTGATCCAGTTGATTGCTGATTCTGCTCTTGGCCGGATCTATTTCTTTGCAATAACGCATCTTGGTCGCTGCGATCACAGGCAGATATCACTCCCATTACAAACACTGATGTAAAGAAACTTAATTTGACACCTTGCTTTGACATATAACCTCCCGACGTCCTTGCTGAGGTGTATGTCGGCAATAGTAATCAAAATTTTACTGTTTTTTGTATCTTGCTGAAATCTCTGTCTTTTTGCCCAATACAAACGAATCACTTCATTAGAAGTGTTACCGAAGCGCGTTTAAAGCATCAAAAAGACTGTGGTTATGGAAGCTTATTGAAAAAGGTGCCTGGGAAGGATGAAAATGACGTCTACGAAAACAAATCGTTACATCCGGAGGAAGCCC
>JAPLFV010000040.1 GCA_026390495.1 Pseudomonadota bacterium | reverse complement strand
TATCTAGAAAAATCATTTATGACAATTTCTTCGATTGTGACATTAGGATCGATGCATGCCACGCTTTCAAAAATAGTATGTCAAAGTTTTACAAGTCTATTTTTGGCACAACAAAGTAAGAATGTGCTTGTCGTGGGAGCATCCTCTTTTGAAAAACGTCTTTTAATTGAAGCCTTAGCAGGCGAAACGGAGATGCGTTTAATCATTGATAATTCCCGTCGTTATTCTCTAGTGATTAAAGAAATAACCGTAGGTATTAAATATTTAGCTCAGATTTTCCAGGCGATTCCTCGTTTTAGCCCGTGTCTTTTTTTACTGGAGGATATTCACATTCTTGGTGAACAACGACCCGCCATGGTCGATGAAGATATCGTTCATTCAGCATATAGTATAAATCAAGGCCTCCAAATGCAGTATTTAATGTTGCCCTTTGAATGGAAAGACCCGAGACCTTACTATGCAATGAGTCGACAGCTCAAGTTTCATCGCCATCCACTCCGTGGCGCCTTAAATCCAGCAGCTGGGGTTTTTGCAAAGGTTCATGTTTTTGAGAGTGTTTTTACAAAATGGCGAATGGCTGGACCTAGATTATCAGAATATAACTTTATAGCCTTCGAAGTTGACAAAGAGGCGGCAGAGAAAAGAAAAGAGATAAAAGAGCCCATACGTGGAGACAAAGAACGAATTCGATACGCAGCTCGTATGCCGTCTTCCTTATCCGTACACATTGATACATCGCGACGTTTCACCCCTCTTCCAATATCCGCTGAGACAGTGCTTGCTTTAAAAGAAAAAAAACGATTTAAACGTGAGAAACAAGTTGAAGAAATGGCATTACTTCGTGTAATGAGAACTCAGTTCAATACTGAACTCGCACTCAGAATTAACGTTTGGGAGTATTCAATGCGCTTGAAGGTTGCTGCTTTAAGTAATCTTGTACTAACAAATTTGTACGTTCAGTTGGATCGGGTGATCGATTTATTACTGGTACTTGATACGGTTCGATCACATCGTGGTGTTATTGTTTTTGCAAGTACTCATGCCCCAGAAACTTTAGATAGAGCCCTTCGTCGCCCGGGTCGATTTAATGAAACCGTGGGTGTACCGGCTTTTCCAAGTGCATTGACGCGTTGGTTTAATACACGTTCCATATTTGAGGATTTAAGATCCACATACTGTAAAAGTTATTCATTTCCAGTTACGGGGCAAATTACAAGAGGGGTAACCATCAATATAGCCCAACTTTATTCAGGACCCAAGTCTGATGTTATCTCGCTTGCTCAACGAAAACAAATTACAGATATCATCGAGCTAAAAGATAATCCTAAATATCAGGTCTTTCTAGAAAAGCTGCGAATTAGTGAAAACCCCACGTTCTATGATGAAACTATCAATCAATTTTGGAGATTAAGCGACCCAGCTGCACATCAACTTTTAAGTAAAGCAGATACAGTAGACGAAGGGATTATATACGGAACGACCTTAAGGGAGTTGTTTTCAAAAACAGAATTAAAACAAACTCTGTCAGGTCGAGATCGACGCCCTGGACTTTATGATATGCAATCAAATGATAATCTGACTCTTGAGAAGCCAGGGACCCTAGTTGACCTTGTAAATTTTGAAATACATGCCAGATCCTTTGTAAAAATTTCTTTGGGACGTAAATTCTTTAAGCCTCATTTTCGAAACAATTTGAATTTATCTAAAAGACAAAAACGACTCCTAGATACGTGGTCTATGTACAACAGTCAGAGACAATCACCGGTTAGAGTATTTCCCCATGAGACTCCAACTACGGCATGGATGAGACAATACAGAGCAACAACAGAGGATACTCAGGGGTTTAGTAAAACAAAATTCTTAAATTATTCACAGGCTTGTAAATCCATTGTGACGTTAGTGTTATTTTCAACCGATCCAAAAGCTGAGGAAAAACCAGAACTGAATTTAATGCGTCGCAAATTTGAATTAACTTATTCAATGGACTTAAATGACTCTAAAAATTTTTTACAACAATTATCGCGATATTATGCACTTTATGAAAGCCCTAATTTTGTTAAACTTGCTTTAATGTATTTATTTAGTGGACGCGTCGGAGAAGCTTTTGTAAACTTAACCGATAGAGGATGGAAACGACGAAAAACAAGTCAGCTTCAAAACACTTTCTCCCCTTCATCGCCTTTTGGTTCCCCTCTCCGTTCTTCTTCTTCGCCCAAAGGGCGAAGCGAATCAAGGAGCGAAGACGAGCAAATAAATCCTGCGTTCGGGAAGACCTTGGGGCAAAAACCAATCGAATCACCTGCGTCTGCTTCTCCTTCTGCTTCTAATTTGGATTCTGCTTCTGCTTCTGCTTCTCTGGAGTTTGATGAAAATGAGAACACTATTTCAAAC
>JAPLFV010000302.1 GCA_026390495.1 Pseudomonadota bacterium | reverse complement strand
CTATTTTCCGCCATCTCATCCTCATTAAGGCCATTGTAAAAACTCATAAACTGAAAACATAGACTTAAGAGATACTCGAATTAAGTCCAAGCATGATATGATCACATAATTTTTAATGCGAGTAAATTACCTAAAAAAAAATTGGCACACATATTGCGCGCCAATTTTCGATCACTAAATTTCTCGGCCTTCGAGCCTCTTGACCAATTTGACTGTCAAATTTTGCAAATTCTCTCTGAAACTCTGTTAACAAATTCACGAGCGATGCAAGTTTCAAAATCTGCAAGACTGTTCACACGACCAACAGATTTGCATCGATAGTTAAACTGAACACCTTGAGGATTAACAAATCGATTTCCTTCGGCAACGGTACCCAAATCAGGAAGTGACAGTGATATAAAATTCGTCGTGAACACGATCGAGTGTACGTAATCTTGCCGAGGGGAAATCCAGCGAAAATGAGGATTTCCCTCGAAAGATTGAACAAAATATCCTATCGGGCGTCCATTCTGATCAAACACTCCATAACTAGCGTCGATCAATGCAGACGCAAAATTGGGCGAAGTTTCAAAACTCAAATCTACAATCAATCGACCGCATGCTGTAATATTAGATCTTACCTGCTGCTGGATCTTGTCGGCCAAACGAGGAAATGATTGATCTGCAAATGCAGCTACTTCAGCAAACATCGACACCGCGAAAAGAAATACGCTACCTAATTTCATAGAATCCTCTCATTGACTCATTTTTCGGCAATATAGGCGCCAAAAGGTTATACTCACAATCCCAATCAACTGGCTGCCTATCAAGGCAAGGTCAGCTAAGTTCATTGGGTGCTGTGCCTTAGTTTTAACCTAATCACGAAGATAATGACAAGAGTAACCTCCGGGATTCTTAACAAGGTACTTTTGATGATATTCCTCTGCTCGCCAAAACTCAGAGGCCCTTACGACTTCCGTAACAATCGGATTTTTCCATTTACCGCTGTCTCTGACCTTCTTCAAAACCGCTTCGGCAGCCTGCATTTGTAGATTGTCATACACGAAAATAGCTGAACGATATTGAGTACCCACATCATTTCCCTGGCGGTTCATCGATGTTGGATCATGCAAACGCATAAACCAGCCTAAAACGTCCGCATAGGATATTTGCTTTGGGTCAAACTTGATCTGAACTGCTTCTGCGTGTCCTGTTTTCCCTGTCGTAATGTCTTTGTACGTAGGAACTGACATACGTCCCCCGGTGTATCCGACCTGTGTATCAACAATCCCCTTTACTGAACGTAGGATTTCTTCAACCCCCCAGAAACAACCCCCAGCGACGGTTGCAATCGACCATTCTGAGTTAGCTGATTTTGCGAAATCTCCTTCTGGAAGAGATCTCAATTCCAGAAAACCTGATTGAGTGCTCCCTTCATTCGTCGACATAAATAGGCTTTTAAACTCAGCGTAACCTTCTTTTTCTAGTCGATCTACGGGCACAAATCTTAGGGATGCAGAATTCATGCAATATCGCTTTCCGGTGGGTGCAGGTCCATCATCAAAGACGTGACCCAGGTGGGAGTCTGCACTTTGGCTTCTAACCTCGACCCGATCGCCCAGAATGGAGCTATATTCATTCTTCAATTTGATATTTTGTACAACCAAAGGCCTTGTAAAACTAGGCCATCCAGTGCCGGAGTCAAATTTATCTAGTGACGAAAACAGTGGCTCACCGGAAACAACATCAACATAAATACCAGGTGCTTTGTGGTCCCAATACTCATTTGCAAAGGGCCTCTCTGTATCGCCCTCCTGGGTGACGCGACATTGCAGCGGAGTCAGTTTCTTTTCCAATTCCTCCCTTGCAGGTTTCTTAAAGCTCATGGATGCCTCCTTTGACCCTTTTGTGGTCGACGAATACACATTTGAATTCACACAGCTCAAAAAGCTAAACGATATGCTCCAAAGTAAAATCATTAACCTATAACAAACTCGATTAACTCTCATCCTACATCTCCAATCGCACAGCTAAGTAGAGGTCTTGGAAACCACTTCAAAGACCCATTCTCAACACCTATTAGCGCAACAAAAGGAAAAAAATTGCATCTTATGTAAAATAAATCTAAATTCTTCGCTGTCAATATACTCCAATACTCAAGAGGAACGTATGAGAATTCTAGCCATTGACCTTGGGGGCACTAAGACTGCGACAGCCCTTTGTACTCTTGAACAATCAAAAGTTAAAATTCAAGACCGATTGACCATTCAAAGCCGCGATTATCCTGATTTCTACATGATGCTCAATGAAGTTAGGCAGCACTATGTCAACATTAAGTTTGATGTTATTGGAATCGGTATTGCGGGTCCTGTGCGAGGTTCTTTCCCAATTCAATCAGGTACAGTCACCAACTTAAAATGGACCTGTGATTCGCACGGCATTAGCTCTAAATTTGAAAACACTCCCGTTTTTATCTGCAATGACATGCAGTCTCATGGCTGGGGACTTATAAACCTTTCTCCCCATCAGCTCCTGACTTTGAATCCTGGACAATTAGAATTATCCACAAAAGCTCTAATTGCAGCCGGAACTGGACTAGGAGAATCAGTGATTGGGTGGAATGGCACCCAACATTTCCCAATGGGCGGTGAAGGAGGCCATGCCACATTTTCACCAGTTCAACCTGACGAGATAGATTTATATCAGATGTTGCAACAAAAATTTGACGGTCATGTGAGTTGGGAGCGAGTACTAGGTGGTTTTGATGGGTTTAGAAACATTGCACAATTTTACATGCAGAAATTTCCAGAATCTGCCAAAGCATTTTTAGATGTTCAGTCATCACATGACGATTGGGGTTCTTTGATCTCAAGTCGGTATTCGTCAAACTGCTTGATTTCAAAATCAACCCTCGATCTTTATAGTACTCTTTTAGGTCGCGAAGCAGGAAATCTTGCCCTTAAATGCATGCCATATGGCGGCGTGTATTTAGGAGGAGGAATTCCTTTGAAAATTAGGGAGCCATTGCAAAAAAATTTCATGAATGGATTTCTAGACAAGGGGCGATTTAGATCGACTCTCCAAGATATACCAGTCTTTATCATCAATGAATGCGACAATGGGCTATTGGGAGCTGCATATGCTGCAGTGTCCGCAGCAAACATAAAATCAAAATCAAATTAAATTCATCCTTAGTAAACCAAGGGGCGCAGACTATTTAGTCTAGACCACGATTATCAGAATCGTTCAAAACGAAAACCTCATCCATTAAAGAAAAAAATTCAAATGATAGATTTGAAAACCTTGTTAAAATTTCCAGCAAAGCATTTTTCTCTTTCAAAGTGGGAGTCCATAACTCTCTTAGCAATTCTGATTGTATTTGCAAAAATTGCTTCCTTTTTCTTACTTGTAGTCCCCGGCTCTCAAGATGAAGCCGAATTTGTGAATGCACTTCGAACGAATATGCTCCCCCATGGCCCACATTATGTACACTATGCTCTAGGTCGATTTTTTTCATTATTTTGTGACCATGCGCTGGCGCTATCACTGGTCGGTCTTTTATCTGGAATTTTTGTGATCTTGTATTTATATCTCATCGTGAGAGACATCATTGACGATCGACCGATCTATAAAAATATTGCGGCAATATCCGCTGTCTGCCTATTCCTTTGTTCATTGTCCTTTCTACAACAAAGCGGAGGGCAAGAAGTTAGACTGACTCAGCTTTGGTTTACATTGGCCTCACTATTTTATATTCTTAGACGAAAACTTGTTCTAGCCGGGACGGCTGCTGGACTTGCATTTTGCACGCATTATGCAGAGGTTTTTTTCTTTTTCACCTTTCTCTACGCAATCATATTTAACTCACCAAAAACACAGATTAAGAATGTGTTACAATTTGGTGCGTCATCACTCCTAATAGTAGGAATAATTTTTTTGGGATTCGGACTGTTTATCAACATCCCTCCAACCTCCAATCTCAACTTTTTGGGAATGTATAAAGAATACCTCAATGGTCCTCCGGGCCCCGAAATCACTCAAATAATCACACATCCTCTATCAACATTTAAAAATCTATTGCTTCACCTGTGGACACATAGAAAACACTATCAGTCTGCAATGGACTATACCTTTGACATTGTTTCAATTGGTTATTTTTGTGCGTTAATCAATTTGATCTTCATTACAAAAAAACAATTGCTGTGGGCTATTTATGGACTCTCGTATTTCTGGCTCTTTGAGTCACTCATAGGTCAAGCAATGTTGAAAATGAATCCGAGAATATATACTGTCTATCTGGCTCCTGCTCTTTGTATTTCAATAACATTAACCTTTCACCATTATTGCAGAAAGTTCATCAAATCAGATGTGAAACGAGTCGTTGCTTGGTGCATCGGAATTGTTTTGATTCTTCAACAAAGCAGAGGGATGGAAATTTGGGATAGACAATACAACTGGAGTAAAATAATTTCTGACTACTACAGCAAAGACATTGTCGCTTTGATGTATGCAGATCTAGTACTCCCTGAGAATGATTATATAGTTACTCCCCATGACGCCAGTTACAATAAAATGCGCAACTTCGTTGCAAAACATTCCTACATCCATACAGTTGGCGACTATCTGGAAGTTTTTGACGAATTGCACAATGGAGCTGTTTTTCAAATTCAAGATTTAATGAATTACAAGGCCGATAAAGCCCGCATCAATTCATTGATTCTCTCCAGGAATGTCTATGCTTTGAATAAGGAATCGTTGTCAAAAGTTGTCGGCTATGACACCCATCTCTATATTTACGAACCCATTGTGATTAAGTTTGATCGAGACATGTTTCAAAAGCATTGTCACCAGCCTCGATACATCAATGCCATGAGTCTTCCGCAGGAAATTACTATTTATAGAATCTCAATTCCCCAATCTTAGGATTATACATCCAGGAATTCATATAAGAAGAATCAGTACTTCGTCTTGGTAAGAAGGAAACAACGTCAAAATTTTGACTTCTGACCAATTTGCGCTACACTTTTAAGAGGTTTTGAAGGAAATTTTGCAAACTCAACAGGGAGAGAAACACTCATGACTATTCACATAAGCAAGCAAACCTTTTTAGCATTCGCAGTTGGTCTGATCGTTGCTGCCGCCGCATTTACAGCAGTATCACATGCAGAAAATCCCGAGCCAACCTCTCTGCAACAATGCCAGGTTGAAGTTGAACGAGGTCATTTGAGAACAGGAATCAAATGTCGACCAAACGAAGTCATGGTCGGGATCAATTCGGATACCTTCTATTGCGCAAAAGTTAACGTGTTTTGCCAGGTCAACGGACAATGATTTTGATAAGGGATGCATCCCTGTTTTTTCCACAAATAAATCATGGAGTTAAACGATGAAAAGGAATGCTACTTTAATGACCGCTGCTGGCATCTTGATAGGAACAGTTGGAACAATCCTATTCTTTACCGCGGCTTCTAAGGCGCAAGGCCCGTTAGATAGCGATCGATCAAACTGTAAGGTCCAAGTTGGTCAAGCCGTTTTAACCGGCGGATATCAATGCAGCTTTAACCGGGTCTTGGTAGGGCATTGGAATAACAACCTTTACTGTGCCAATTTGACAGTATCCTGCGACAATTGAATAATACTATTAATAATAATTAATAATTTGACATAAAATACCCCATAGTTTATATAGAAGCATTAAATTTCTCCTAATAAAAATATGAAAAATGATAATGAAGATTTAAAAGAAGAAAATGATCGCCTGAGTCAAGAAATCAAAGAGAAAGAAGTTTCTGAAGCAAAGCAAAAAACTGAAATGCAAAAGAAGATATCCGACGCTGAAAAGCAAGCTGCGGATGCTGACTTAGCTAAACGAAACGCAGAAGAGAGCCGAAAAAATTATGAAAGTTTAAAAAACCAAATCAAGCCTCTATTGGGTCAATTTGAAGGCGTTTGGATTTTGGAAAGTGATTCAGCCGAAAGCCTCCTTTCGGCCACATGCAGTAAGTTTGTCCATATTGACTCGACAAAAGTTACAATTAATCAAATCGTAGTTTGTGATACCAACAAGGCTCAAATAACGACACTAACTCCATCAGAATTCAAAGTTCGCGGAGACCTTTTTCCAGGATCTTTAGGTCTATCGATCCTTGGAAATATTGCTACGGATTCCTGCAAACAGAACAAATCAACCTATTCAAAGCTAAATCAAATTGTACTAGACCAGTCAACCGGTTCGGGTGGTCAAAGTGCGTCAATGATGTTTGCGTTTGATACGTCAAACACGGAAAGTGTTTTTGAAAACACTAGTGGCCATGCTGAATTTAAGAAAACAAATCAATGCAGTGACATCACTAAACTGGCAGCAAGTGCAGAAAATCTAAATAAAAAGATTTTGCAAAGAGCGGCCAAAGCTTGCAACCAGTCGCAATTAGAAACTGGATGTTTCACGTCATCTGGATTTATTAAGTAATTTGTAAATCTACACAAGGAATATTCCCGTGAAAAAAATTATAGCAATACTGCCCCTCGCATTTCCTATACTATATAGCTGTGGATCACGAAGTCCCTCTAATTCAACTCTTGATGAAAGTCCAGACTCTGCCAATGTTCGAGAGCAATTTGGCCTTAAAGTCGCTCTTTCTTATGACGATCTAAAAAGAAATCAGCGCATAAGTCTGGAAGAAATTCCATGGTCTGATACCTACTGGCCACTAACCAATAAGGAGATGGCTGCCCGCTGGCAAGACGTTGGTGAAAGATCTACCGATACTGTGGGTTTGGCAAATTATCTAGAAACATTCCTAGCCGAAAGCGCTAAGAAAATACCCGACCCGAATCTTTCTCCTGGTGAAAAATACGATATTGTCTACCAACAACGATTTAAGACAAGTTCGTCTTCTGATGCGATCAAATCAATAATAGGCCAGATTCAAAAAACTGACCAAGAAATTGCTGGTTTAACGACCATACCCGAAAAGAAACGCAAACTTCAGGAAATGATTCCTGCACTGGAAAGCACTGAAATTTCCAAAGCAATTCCTATGACCTCAATCGGATGGTCAAATTTCTTAACATACAGCTCCTCTAACAATTATAAATTTTTAGGGACTGATGATACGTCGTCCGATGCAGAGGATTGGGGATGGATGGGAATTTGCCACGGTTGGGCTGCTGCTGCTGTCATGGAAAAGGCCCCAAAACATTCTGTTATGGCAACTATCAATGAAAAAGAAGTACTATTTACCGAAGGTGATATTCGGGGTCTTCTTAGCAAGGCATGGGCGCAAGAGGCTCCCTATAACAAAAATTATTTTCTAGGTCGCCGTTGCAATAAAGATGTTGCCAATACAAACGCACCCATACCAGCAAATTCGAAGGGCAAGGGATTTGCAGGAACTATTAAGTTTAATGGCAATGAAACCTCATTTACAATTGTAGAAACTCTTCTTGACCTACCTGTCAATGGTCCCAATGACCGAGCTGAGGTCTATAAAATTAGTCTTGATGGCACAAATGAAAGCCTCTTTGTTTTCTCAAAGTGGCAACAATACTATGCTTCGTCTACTTACAAAGGCCTTATAGAATACATGAGGCGGGGACGTTCTGACAAAGTCAAAAAAATTGAATCCCTAGAATTCACGGGTTGCTGGGATGTTAATCCTGCTTCCTTTCATGAAGTTCTTGTGGAACAGCTTGCGGTTCGAAAGGTTGGCTTTGTGATGGATAGAACCCGCAATGGTCAAGTGTGGAACCAGCCTGTTTATGCCGTTGAGTTTGACATTGGCGATCTAAAGCCCGTTGGCAGTGTGGCTGATGTGGCTGCAGAATATCGCGCTTCGGGTACTAAATATGTCGCGGAAGTTAAGGCTCTAGTTCGATGGATAGCAGAACCCTACGATGCTCAGCAAGTTTATGAGTCAAATTTTGATCTCAGTCAGTCTCAAAAAACAAATTACCGATATACTTTAGAATTTGACTCCAATAAGAGAATTATTGGCGGCGAATGGGGATCATTGTCGAAAATGGATCCTGCTGGTCAAGCTCCAGATTTCATATACGGTTATGAAAAAGACGCAAAACCAGTCGATAATATCTCAATTCAAGCCAACTCAGTTAGTTTGGATTATTCAGGAATCATTGGCAAAATTCATGAATGTAGTCTAGCTTCGACGACTGATGGCGCTACTACTGTAAACGGCGAGGAAATCAAATATAGCCGATGCAGCATTTCAACGATTCCATAATTATTTATATTGGAAAAATTTCAGTCTAGTTTATTGACGAAAAATTGTTAAAAAGTCGAGATGATCATTTATCACCTCGACTTTTTTTTAAGCTCTGTAAATCAGTTTGACTGAGTAAAGAAATCTATTCTGTCACGCTCGAAATGACGACATTCAGATTCACGTCATCTTCAATGATACTAAATTGAGCCAGTTTATTCTTCAGTACATCGCTCATTGGATAGATAGACTTCCCGCGAGTTTTCCAAGTGAAGGTTTCAGCTTCCTGAATCGACACTCTGATAAACAAGTCATCAATTTTTTCTGATGTCACTTCTCGCCCCGCACGAACCGCAATGTCCTTAGGCGAAAAGCTCTTTTTGAAATCTAAATTGCAAGATCCCCACTTATGATAAGGAGATATATAGAGGGATTTTGGAGTCCTGCAGGTCTTTTCCGTGCAAACTTCAAACTTTACTATGCACTCCGGATAACCGCCCCAAAACAAGAAACCGTCATCAATATTATTCTCTCGAGCAATCGTTTCGATCTGAATCGAAAATGGCATCTTTAAGCTAAGCTGATCAAAATCGATCTTATAGTCAACACACCCTTTATCGTCCAATCCTATGCATGAGGTTTGAATCTGATGTAATTTTTCGCGATGCATTTTGACATCTGCGATAGACTTCCTAGCAATCGCTTCCGAAAATCCAGGATGAGGAGGATGACGAATAGCATCATTCCAATCACGCTCTGAACTTCCCAGTTTTAAAAGCTGAGCTTCAATGTCTTTTAACCGTACTGCATATTTATTTAGAGGAATCGGAGGATTACGATTTTGATTTAGCAAATTAACATTATTTGTAATCAAAGCCGTTAGCGGATTGGAGCCTCCATCCTGTTCTACTGTTGTCGCAAACTTACCTGCCATATCAATGAATTGATCAAAACTCAACTCAGTAAATTTGTGCTCTGAACTAATTTTTCCACCATTAATCCAAACTTTCACCTGACCAATCATCTTAGATTTTGACTTCTTAGTCGAATTGTCCACCGATACAGAGGACTCTGCCTTCCCGCTACTTACTTTTTTAATCACGACATCTGTAGCTTGTTCTCCATTTATTCCAAAGTTTGATTTCAACTCTGATTCGATGTCTTCTGACATCTCCGTCACTTCTACAACTCCAATAATTTCACCTCCCATGACAACGCTGGAAATATAGGCATTCCCACAGGCCGGCAAGAAGGAGTTTTGATAATAGGGTCTAAACCCACTCATGAGGTTTGATTTCGACTTTGTAGCTGTTTCTATCGCTGCCAATTTGTCTGAGTCCAAACTAGCATTTTTGTAAAATTTTCGACCGGTTTTAATATTGATATGGAGCATTGCATAGGTTTTTTTATCACTAATGGACGTCGTCAAAGATCTCAAAATATCAGCCTTCATTCCAGCCGATCCAAAACCAGAAACATCGCCTCCGATAGAAAGGTCAGATGTCATACTAAGCGCTGACTTTGCTGTATCAACATTATTAAAAAACTGGACGTTCACATTTCGAATTCCGTTAGTTTTTTCTTCTTCTATCTCCCCAATAATACAGGATGTTTGCATGGCTTGGCCGCGCACAATATCAAAAGCAGCGCCCAGACGCATGGTCGAAGGATCCCACTCGACTGGGTAGTCCTTTCCTTTTGATTTTTGATTTGCTGTTTTACAAGCGCCGACCATGCTGACGGCTGTAACGGCAATGACGCCAAATGCAATTCTATTAAAATTCATAGCGTTGAACTCCTAAATTGTTCCTGGCAAATCCAAAATACTCGGCCGGCGACCCATCTGAACTGATTGATAGGATTCGACATTACTAGTGTACCAACGATAGGTTCGTATGAAAAGCAGTCAGGATAGACTTTGTAAAGAACCCAGCTCGTACCGCTGAGACGGTTTCTAACCCCATAACGACTCGCCCTAAACAAACGGATACCAAACCCACAGATTCGCTATGTTTTCTAATCATAATTCAGATTTTCTCAATGAAAGTTCAACCTACTTTAGTCCGAAATTTGATAGTAGCCTGAAAAACAAATCGATAGGCAGCAACAAAGATAGGGAGCAAAAAATAGAATGACGCCATCAAAAACAGCCCTCGAAATGCGAGATCAACCAAAACATTTTGAGGGCTAAAATTAAGATCTAATCGCTCTTGATTCAAGGTAGGCGAGAAAAAGCTTACGACAGCAAAAAAAAGTAAAAAGATACCTATTAGAAATGTGAACCTCTTGCGCTCCATGTTACAAAAAATGCATTTCAATAGAATCATCCTTTTAGATATCCAAAAAAATACAACAATCAATCCTAACAAGGAGCTCAAATGTTGAAAAAAATTATAAGCGACAACGCTAACGCCAAAAATCTGAAATCGTAGCAAAAAGAAATTCGGCCAAAGTTTTACAATCAAACCGTATTTGTGAGTGAACTGATCCCAAACGATGTGCAAACTGGCGCCAATCAATAAGCCTATGATCGTACTGGTAACGGGCAAAAACTTTGCCGGTTCACCTAACCAAGGAAACCGATGATTCCAATAGGCTTGAGAAAAGAAATGATTGATCAAACAAAAAAATACTCCTGCCGGAAAGCAATACAGGAACAATCCATTCAAACTGTGTGATTCAAAAAAGACTCCAAAAAAAGTGTAAATCATATAAGTAAAATCCGGAACCATTGAACCTATGACACAGGCCGATAGGTTCACGTACCGCCTAAGAGGCCACAAAGCTGCAACGTGAGAAATTGTAAATGGCATACAAATCACTTCAAATTTTAAGTGCCAAAAGCATAAAATATTCGGAAAAAATTTTGATTCCAATTGACATCATATCGCGATTATAGGCGTCGTCTATACCAGACGCATGAAAAAGGTGAGCAAGCTTCGTCAAAAATTTTAAAAAAATACTGTAAAGCTATTGATAAGGATAACTTAAGAGAATACATTAATACTCACAGCCTCAAATTGGCTATTTTTTGCACATCAACTCGCCGCGATGGAAACTCGCTAATTGAGTAAAAAAGAAATGGAGAAACTATGCTTACAGGATTTAATAAAGAAACACTTAAGACTTTGTTACCAGACTCCTACTCATGGGCTGGAAATGTCACCTTAGATACTGTTCAAGCCCCTGTCGCATCTGCAATTCACGTGGTAGCCCTTGCTGAAGGTAAAACTGAGTCGAGCGATGCCGATGCATTGGTTCTCAATGCACCAGAGGTTCCTGAGGCTCTTAGAAATAAGATTCTACAAAACTTAAGTGCTGCGGGGTGGAAAGGTTCTGGAACCTTTTCAACTATTTGCGATGGAAATCATTTTCTTGTGGTTGCACCGGTTAAGATAAAAACTACCAAACCTCAAAGAAGTCGAGCCTATGGCTTAAACGTCGCTGCGGCAATAAAGTCATTGAAAGCAAACCAGCTGGTCATTTGCAAGGCCGAAGGGATATGCAGTAAAAGTACCATCGATGGTCTGGCCATGGGACTCTACACTTGCACCAGTTTTAAAATTCAGAAGAAGGACGCGCCTAAAACAAATCTGCCTACAAAAATATCTTTGTGGGGAGGAAAAATCGATGCTGATCAAGAAACTGCCTTGAGAGCCATGATGAAAGCTACCGCCGTTACTAGGTTTGTTCAAGATGCGCCGGCTAACTGGTTTGACCCAGCTCGATTTGCATCGGTATCCCAGGAGCTTTGTAAAGATTATGGAGTGAAAGTCCAGGTCATGAAACGATCCGAGCTTGAAGCTCTAGGAATGGGCTCGTTTCTAAGTGTCAATAATGGCAGTCATGTCGAAGCACATATGATCGTCATGGAAATAGATGGAAAGGACAACTCCAAATGTGTGGCTCTAGTTGGCAAAGGCCTCACCTTTGACGCAGGAGGAGTATCCTTAAAGCCAGGCGCTGGAATGGAAGAAATGAAATACGACATGTCAGGAGGAGCAGCCGTTTTAGGATCGGCCCTTTACCTGTCTCAAGTCAAACCTCCCGTCAAAACAATTTGTATCATTGGCGCAACTGAAAACCTTATTAATTCTAAAGCAACAAAACCCGGAGACATTGTTGTTGCAATGAATGGGAAGACTATCGAGGTCCAAAATACTGATGCTGAAGGGCGTCTTGTATTGGCAGATTTAGTTCATTATGCGAGTGTCACTTACAAACCAGAAATGATGATTGACATTGCAACTTTGACTGGCGCAGTCCTTGTCGCTTTAGGGACTGTCGGCGCAGGCTTAATGTCCAATGATGATCAGATTGCATCCCATATTTTGAAGTCCTCACAAGAAGCTGGCGAACCATTTTGGCAACTACCAATGTGGCCAGAGCTCGAATCTGAAACAAAGGGAAGCACGGCAGATCTCAATAACATCGCAAAATCAAGCGTCAAAGCTGGCACCATCATGGGTGCTATGTTTATTAAGGAGTTTGTCGGTACAACTAAATGGGCACACTTGGACATTGCTGGAACAGGTTGGAGCTGCAAAGCGACTGGATATCCAAGCAATGGAGGATGTGCATACGGTCTTCGCACCATGGTAGAGTCAGTACTAAGGTTCAACCAATAGTTAGTTCGCTGGCGCGAAACGCCAGCGACGTGTCCTGAAAGGCGAAAGCCTTGAAGGATCTTAGGGCTAAGTAGCTGAAAACACAAAATCCCTCGCTTCGCTCGAGATACGTTTCTGGAGCGAAAAGAGTTTAGCGCCAGAATCTAGTTAGGCTTGGTCACAATCAATGATGCAGAAACCTCCCTTGATTGCATTTGACATGGATGGCACACTCCTCAATACCACTGAGGATATCGCTAAAGCTGCAAATGATGCTCGCGTTGAGTTGGGCTTACCCCCGCTGGCAACAAAAGATGTCATCAAGGCAGTAGGTGATGGAGTCAACCTATTTGTCAGTCGCGTCACTTATCCTGAAACTCATCCTGAGTTTTCTCGCGCGAGGAAAATTTTTCTGAAACATTATGCCTTGAACGTCACTGGCAAAACAAAACCATACCCAGGAATAGAGTCCTTGATTCTAAATCTTAAGCAGGCAAACATTCCTATGGCCATAATTAGTAACAAGCCTTGGAAATTAGTAGATGAATTAGTTAAGCATTTTAAATGGGAATCCTATTTTGGCTGTTGGCTTGGTGGAGATAGTGCCGCGAATGCAAAACCCGCTACCGATCTGATTTGGTTGGCATTTGACAAAATGAATCTTGATCGCAATCATCCAGCAGTATTAGTTGGCGATGGCCACCAAGATATTATGGCAGCAGGCAATGCAAACATCGATTGCCTTTGGTGTTCTTGGGGATTTAATGTCGCTCCTTTAGATGGCTGGGCCTACCATATTGTCCATTCAACGTCTGACATCGCAAATTATCTGAATGCGAAATACCACCTAAAACTTTCCTAAGCTGAGCTTTTTAGAAGTCAGTTGACTTAGAGTTACTAGTCGCTTCAACAAATTCATATATCTGATGGCCACACTTTCTATGCTCTACGCGCGATCATTCAAGTAACTCCAATCAGCTTCTAAATTTATTAGATTTTTTATCTGTTTTCTTGTTACAATCTTGCCCACTTGTTGTTTTAAAAGTTCTGTTTGAGAGAACTTCCCCTTTAATTTTGAAAGGATTCTTTACCATGCCAAATATCAGTTATGTTCACGCGCGTGAAATTTTAGATAGCCGAGGGAATCCGACTGTTGAGGTTGAAGTTGGAACAGAGAGTGGATTTTTTGGTCGAGCAGCGGTTCCATCTGGAGCATCCACTGGAGAGTTTGAAGCCTGTGAACTCCGAGATGGCGATAAAGGCAGATATCTTGGAAAAGGTGTTTTAAGAGCCGTTCGAAATGTTCGAGAGACTATTGCTCCGCGACTACTCAATATGGATGCCACAAACCAAGTGGCCATTGATCATATGCTTATAGAACTCGACGGCACCGAAAATAAGTCAAACTTAGGCGCGAATGCCATATTGGGAGTTTCGTTAGCTTGTGCCAAAGCTGCCGCCGAATCTGCAGCACTACCTTTATACCGATATATTGGCGGTAGCCGCGCAATTACATTGCCTGTTCCCCTAATGAATATCATCAATGGGGGCGCTCATGCAGACAACAATGTTGATTTTCAAGAATTTATGATTGTTCCTTGGGGAGCCCCGACCTTCCGTGAGGGACTTCGATATGGCGCCGAAGTGTTTCATGCCCTTAAAAAAGTGTTACATGATCGTAAAATGAATACCGCCGTGGGTGATGAAGGCGGTTTTGCGCCGGACTTAAAGAGCAATGCAGAAGCCTTAGACATCATTATGACAGCTATTGAAAAGGCTGGATTTAAACCCGGCAAGGACATTTCATTGGCGCTTGACGTAGCGGCGAGTTCCTTCTGCAAAGACAAGAAATATCATTTGGACGGCGAAGGTAAAACCCTTGATTCTGCTGCTATGGTTGATTTTCTTGCCAAGCTCGCCAAAGACTACCCAATTGTCTCAATCGAAGATGGATTAGATGAGCACGACTGGGATGGATTTGTCAGCTTGACTAAAAAGATCGGTGATCAAGTACAAATCGTCGGTGATGATCTCTTTGTAACAAATGTTAAAATGCTGGCAAAAGGAATTAAGACTAAGGCTGCAAATTCGATTCTCATAAAAGTAAATCAGATTGGAACGCTAACAGAAACTCTAGACACAATTGAAATGGCTAAAACAAATGGCTTCACGTCCATTGCATCCCATCGATCCGGCGAAACTGAAGATAGCACTATCGCTGACCTCGCTGTGGCTACAAATTGCGGCATGATTAAAACAGGATCCGCAAGCCGAACCGACAGAATCTGCAAATACAACCAACTTTTGCGCATTGAAGAAGAGTTGGGCTCCTTAGCTCGATACGGATGGCCACGGAGTCAATTTAATAAGTGAATGCTGTGAGTCCAAGTCCATATTGGATTAATAAGTTTACTCCTCGCAAAATAGCATTCATGCTTTTTGCGGTGGGCCTTATTATGCGACTACCCTTTTTAAGTTTGCCGCGCCAAGTTGTGTTTGATGAAATCTATTTTTGTGAATTCGCCACTCAGTATTGCTGTGGTCATAAAAACTTTTTCGACATTCATCCACCCCATGCAAAATTATTGATTGCGGCTTCAGCAAAAGTATTCGGACACAAATCAGATATCCAATATAAAAATATTGGACAGCAGTTAGACGAATCAGTAGCCATCGAAGGCATGAGGCTGGTTCCTGCCTTTGCTGGAGCTGCGATACCAAGCATAATCTTTCTTTTAGTCTATATGCTTGGAGGATCAGTATTGTCGGCGTTTCTAGCCGGTTTTGCGATTTGCTTTGATAATTCCTTTATAGTGCAAAGCCGCATTGTTGCTCTGGATCCCATTCTCATTTTCTTTATGCTAACGTCCGTTCTTACCTGTCTTCGAGTGATGCGAAGCGATATTAAAATGGATAGGTATTTTTGGATTGCACTTTCAGGAATGTTTAGTGCAATGGCTGTCGGAAGTAAATTCACCGGCCTCACCGCCGTTGCGATATCATTCGGACTTTTAGGTATGACTGCTATAGATAAAATCTACGCAAATTCCAAAATGTGGTTGGATCAAACAAAAAACTTTGCAGCTGAAATGATTGTCTTCGTTTGCGGATTTGCCGTTGTCTATTTAGGAGGTTGGTACCTACATTTCTTCTTGCTGACGGAAACTGGTAGTGGTGATGCTTTCATGTTGAATACAGGGCACTTTTTCCAAGACACCTTTAAACTCCATAAAATTATGCTTTCCGCAAACGCTGGAATTACAACACCCCACCCTTACGCAAGCCCATGGTATACTTGGTTTTACCTCAAACGGCCTATTTTTTACTGGCAGGAAGCTGGTAAGGTTATCTATTTCATCGGCAATCCAGTCGTTTGGTTTTCTGTTTTACCCGGGTTTGTTTATGCAGTGTTCTATTGGTATAGAAATTCCACCTCTTGGAAAGAGCGCATTTTTGACAGAAATCTAATCATGATTTTGGGCGCGATAGCATCCATCGCCCCCATGGCCGCTGTAAATCGCCCCTTATTTTTATATCACTATTTACCAACATTGACGTTTCTTTGTATTGTAACTTTTTCCTCTTTTCCAAATTGGTCTCAATCGATCAGTCCTAAAAGAAAAAAACTATATCAAGGATTAGCCGTTATTTACGTCACTCTGATTTTGATTGGCTTTGCAATCATATCTCCGCTGTCTTTTGGATTTCATGCGGGAGGTAGCGTCAGGAGCTATCTTCAAAGCCTATATACTTCATGGCGCTAGGTATTCGAACCGACTCAACCTGGACTATTGAGCAAAAACTTTATAAGATTGTCTCAAATATAAATGGGAATATTTTTTTCAGCATGAATCAATTGGGATTATCTAAGTGAATTTTGCAAACCGATGTTATTTGTTTTCAGCAATTTGTATGTTGCAGTTGATCGGACTTTCCTCGTGTCAATCTCCGCCAGAGCCTCTAAATGAAGTTCTTTTGATTGGGTTTGTCGAAGAACCAACGAAAGGCGAAAATGTTGGCCTCATTACAGGCGATGATTGTAGCTATACATTTTTTGATTCTATGTCCGCAGGCTCCGGAAAGCTTCGAAAGGCTTTTGATAGTGCCCGGTCAGGCACCAGGTCTTCAGTTAAAGGGACACTAGAAAAGGACGTCATGGGCAAAGGATCTGGTCCAAAATCCACAAGAATCAGATATTTCAACAATGTAACCACTGAGACTGAATATTCTAACTATGTTGTTTTTTCAAAGTACTGCCTTACCGTTTCAGGAAAGGGGTTTCAATGAGAAACTTAAACATGACTTTTTTTTGGTTTTTGATGTTTCTACCTATAGTTTTCATCGGGTGCACAAAACATCGTGAGCTGATTCTTGATGTGGAAGTCGTCTCAATGACTCATGCAAATTTACCTAAAGGAAAGAAATTGAAACCCGTCGGAAATGTGACTACTAAATGGTGCAAAGGCGACGCCGTAGCTCATAAGACAAGTGGAACAAATCTTGGATATATAGATCAAGTAACAGCTAAGGCGCAAAAAATGAAACGAGCTGATTTCATTATGGCACCTCGTTTTTATCTGATTGAAGGTACTTGCATGGAAATCAAAGGCACAGCGGCTGTGATTCGTTGATTCCAAATGACAACCGGATTTAAAGTCCCTGGCGCAAATGATTTTCGCAATACGACGGAGGTTTATACCTATAATAAACCCACAGAAAAAATAAGACATCCAAAAGAATCAAAGCTGTGATATATGAAAATCCATTCGCATCTGGCCACCTCAATCCATAGTGCAACTGATCCCATAGAAAATGAAAGACGCAAAGGATGACCAGCCCACCGCCTCGAGCGAAGAATGCACAGAGAGACAATCCTGCAACGAACCAAAAAATATAATCCGATATATTGGCACTTGGCCTAAGATGAAAAAGTGAAAATAGGGCACTTGAAAAAAAGATGCTTTTTAAAGGGCTGAAAAACCAGCAAAGACCTCCGAACAACAGCCCACGGAATATAAACTCTTCTGATATTCCAGTGAAAAAATTAAAATATAACTCAAACATAAAATCCATTGTCGAAAGAAACTCTGGCACTCCCAGAAATACAATTTTCAGCATTCCAAAAATCAACATATACAACACAAGAATCCATAAAATTTGCTTGTTTGAACTCCACAAACTCCTTTTACTATCCCTTGTGACGATAAAGAAGACTCCGACAGCCAACAATGAATTTAGAAACCTCAATAGAGTCCGATCAAATTCATAGTTCAAATATTGAGAGCCAAAATCAAAGTTTAAAAGACTACTTATTGAAAAATTATTTAGTTTGTATAGCAACGCAATTCCAATCGCACACACCAAACCGACGCACGCGTGTCTAGTCGACTTAAATACAACATTTGTCGAGTTGAATTGCTGCAAATTGCCACCTACAACCAGTTTGGAACTTTCAAGAATCTAAAAATAAGGACATCTCAAATTGTTGGCTTTTTGCTCGATAATTTACATCTTTAAAGCCCATTGAATGATAGAGCCGTCTCGCCACTAAATTATCCTCAAAAGCACATAGTTTGACGCAAGCAACTGTTATCTGCTTCAACAGGTCAAGAACCAAGTTCATCGCACGCCTGCCAAGACCTTTGCCCCTGTAGGAAACATCTAATTTAAAATCAAACACGAATGCAGAGTAAGGATCAATCAATATCTGAACCCAAACATATCCAATGACGTATTCGGAATTCAGAACAAAACAATACCAAAGATCATTTTGAGTCCTGTCAGGAGGCGCCTCGCCCACTCTGCGCTTCACTTCCGCAATACTTTCTTGCGATCTCAACGATCGACTGATCAAGAAATCTTCAAAACTACTGACACTATAGGCCTCAAACTCCTCACGAGTCATCTCGCGCAGAGTCAATTGATCCTCTTTAGATGAATACATCATTCATGAATCATGGACTGATGGGGGCGAAGCCGAATAGATTTCACCTTTGCACAGGTAGCATTTTTAAAAGCTTCCTGGATCGAAGGGTGACTCATTGGGCAACGATCTTGAATCTGGTCACTAGGAACCTGAGGTACTCGAATCTGGAATTCCCGTGCTTTCCCTAGAACCTCGCCGGCTTCGTTTCTTTCCAAAATGACCGAATTGCGTGTTCCCAAGCAAAATTGCCCTTGGGACATTAATGTATCTCGATCTCCAAGCCAAATTTTATTGGCCTCTGGCATGGTCAAAACAGACCAGTTGGACTGACCAAAAAAACCTTCTGGTTTAGCACACCCATCGTGAGACCGACAATCCTTTGAAAACCAACCTGGTAACGCCGGAAACACTACCTTTGCTGGATGAAAGTAAATATATTTAGTATCGGTCGGAACAGGTTCCAATGGTCCTTCACAGGAATCTTTTGACACTGCGTAGTCAATCACATCATAAACACCACTTAATAAATCAGGAATTTCAGGTGTGACCACGACGGGTGGTGGCATTACGCCTTTTGTAGCAAGTCCTACTTTCTCGCTAATTTTCAAAGGCCTACCTTCAGAGTCCCTTTCCACATCAGGCTCATGAGTGCGATCATCTCGCGCCAGATTCTGTAGATATTTGCCGTTTGATCTGAGTTCGTAGAGATCCTTTATCGTGTCACCCACCTTGATTGTCACATCATTTTCACAATCCGCAGAGGAAATATCCTTTTTTTGGCCTAAAATCCATTCTCCCTGGCCACAACAATGGTTCTTGTTACAAGAGTCGGTCGCCATTTGATCTGTCATGGTCATAAATCTATCTTCAATCAGGATGTCAATTTTTCCATTCTCAAAAACCTGATAGTGACATCCAAAATCCACTCGGTAAGATGCATTGCCAAAGGGCGATGTTACCTGTTCGTCGATTTGCATGGTGCACGAAGTATCGACATTGAAGTTAAATTTATAGCGGCGTTTAAACAGTCCATCGGTCAATGAAATAATGTTAGACCGCCAATCACCTATAACATTGGACTCAAAATTACTCGAAGTCCTAGCGGTGGCAATATTTTGCTCAATAAAAAAAGCACCAACACAAAAAATACTGGCTATTTTAATAACTCGAACGATCATCTGAAACTCCTTCAAGAGTGCTGTTTCCTAACTGCCATATCTCAATAACCGGCAAGAATATTGAACCAAAAACATCTAACTTGAGCCCAGTTAGCAGGAAGTAGGAGCCTTTAATCGGTCGCAGACCCGAAACTGCCGACATAGAAAAAGCATTCATCGCCCCAAGAAATTGTCCTGTGGCAATATCCCAGGTGAGAACGGCCCCACTTCGATCTGTAGCGATGACCTTCGTATCACTATCGATGATTTGACTATGCATTAGGGGCTGATCATTAGGACTTCTAAATCTGGCCAGAACATTTCCAGCCCGAATATCGAAAACAATCATCTGAGTATTTGAAGTCACGACAAAAAAATCTAAACTATTCGAATATCCTAATTCTGAGATCCAAAGACCATCACCACCAAACTCGTCTCTATCAACAATAACACGATTGACACCGAAATTTTCGACATCCCAAATCTTGACTGATTTAGAATCAGCTACAAGAAGATATCGCTCGGAAACAAATCTGACATCATTGATTGACCAATCATGGATTCCCATAACCTGATATTCTGTCAGATCCGAAGTCCATAGCATCAATGTGCCTGACTGGTCTCCGGCAGCAATCATCGAATCGTCACTTGAAATTGACATCGACGTCATAACTAATCCATTCACGGGCATATTGCGGCGAAGAACGCGACCTGATTTTGCGTCTAAAATCATCAAATCGCCACATTCAGTTGCTACGGCCAGAAGAACTCCATCCATTGAAACTGCCATTGCAGTCACAGACCTAGAAGCCTGAGTAGACGCTACGACGGGGACGACCCACAATTCCTTTACGCCTATGAAAGAAGTTGCCACTACAACGCCATTGCGATCTCCAGAATAAACGATCTCCCGGTCCACAACAGTGCTTGTAACCAATGAGCCTCCGTGGCTCTTTATAGACGCCACTTTTTCAAAGACCGCACCATTTTGGGCCTGCTGAATCATGGACTGAATTGCAAAAACCTGCTGTGAGACAAACAATAGCGTAGCAATCAGAACCCACAAAAACAAATGTGGCATCTTCATAAAAAAATTTGGCTCCACTACAAAAGATCTTGGGAAAAATCTACGGGCAAAATGACTAGACTATACCCATAATTTTATTTGCGATTATCTAATCGATATCTGACTTCGCCTGTTGTAGTGCACTTTTGCATCGTATCTTGGCAAGGAGAGCATTGTGGTTTGCAATTGCCAGTTATAAAGCGGCTACCTAATTCCTTTTTCTGCTCATTGAGCCAATTTTGACACTCTTTCTTTTGAGCGGATTTACTTTCGTCCAATGACTTCGCAAGTTGACACTGCCCATCGCCAAAACTGCTTGTAATGGTTTCATCGGTAAAATTCTTTTGGTTTTCTTGAGCAAAGCTCCCTGATGCGCCAATACAGCCTAAGTTATTGGCTAATTTTTGCAACAACACACAGCTATTGTCTTGGCTCATTGCCAAGGAAAACCCGTGTAACAAAACCGCTCCTGATAAAATCATAAACATATTTGAACCATTCAATTTCATAAAAGCTCCTCCAAATAAAAAAAAAATCAATCACAGTCTACTTTAAATTCACAAAAGGTACAGAATTACCCATCATATATTGAGGAAGTTTGCCGTCCCACTTTTGTACGGCCTCATAGTCAACTAAACCCTTGTTTTGCTCTAGAGCTTGTGATCGGATTCTCATAGACTTCGCCTCTGCTTCAGCTGCGATGACCTTTTGTTTGGCCTGCTCCTCGACTTCAACAGTTTTATTTTTCGATTCGCTCGCTTTCTGCACTGCAATGACTTTAGCTTCCACGGCTCTTTCATATCCATCATCAAAATCTAAATTAGTAAAATCAATTCGAGTCACAAACACATCGCGAGTTTTCAAACTTTCACTCAATTCTTTAAAAACAGCCATTTTTGCTTCTTCCCGTTTTCCCACCAAATCATCAGCTATATATTTCCCAACCACGTCTTTAATGGATCCCAATGACGCGGGAAGAACTACTTTTTTATCCCAATCCCATCCAAACTGACGATAAATTTCATTCACTCTTGTTGGATCAGGATAATAGGTCATTGCAAATGTAATATCGACGTTCTGAGTATCCCTTGTGAACGAGGACGTTGTGTGTTCTAGCTTCTGCTCTCTAACCTCAAACTCTTCAATTGAAGACGTTATTGGGTTGTAAAAATGCAAACCTTCCGGAAGTGGCTCACCTACTACTTTGCCAAATTCCGTTTGAATGCCCCTAAAACCTGTATTGACCTGCTTAAAGCCACAACTTGACAATAGCAATAGGGCCGCTGCGAATAAAAAAGGACTCTTCATAGACGCTCCAATCTGATTTAAAGAAGAATATTTTTGTCATGACTGAAATTTCTTTGAGAGATTATCACATTTTCTTTCGTTTTGACCAAATCAAAATCCCCGAAATCAGATTTCACTGATATCGGGGATCAAACAAGCTTAAAAATTCAACTCATATTCCAAACTTCATTTCGAAACGACTAGAAACTACCAATGACGAATGTTTAATTCTACGTCGTTCCAAATACCAACATCGCCAGTCGCATCGTCCTGAACGTCTATTTTCCAATCACCAAAAACTTCGTCGCCAACAAATTGCGCCAGGTCGGCCACAGCGACTCCATTTCGTCCCCATCGAATATCCAAATCATCAGCACCGCCGCCCTCTTTATTGCGAAGAACGATTCGCTTTCCAGCAGGAGACGTCATTGAAATCAAGAGATCACCAACGTAAGAATGCTTAATTTTGACTGCTACAGAAACGTCCTTGATGCGACCAGTATGGGCAACATTAATAACTTTTGAGACGGGTGTGGATTTATCTGGAATAGACAAATTCAATTCATGTTGAGAGTCGCTGAAAATCTCGATGAGTCCAATTAAGAAACCAGCTGAACTTTGAATTCCAGGACGACCTGCAAGTCCAGCATAATCTCCTCGAAGCATAACTTTTCCAAAAGATCCACTTTCACAGCTTGAGTCAGGAACGACGTTGATAGCCTCTGGAATCCGTATAGATTCTCCAGGATTCAACACCGTCACTCGAGCAGCCATTCGCGCCTGAGTGGTACATGTATCTGGAACAACAACAAGGCTCGCATCTCGAATCACTTCGTTTCCAGTATTTTTAACCGTCACATAGATATCGCCACTTACGGAAATTCCTTCAATCTCAGGAGAGCCATAATCAACTTGTGTTACAGTCAGCTCGGCTCTATATACAGGAATGCTGATTCTGAATTTGCCAGAAGCGCCCTGAGGTGACGACCATGCCAATGTTAAATGAATCATATCCCCTTTATTGGCAGTGGGCAGAACCTGAATCGACAAGCCATTTGCAATATCAACTTTTTGACGAACTCCTACCGCAGGCACCATGGCTGAAGCGCCAACGACAACTGCGGGACCAGAAATCTCTGTGATTTGGACCTGACCGGCATCAGATGCTACAGAGCCAAAATTCTCCACCACAGATTTTAATTGAATCACTTCGTTCACATATGCAGATGATGATGCGCGTCCATTGTAGTTCCATTTTGAGAATCCAAAATACGGACCGCTAGGTGAGATCAACGGAACTGACTTAGTTACTGTCACAATATTTGATGCAAATGCGACTAGTTCAAGCCCCTCACCGCCTTCAGCGAAGACGCCGGTTGCAAGTGACGCTTCACCTGCGGCGGATGTTACAGCTCTAACCTGTAATCCACTCGAAGGATTTCTCAATATGACGTTCACATTTTCAAGAGGTTGCCCGGACGCACCACGGATGCGCACGATCGTTTCTGCTGACCCCATAACCACCGCATCAAACCCTTCAACGACAGCTGCTTCAGGTCGATTGGTGCGAAACTCTAAGGAAGGGTCGCCAAAAGTTACATAGGTTTCCCAGTAATACTTACTTCGGTTAGCCCCACCGTAATACGTCCACATTCCTGTCAAAGCGTTTTGGTGCAATCGATCAAACTCTCTCAAACCTTTTTCAAACATTCCGTCGTATAAGGCTTTCTCAAGAATGTCATCTTCGTCCCAGTAGGTGCTATCCATTGAGCCCCAAAATGTGATGGCGCCTTGAGGCTCGCGAAGCCACGTCTCCGCAAACACGGGATCTTTCCTGAAATCACCTGTAATACATGCGTTTGACATCACATAAGGAAGTGCATCAGGATCTGCAAATGAATTGATGTCGGGAGTTGTTACGTCTTCCCAGCCCGTATTCGAACCGTGACCTGAATAGTTGATAATAGTCCGACCCGCAGCCATGTGAGACACAATCTGCTGCTTCGTAGCTTTTAAGGAAATTGGGTAGAGTTTATCTCCGCCTTTTTCTGCGGCATCAGGAAAAACTCGGTCGTAGCCTCGAGGAGCAAAGTGCTTAGCTATGACTGCATTGTGAGTGCCTTCTGCAACCTGCCAACGATCATGGGTCGTCAAAAACAATGGATGATTCATCCAATTGTCTCGACCAAACTCTCCTTGACTATATCTCAATATTTTATCAATAACGATTTCCAACTGAGCAAGTGTGTTTACAGAAAGTCGTCCCACACCAATATCAGGTCCATTCAAATCCAAATCATAATTGTCTGTATCTATGGCTCTATAATAGTGGTCTGTAAGACCAGAAATATTTTTTGCGGTTTGAGATGCAACATCTCCGACGTCTCCGATGATAAATGCATGTCTTAAGTTTTTGGATTCATCACGCAATATTGTTTGCAAAGCTTGTCGAACTGCTGCAGGAGTATTTGGCAACTGATCGGAGCCAACGATAAGCCTCTCGACTTTGTAACCTCTTTTGATTTTATCCTGCTCTAACTCATCAATTTTTGGGCTGGCCGCAAGGTTTTTGCCAATGACAAAGGCGATCAACGGTGCCGCTGAACGATTGAGAGTACTTTCAACTTCATTTACTTTCACAACAAAATGCCTGCGAAGCACATATTGGCCTGTGGCGGGTTCATAAGACAAAGGTCGCAGTGTCACTAATTTTTGCGGCACTCCTCTGACCGAACCAGCATCTTCTATGGAAAAATCTTGCTGGCTTATAAAACTCCTAGAGCTATAGGTATTCATGTTCATTGTCATGGGCGGAGCGGCTCTTAAGCTTTTGTTCCAACTCGGTTGATTTGGAAACATTGGCTTTGACAGCTGGCCTATCATTTTAGATTCAAATCCCTGGTCTTTAATTTCAATCTGAGGATTTCCGCGAACCAGAATTCGAACGACTGGTAGCTCAGGTTCTCCTTCAATATACTCGACCCCGGCAAAGCTTCCTGCACCCTTCAAAAACACCTTTTGGAAATCGGTACCAGCAAAAGTCACTTGCTTTGTTTCGATTCCTTCGAGATTTACGTCATAAGTGGTCAAAACCCCAGATTTGGATACATTAACCTTCGCAAATCCAGTCAAACTCATACCCCAAATACCAATCATTGATATTAAGCGGGCATTACCAGCAGATAGTCTCATCCTTGGACCTCCTTATTCAGGTGTTTATGAAAACAAAAAAAGGAAACAATCTACTATAATCTTTTCATACTTCTTTAGAGGTATCCAGTTTTGGACAAAAATAAAATAAAGCAAAAGCCCCTAGGCAGGGGCATAATTTTTTTTGATAAATCCACATGAATTGACAGTGCTATCTCAAGAAAAAAAAGGAACTCTTTCGGTCACTTTGGCCGATAGCAAAGGTCCCTCAGCATCAAATGGACAAAGTATTGTCTCAAAAAAAGCTTACTTTACAGATCCAGTGATAGGGATTTCCAAAAAAATCAGATACGGCCAAAATATTGCATCCAATTTTATGTAAATTTGGAAAACACCCCAACTAGTTGCAAGAATAATCCAAACCAAAAAGGGGAATCATAAAATGGTGCTAAAAACATTTTCGATTTTGTTTAGTTCGCTGACATTCTTCGGGACTATTGGATTCTCACAGCTCATCTCAATTCAAAATCAAACAATCGTTGCATGTAGAGACCTTCGAGTAAAGTATTCGGCAGTAGCTCCCACATCATCCGCAAAAGGCCACTGGATTACCATTGCTGATGAATCACAAACCGATGTCGCTCAGTCCTATCGCTTCAAATATTTGCCCGCCAATACGAGGCAAGGCGAGATAAACCTATCAACCCGAGGATTGAATCCGTTTAGCACCTATGAAATTAGACTCTATTTGGATTGGGAGGGTACACGCAGTTATACAGTTGCCGCCCGCCAATCATTCAATATTCAATCCAGCAACAATTGCTTGGCGCCTCTTTTTGGAGATGTTGAAACAGAGGTTTCTCTGGGGAATCCAGTTAATTTTTCGTTTTCAGATTTGAAACTAAGTACTTCAAACTGGGTTTCATTAGCGCGACCAAATTCAACTGCACCCAATTCGGTTAGAACTATAAAGCTACCTGCAACCAGTGAGGGCCAATTCGCGATCCCAACAGCCGGCCTCGCTCCCGGAAAATATGAACTTAGGCTTTTTGAAGATTGGGATGCGACGAAGGAATATTATATCTACGATCGAGTCATGGTGACTATAAAATAAGCAAACCATCTCGGAATCATCAAACCCTTGCTGGACATGCGGTCGGCAGGGTTTCTGCTATTGACATTTTGGCACGTCAAAAGATATACCGAAACCAATGCAATCATTTTAGTCATCTTTTTAGTTTGGGAGTTTACTCATGAAAAAAAGTCTATTTGTATTTGTTTCGATGTTTTTTGGAATCGCTAGTCAACTGAGTTTTGCGGCTGGATGCGGAAGCGGCAGTTCAACTCCTGATATCATTGGAGGCTGCCCTGTTACCGAGACAAATGGTTGGCCAGAGTGTGATCGCAGCATACCCGTCAATAAAGTCGAAGGATATTTCTACTACTGGGATGAGTTTTTTGCTGATCGAGACGTTGCTTGTCAGACTGAATTTTTGAGACTGCCTGCAAGCATCGAAGTCATGAAAGACCTTCAACTATGCCTAAACCTTCCTTGTACCAACACAGACGGTCAATCATGCCATCATGATATCGTTGTTCAGCCATATTTTTACGACACACAAACCGCTGCCAAGGGTATTGCTCGCCAAGAATCTTGCGGGCGTCGCCGTTTTGAGGCAAAAGGCTGCTTTGTCAAAGGCACAAAAGGTCGAGTCTTTGTTGCAAACTATATTGGATATGCTCTGAAGCCGGTTCGCCCATAGTAAAAGAAAGCCCTCTCAGGGGGGCGCTCTGAATCGCCTATCGAAAAAGTCGCATCATAATTTAAAAATTTTGCATGCGAGCTTTTTCGAGGTTTAGTGAGCTTCAAGACACTCAATAGACCAATTTCTTCACCCAAGCTCCGGCAACTGATTGCCGCGCTTTCTCAAAACTGTCGTATCCCGCCTTACGAATCAAAAAGTCCGACGTGATTGGACCTGCCGGCTCAAGGTCTCTCAGCATAGACTTAAAAACATCTTCATTTTGTGTCTTCGCTAAAAAACGAGTCAGATACAAACTCTGTTGATAGGCCATCCCAGCCTCAATCGTTGTCAACGTCACAAATGGTTCATTCAACATCTTTTGACTCAAGAAATCGCCTGGACTCACCCCAAATCTAAATCCGGAACACTCTCTAAGTCTGCATGCTAACAACTGAGCTAATCCTTCATCAAACCAAGTTGGAAGGCTGCGCCTTTTTGATCTAATAGATAACAAAGCATGGACCAGTTCGTGGCGCAGAATTGTAGTTAACAAACTTAAATTTTGTCTCTTCATATCCGCATGAAATGGAACTCTAATTCTTCCGTCAAACATTCCCTCCGACCACTCTGGCCCACCCGGAATAACTGAACGAAAAGCTTCTTTTGAATAGAGAATGACCTCAATGGGTGAATTAACTGGCTCTAAACCTAGCAACTCGGAGAATTCATCTGTTGACGATTCGAGTGTTTCAAAAATCTGAGGCAAGTAGGCTTCATGTTCATGTTCAAGGTAACTCACGTAAAAACGCCGACTAAATTCGCTTTTTTGTTTCAACCCTTCTTGAGCCTTAACCTTCATGGCCGTCAACTTATTTGACAGGTTTAGCTTTTGCTCAGCGGTTAAGTCAGTGAATTGCGACGCTGCATCAAGGTTTAACACGGCCTCATCGAATCGACCTAAAGACTCAAGTGAATCCGCAAACAATAGTCTTCCTTCTAGATCTTGAGGTCGATCTTTGACAAAATCTGCTAACCAAGTCGATGCTTCTGGCCACTCTTTGGCACCTAGCAGGCAGACTCCCAAAGCCTTCTTAGTTTCAGGAATTGCTCCTCTTTGGACCGCACGATATAAAATCTTCTGGGCCTCAGGGCAATCGCCACTTTGAATTTTCAACCATGCAAGTGACGTCATTAAAACAGGAATCTGCTGACGAAGCCAATTACCAAATCCCGACGACAGATCCCCCTTTAGAAGGAGCTCTTCAGCATATTTTAAGGCACCTTCAAACTGACCTGTATTGTACTTCAGCGTCAATTGGCGAAAATATTCCATTTCAGTGGAAGAAAAAGGATCAGCTGGAGGGTCTGCAATCTTTGAAACGGTTTTAATTTGAGGTTTATTGATGAATAACTTTGGACGAAACCAGAAATCATAAATTCCAAAACTAATTGCATTGAAAAACCCTACAATAAGAAGAAAATTTATGAAGCGGGACCAATTCACTAGTTACTCACGATTTATTTTTGTGAACAGTTCACCTGAAAGATATAGGGCCTCAAAATCGGTGTACCCTCCGATAAACTCTTGCCCAATCCAAACCATAGGCATAGTCCTATATCCACCTGCCAATTTACTAAGCCGTTCTCTTTCATCCGGCAATTTTTCTAGATTTTGCTCTTCGTAAGGCAAATTTATTTTTTTGAGCAATCGCTTTAAAGAATCGCAATAACTACAGTGATTTTTTGTATAAACCATAACTTTTTGCACTCGACCAGCTCCTTATTTAAGCAACCTTAGAATTCGTCTTTGCTCTATTAGATTAACCAATTGACCAAAATTTGCAAAGTCGATTAGTTTCCTTGCTGGTGTCCGAATACCCTAAACTCTGACAAGCTTCAATATTTTTGGTGCCATTTGCACTCTGTTTGGATGTATATAAATGACTGAATTCAGTGAAGAAAACTTTGGCATTTTTTTTAGGAATCTGATGACTCATCGCACTGATCTCGCAGAGATTGGGCTATCAGATGAATCCGTTACAATCAATGACCGGTTTATGGGTGTTGAAAACTCAAATGGAACAATTCGGATAAAATTTGCCAGCGATGGCATGACTCTCGATGATAAAATTAAATTCGAGAAGGCTGTCATTCTATCCATTGCCATCCATGATACCTGGAAGACTTGGAAGTTCTCGATATTCTTTTCTCGATCCAAAATCTCAACGGAAGGTTCACAACCAACCGACTATAAATTTGCAAAAAATCCCTATGGCCTGAAGGTCGAAAAGAAGGCAATTCCTGGGGTTCGAAGCGTGATCGTCGTTTCATCTGGTAAGGGTGGAGTTGGAAAATCGACACTTTCTGCAAATCTTGCCGTTGCGCTGTCACTTCAAGGTAAACGAGTAGGTCTTATGGATTGCGATGTCTACGGCCCTTCCGCACCGACGCTTTTGGGTATTAAAGGTCAGCTTTCAATTAGCAAAGATAAAAGACTTATTCCGCTGATCGGACATTCTATAAAAGTCGTTTCGTTTGGATTTTTAAGCGACGCCATGACTCCTGTAATTTGGAGAGGCCCCATGGTTTCAAAGGCCGTTGAACAATTTTGTTATGACGTGGATTGGGGCGATTTGGATTTCCTTGTAGTTGACATGCCGCCAGGAACGGGCGACGTACAAATGACCATTGCAGAAAAGTTGCCAATTCACTCAGCAATCATAATCACAACGCCTCAAGATATTGCCTTGATAGATGCTGAAAAGGCCGTATCAATGTATCAAAAACTAGAAGTGCCAATCCTAGGAGTCGTTGAAAACATGGCGTGGTTTCAATGTCCCAATTGCGATCATAAAGAACATATTTTTGGTCAAGATGCCTTTGTCGACTTCACCTCTCGTCGTAAATTAAAAGTATTAGGTCGGATTCCTCTCCACAAAGAAGTTCGTCTTAAAAGCGATTTGGGAATTCCTGTGGCCTTGGATCAGTCTTCCAATCTCGGTAAAATCTATGATGACATTGCACGTTCCATCAATCCCAATTGATACTCTTCAATTGTTAAACGTCATGGACTGACTTCTTTTGTTCATATGAATCATCGTCAATGAAGAATTGCGTCTTCGCAAATTATTTGCCAGTGTCTCAGCGTTCGATTAACCAAAATTTCCGCTTGTTAACATTTCCAACGTCAACAGTACTTCCAACGTCAACAGTACTTCCAACGTCAACAGTACTTCCAGTACTTCCAACGTCAACAGTACTTCCAACGTCAACAGTACTTCCAACGTCAACAGTACTTCCAACGTCAACAGTACTTCCAACGTCAATAACGGAAAATTTAAATTAAAAGTCTATACGCATACGAGCCATTGAATTGCGTTATTTTGGGTGAAATTTTTCTACGTTAACTGAAAATATGCTCCTTAAATTCTGTATCAAACACTGTCTTTTGAGCATCGTCATCCCGAAGCAAAGCGAGGGATCTCGAATACTCGAGATGCTTTGCAATGCTTAGCATGATGCGGTATATTGGCACATCTGCCTCGTCATCCTGAACCCGAAGGGTGAAGTGTCCATGGGGATGTGCTAAAAAGAAAAAAGTGTGCCCCAATTTCGACGAGGTCAACTAAAGTCGCCTCAAACTTAAA
>JAPLFV010000345.1 GCA_026390495.1 Pseudomonadota bacterium | reverse complement strand
CATCAATACCAAGAATTGCAAAAGGAATTGGAGAATAAATCCAAATCAAATTCTACTGAGATTGTGAAAAATCTTACCGATCAGTTGTGCGAAGCTCGTCAGTTAGAAGCTCAAAAACTTCTCAAATTGTATACTGAAGATCTTTCCAACTCTGCAAAGCGCGTTGCATCCAGATTTTTAAGTCGCTCAATGGCACGATACGCGCCAGAGTTTCCCTGGCCAAAAATGATCAATACTGTAGACGTCGAAAACCAAAATTATTGGGATAATCTTGCCGCTGATAGTTCCGGATTGATAGCGGAATTAAAATCCCTTGCTTCCATTGAAGCGGAGTTTATGCCCCCGCGTCATTCTGAAATGCCTGCAATAGTTAAACTCTCTGGCGGCATGGGGGTGGAAAGAGAATCAGCAAGACTTGCACTAGCAGAGGTACTAAAAACAGGACAAGGTTCATGGTCAAAGATTGGAGATATCTATACCCGCCAGCGAGCTCAGCTGGAAAGTCATGCTGTAAAGCTTGGACGTCAGGCTGTCATGGAATTGCAATTGGAGGGTATTCACATTGAAGTGATAAAATTGATTGGCTACCTAAATTGGCGAACAAGTTATCGTCAAAACCAATACCTGCATTCATTTGAGGTAGGTATGCTGGCAGGATTGGTCGCTGAAGAGCTAGGTGTCAACCCTCAAGACGCCAAACGTTGTGGACTGCTCCATGATATTGGTAAAGTGCTCGACTACCGAATCGAAGGCAGCCATGCGGTGATTAGCGGTGACTACGCTGATAGATATGGCGAGTCAAAATTAATCTGCGATACTTTAATGAGTCATCATAACGATTTAATCATTGAAACTCCTTTAGCGCATGTTTTAAAAACAGCTGACACTCTCTCCGGTGCGAGACCTGGCGCGCGAGTGAATTTGGAAGAGGGCTATCAAGTCAGATTGAGTGCTATTGATGATGTTGTGCGTGGCTTTCCTGGAATCACAAAATCTGCAATCATGAATGGCGGGCGCGAAATTCATATTGAGGTAAATCACAAACGAGTTCGTGATGACGAACTACAAGAAATGACTGCCGCAATCGCAAAGAAAATCGAGGCAGAGGTTGCATTTCCTGGACAGATTAAGGTAATGGTAAGCCGCAGATTTGAATCAAGTTCTGTGGCATAAGCAATGATTTATTTCCGACAGAGAATATCGAATGCGTGTTGATTTTAGTGAGATTCATTCCAAAGTTAAACTTTATTTGTCTGTTGGCCGCTTTGAAGCAGCTGAAAAGCTATTAAAAAGCTCAATTGATGAACATGGTTCAGCGGCAAATTTGCGCAATTTACTTGGAGTCACGTACCATCAACAATCGAAATTTGCGGAAGCAATTATTGAATTTACCAAGGCATTGAAAATCAATAACAACTTTATTGAAGCAGGGTTGAATTTGAGTGCCACGTATTGTGATCTTGGCAAGTATGACGATGCAAAGGCTGTATTTTCCGAAATTGTCGCCATGACTCCAGCAAATAAAAAAGTGCCTGATTTGATAATGGGACGATTGGCAAATCAGCATGCCGCCACAGGACACCTTTACGATCAAAGCTCTATGCCAAATGAGGCGATTGTTGAATTCAAAAAAGCCTTAGCAATTTACGATCGCATGCCTGATGTTCGCGTTGCACTTGGCAAAATTTATTTTAGAATGTCGCAGTTTGAGAAATCCCTATCGGAATTTCAGCAGGTAATGTCCACATTTCCTAGTACGACAGAAGCACACATTTGGTCAGGGCTCATAAACTGGAAGCTAGGTCACTACGATATCGCAGAGCAGAATTGGAAGACCGCAATAACTATTTCCGGTAACAGCAGCATTGCAGCCGCATATTTGAGAATGTCGCAAGAATATAAAAAAAGATCAAAGTTAACTGATAAATAGACTTTAGATTGCAATGCGCACATTGGCCTTCCTCGCACCAACTTTAACTTTTGATTCAACTAACAATTCAAATTGAACTCAACTTACAGCCAGATACGTCCGATGCCATATAGGATTGAATATTAATTAGCTTATTCAAACATTTGGGTTGTGTTCTCAAACGTCATTAACCTAAAGCAGGAATCTCAAGAGACTTTTCAATCAGTTCCGTCGAGGATTAAAAGTGAGCCAAACAATTACCAAATTGCCCTTTAAACCTGAAAATATGACTGTGGTTGTCATTGACGACCAAGATCCGATTAGGAAGGCTATTAAGCGGGTATTGACAACTATGGGTTTCGGTACAGTGTTAGAATTTTTTGACGGATATGAAGCCATCAAGGCCATAAACAAAGATAAAACTCCCATAGATTTAATCCTGACAGATCTCTACATGCGTCGCGCAGATGGATTCCAGGTATTAAAAAAAATTCGCTCAAAGGATTTTGCATCTGATATCCCTATCATTGTTGTAACGGGAGAGGGTAGTAAAGAAGATATCATACAAGCTGTAGATCTAGGTGCGGACGACTACATTTTAAAGCCATTTCAAATTAGCGATATCGAAAAGAAAGTACTATCTGTTTTGGTAAAGTATCATTCCCCTCCTCCACTAGTTAAGCTTATTAGACAGGGTGAAAGGCTGCTAGTTTCGAAGGAATATCAGGATGCGCTGAAACTATTTGAAGCCGCACAACGTCTTGACGCGGGCAGTGCAAAGGCCCAACACCTTAAAGCATTGACCATTGATGCAATGGGTCATCCAGGGGAAGCTCTTCATATATTGAAGGAGTCTGCAGCCAACAATTCAACGTACTATAAAAATTTTGCCGCAATGGCAAACATATACCTAAAACTCGATCAAAAAGCTCATGCGATTGATTCTATGAAAAGTGAACTTGAGTTAAACCCGAGACAAGCAAATCGTCAAACTGCGTTAGCAAACATGCTACTTGAGCAAGGAGATAGTCTCGGCGCAATAGACCATTTTCGAGAAGCATTGAAGGAAAATGCTAAGATGCGAGAAGCATTAATCGGCATTGGAAAAGCATACGAATCCACTGAAAATATTGAAAAGGCAATTTATTACTACAAAAGGGCGCGGAGAAATCATCCATCACTCACGCTTGCCTTAGACCTTATTGTGAAATGTTTTGAATCTAGAGGACAATTGAGAAAAGCAATTCCTCCTCTTCTCGATGAAATCAGTGCAGCACCAAATAAAGTCGATGCAAGAATCATAGCTTCAAATTTGTATGTTCGATTTGAAGAAATGGACAAGGCTGCAAAAGTCCTAGACGACGGCCTCATAAGAGAGCCCAACAATGTATCTCTCATGAAAGCAAAAGCAAAAGTACTCATGGCCTCTCACGATTACACAAATGCAGTCGCCATTTACAATTTAATTATTGGGCTCGAGCAAACATCGCAAAATTATGGGTTGCTTGGATTTGCGCTAATGCATGATAGGCAGTATCAAAAATCTATCGAAGCACTACAAGCTGCTTTAATTGACGCCCCAGATCGTCAAAAGGTTCTTTCATTGTTATCAGAGGCCTATAAACGATCTGGTTGCCCATTTCAATCGGCGTTTATGTTGTTAGCGACACATCTGGATGGTGGAAAAACAATTCCCAAAAGTCAGATTAAAACCGACTTTGATACACAATTTAAAATTGTAAAAGAGAGACGTGGCACCGGGCAAAATCGACTGGAAGGCCAAAAGAAGGTCTCGTAATTTGCAATATCAATCAGGCTCGTGCACGTCAGTCGTGACTCGAAACTATTGCAAAATCAATCGATATCTATGTTGGTAACAAAAGTTGGGTAAACTTTTATTGGATCTTTAAACTAGATTTTAAATGCTCCCAAAAATTTCGCTTAACATTTATATCATCAAAAATATCATTTAACTTTGGCCCTTGGATCAGCCTGACTTTAGAAATTAAATCTATTCCACTATCCTGAGCCGCTTTAATGGTGGCAGGCCCTAACAAAACTAAATCTTCTAAAAATGGCATCGCACCAAGGAAAAATCTAAAGGGAATCCTCGAGTCTTCAGAAAAAATTGCGTAGGAGGAATCAATTCCAAGAGACTTAGAGAGCTTCGAAATCATCATTTTCAGATCCTCGCTTGGAGTCTCTTTCGCACAACCAATGATCAGTCGCTTAGAATCCAATCTTAAATCATGCAAAAACGCACTGAAATTATTGTCTTTCAGTGCGCTCGTTAAACCTCGCTCTTTTTGCCAGCTATGCAATGCAAATTTTTCAGAATTTAAATTTACACTCATCGCCTAAAACTTTCGCTTCCCGGCTAAGGGACCAATCTCAATACAGATCAAACCAACTGGCAAGCAAAAAAATCTGGAACTAATCAGTTCTTACTACCTTCTTCATATTCAGCATCAACTACATTATCACCCGCTGAAGATTTAGCGCCGGTATTAGTGGCATCTTGAGCGGTTGCGCCCTGAGCGTTTGCTCCTGCATTTTTATATACATGCTCTGCTAATTTATGAACTCTAGTTTCTAGGGCCTCTCTTGCTTTGATTAAAACATCTGTATCTTCGCTAGTAAGTTTTGCTTTGGCCTCTGATACTGCCTGTTCAATATCAGTCTTGATATCTGCAGGGACCTTATCGGCGTTGTCTTTCAACATTTTCTCCGCCTGAAACACCATACTATCCAATTGGTTTTTGGCCTCAACTGCTTGACGTTTTTTCTTATCGTCTTCAGCATTGACTTCGGCATCTTTTACCATTCTTTTAATTTCGTCTTCACTTAACCTAGTTCCTGCTTGAATCGTGATACGTTGCTCTTTTCCGGTTCCCAAATCCTTAGCTGAAACATTCAAAATACCGTTCGAATCGATATCAAATGTCACCTCAATTTGAGGAACTCCACGAGGAGCAGATGGAATATCAACCAAACTAAAGCGTCCAAGTGATTTGTTATCACGAGCCATTTCTCGTTCACCCTGAAGAGCATGGACTTCCACAGACGTTTGATTATCGGCCGCAGTTGAGAATACTTGGCTTTTTCGCGTTGGAATCGTTGTATTGCGTTCAATCAATCGAGTCAGTACACCACCCAGAGTTTCGATTCCCAAAGACAATGGAGTGACGTCAATTAAAAGAACATCTTTAACATCTCCTGCCATGACACCAGCTTGAACTGCGGCACCAACAGCAACTACTTCATCTGGGTTTACTGTTTTATTAGGCTCTTTACCGAAAAAGTCTTTTACCTTTGTTTGCACTAGAGGAATTCGTGTCGACCCACCGACAAGCAATACTTCTTGTATTTCGTCTTTAGACAAGCCTGCATCTTTCATTGCTTTACGGCAGGGTTCCAAAGTTCTTTCGACGATATCGGCAATCATTTGCTCAAATTTCGCCCTATTTAAAGTCACATTTAAATGTTTTGGTCCAGTTTGATCAGCTGTCAAAAATGGCAAGTTGATGTCAGTCTGCTGTGCAGAGGACAATTCAATTTTTGCCTTTTCTGCAGCTTCTCGCAAACGCTGAACTGCCATAGGATCTTTGCTGACATCGATCCCACTCTCAGATTTAAAGGTTTTTGTTAACCATTCGATAAGTACCTCATCGACATTATCACCACCCAAGTGAGTATCACCATTTGTCGATAGAACCTCTACAACTCCGTCACCAACTTCAAGGATAGAAACGTCAAAAGTTCCACCTCCGAAATCGTAGACTGCAATTTTCTCAATTTTCTTTTTGTCGAGTCCATAGGCTAGGGCAGCAGCTGTTGGCTCATTCACAATCCGCTTAATATCCAAACCCGCAATCCTGCCAGCATCTTTTGTAGCTTGCCGCTGGCTGTCATTAAAATAGGCAGGCACCGTGACGACGGCTTCTGTTACTGTCTCACCCAAATAATCCTCAGCCGCTTGTTTTAGCTTCGCAAGGACTTTCGCCGAGATCTCAGGTGGAGCCATTTCTTTTCCATCAATGGAAAAGGCAGCTAAACCGCCACGTCCAGACAACACCTTATAAGGCATTTTTTCGGCTTCGTCTTTTCTCTCTGTATAGGTACAACCAATGAATCTCTTTGCAGAATAAATAGTCTTAGTCGGATTCGTTACCGCTTGTCTACGTGCTGCTGCACCCACAAGAGTGTCACCATCTTTTGTAAAACCAACGATCGAGGGAGTCGTTCTTTGGCCTTCAGCATTGGCAATCACAACAGGTTGACCATTCTCCATGACTGCCACGACGGAATTGGTTGTTCCCAAATCGATACCAATAATCTTTGCCATAATATAACTCCATGATATTAAACGTTAATATTGTAAAAAAGGTAGTTCTGCCAACGTTTTACTTCAAAAACTACCGACTCTTATTCGTAACTTAATGCTTCAACAGGCCATGTCAAGAGCAAGGCTGTGATAAAATAAATATTAGATTAATCGCAATATGTTCCGGGTTAGGCACGATCACAAGTCTAGACAACTAGCCGTCTTTTAAACTTGTTTAGTGATCAGTCGTTAAATGCCTGTACACCAACGCTTTGCGACATTCAATTAGAGGGCTGCGTAATTTTTATCTCGTGATTGGAGGACTTTGTCATGCATGAGTTAACCTGTCCAGGCTGTGGCTCTCCGTCCCAGTACAATATTCGCGATTACGTCCTAATGTGTTCATTTTGCTCAGCATCTTTTCGCTATGACGTTGAAAATGGTCGAAAAGAGCTATTCAATGACCACTACATCGTGCCGAATACTATAGATGCAGTCAAAGTCAAAGATACGGTTTTAGAGTGGCTAAGACGTCTGCACCATAAGCCTGGCATGGTCGAAAAAGAATATGTCGTTCTGGATATCAGAGGTACAAGCATTCCATTTTGGGTTGTTAGCTTGGAAATTCATACTGCCTGGAAAGGACTTGTTCAGAGACAAAAAAGGCAGCTTGATTCCAAAATGGGAGCAGAATATCTGACCGAATCCGGAAACTTTAGACGAAGCTATCGATGGGCTATCAGTGCTCGAAACAATATTTGTGAGAATTGGGGCATGGCAAGATTGCATGAACCCAAGGAACCAGTAAGTATTGTTTGGGACGGATTTCCTATGGATTCGACATTTTCGCGTGGTCGTCTTTCATCTGAAGCAGAAGGTGAAAAGAGCGCCTATGAAAGCAGAGAATTTTTTGAATTTAAGTACGCAAACAGCTTACCCATTCTCGGTGTTCAATCTTCAGAAGCCGAAGCAGTGAGGCGTGCGAAAACACACGTAGAATGGTATCACTACAATTTAGCTCAAATGCACGCTGACTATCTTCTGGATTGCCGCAATGAAATTGATATCGCTGGCGTACAATTACTCCATCTTCCATTCTGGCACGCAACCTATGTCTATCGGCCAGCAAATGCTCTTAGGCATTTCTATACACCGGTAGAACGCCATGTCACTATTGAAGGCATTCGAGGAGGAGTACTGAAGGGTGAATTGGGAGTCATTCATAGAGACAGAGTTCAAGGCAATGCTGTCATCACAGGTGGCGTCTCTATTTTCTTTTTCCTATTGGGAGCAGTGTGGAACCCTGCCTTCTTCCTCATCGCACTATTTTTCGGAGTTGTGTCGGGATTAAGCGCCTATATTGCAATGATCAAGCTGGAAGAACGAAAACGTCAAGTAAACCACATTACACCTGATGCCGTAAAAGCAAGAACTGCAACACAGGACTTATATGCATAAAGGCTGCCATTTGTTTAATGGATGAATCATTGGATCTACCGATGTTTTAATTTTCGCTGCTTTAACTTGTGGTAGCGGAAAATTTCTTGTGACATTTTTGCCTTCTTCTAATGCAGAACGTAAATATAAATCCCAAGAGAAATACGGTTCCTAAGAAAAATTTCATTTTCGGATAAAGAATGAAATGAGAACGAAACTTGAAATTTAGCAAGGCATGCTCATTTATCAATGCAAATGAAT
>JAPLFV010000313.1:8707-12581 GCA_026390495.1 Pseudomonadota bacterium | reverse complement strand
CCCCGACGACTGCACATTAAATTTGTAATGTCGAGCTGATAGCTAATCATCGCATTTAGAGATTCATCAAAAAACTCTAAATAGCAATCAGGAAAGCCCAAAACATGCCCGTATTCATGGCGAATCGTCCATTTTGAATTGTATTCATAAAGATTTCGATTCCCATCCATAGTTATAATGCTACCAGCGATGCCATTGACGTGAGGTGTAGCCCCTTCCACAAATTCAATGTGAGTCGTGTTAGGAGACGACGAATCAATAAAATTAAGTTTTAACTGCCAACCATCCCATTTCCATTCATCTTCAATATTATCTCTAAGCCAGTTTAAAACATTATCAACTCTTGGATTCGTGAATGGAACCGACATGAGGTTCTCATTGGCCGACGTCCAAGTCACATCGCTGCGATAGTTCGGAATCTTAAAGAAGTCGCGGTATTGCATTTCAGAAACAACCATAAATCGGCCATAAAATTCACGGACCATTTTAGATGTCTCGGCTTTTGCCAGTTCTTTAGCACATGATTCACGACTCATTACGATACTGTTAAAACATTGGCCAAGAAGGTGCTTGCGAAGGCGTTCCCGATCAGAATCCGTCTGAGCATCAAAATTATCAAGCTTGGCTCCAAGATCCTTTTCTTGTAGCAAATGATAATATCCTCTCAAATCTGATTTTGATTCTTCTTTGTAATACTCGAGATAGGGTTGTTGTAAGAGCCATCGACTAGACCTTTGATAAAGCCTATCAATCGCTCTTGCGATGACTACAAACTTAGAATCTTCAATGGAAACGGTGGTTGGTAGATCCTCAACTCCAAAATAGACCTGACTTACTTCAACAGGTAGCCCGTTTTTCCATTTCGCAAAGTCCTGCAAAATGAGCGACTCATTATTCACTGTCGGAGCATTGATAGGATATCCGACCTGAGTTTCTGCGCTTGACAATAATATGTGTAAATTTTCTGGGCGCACAGAATTGATTTTTTCAACCCATAAAATATTGCGTTTACCAAGAGTTAAAATGGCATCAAATGGTCCTCGTTGATCCGAATCTAATAAATTCACGTCATACTGAAGCCGATTCAAATATTCTTCACCACTCGCTTCCAAGTCCATATGAATTGGATTTCGGTGTTCTTTTACATAAGTTGTCTGCGCTTGAACTGACTTTCCAAATATGCAAAACATCAAAAATGAAGACCAAATCATTGCTTTGATAAGTCTCATACGGTTCAAAATCATTTCAAAAACTCCTTTTCAACTAATTGATCGATTAAATTTCCAAACCAGCAAATTTTTTGCTTTTTCAATTCGCAAACAGAGGACGAGATGCTATTCTTCCCAAACTTAAGCTTTGAAAATCTAAACTGCTATTTGGACTAATGTTAGAAAAATAAATGTTTAAAAGCAAAGCCTAATTGACGGAACTAAAAGGGGATAATCTATGCTTCAATATTTTACACTCAATAAACGTGTTTCAATGCGCCTATTTGTCGCTTTTTTAATTTCCACTGCAATTTCCAATTGCGCTTCGACAGCAGGATCTCTAATGAAAAAGGAATCCATTAGCGAATCCAATCCTGCAGGAGAAGACCAATCCAGACACGATCCAGTTGCAACAGATTCGGCAGAACCCATATCCAATAGCTCTAAAAAGACTCCTTTGGCGGAACCTATAAAAAGTAAGAAAATTCAAAAATAGCTCTCCACTAGACTTCTTTTTAGAAGCCTACTAAGAAACCTAAGTGCCTAAATTAATTGTAATTAATTAATAGTTATTAAGTTCACACCTATTCCTCCGAATCCTTGATTACGCGTAGATTTAGACCACTTCTTCAATCTACGTTTTACTTGGAGGATCCGATCATGGTTTATATTCCACTTAGTCACGAAAATCCGACATCGGGTTTTGCGACGTTTCGAATTGATCGCATATTGGATAACTCGGAAACAGACTTTGACCTCTTCGTCAAAGTAGGATCGCATTTCATCCTTTACAGTGGGAATGGGTATAAGTGGGAACGGTGACGAGCTGCAGAGGCTTGTAAAAAACGGATATGACTCGATGTGGATTCATCCCGGACAGGTAAACAAGGCTGTGGTCTACGAGAAGATGGCTCGCCTTCCAACCATAGAAAAGGAACTTGCTCCCGCAAAACGTATTGTCAATATTCAAGAAGTTGGAGCTGCATTTACGAAGTACCTATACGAAGGTGAAATTACCGACTCTTGTGTGAAAATGGCAGAAAAGCTCAGTGACTCCTTAGTCGCCTGTATCAGTGAGGATCCTACCTGTATCAAAGAAATCACAGGACTTGCCCACCATGATTTGTATACCTATCTTCATAGCATCCGAGTGTCTGCCTATGCCACAGCCATCGCTATCAAAGTAGGAATAACAGACCAGGCACATTTGCGCCTGATTGCCCTAGGAGGCGTGTTTCACGACGTAGGAAAGTCGGCTGTTCCATTGAATGTCATTAATAAGCAAGGACCGCTACTCGAGACTGAGTGGACTATAATGCGCAATCACCCAACTGCAGGCTTGGAGCGCACCAAAGATTCATTGCTTCACCACATCACTAGAGAAATCATTATTCATCATCACGAGCGACTCAATGGAAGTGGCTACCCTCACGGTTTAGAAAAGAATTCTATTCTACCAGAAGTTCAGATCGCAACGATGGCCGATATTTTTGATGCGTTGACATCGTCTCGCTCCTATCAAAACAAACGCACCCGTTACGAGGCTCTTGATTTCATTAAACATCGCCTATTGAGGTCCGATGTCGGCGTTGATGTATACAAAGGCCTTATTGAGTGTCTTGCTGGCTAAATAACAGGATGGTCTAATGACCAGATTCTCTAAATGTTCACAGAGACTAAAATGTGAGCTTTTTTGTTTATTAAATTAGAAATTCAATGAATAATCATCGCAAGAAATAAAATTCTTGAGAGATAACAAATATTGTATATTTAGTAATCCCCAGATTGTGCATTCCAGCGCAATGATCGCCAAGAAATGGACCTGGTGGATTGAATGAGGAGCTCTTTTCCGATGCCTGCAAGGATCGCAGCCTGGATAGCCAACATGGCTTGGCAATTTCAATGTTTTGACAGCATAAGGAATTGCTTAAAAGCTTTTTTGATTATTTTTACTGGGAGCATTACGATATTAACTCCTCTGCTTGCGGCTGAAGTTCCGTACTTGCTTTTTTCACCTTGCACTTTAGAGGAAGATCCAGATCAAGAATTTCCTCTTTTCTCAAGTTGCCTGAAGGCAAATGCCTTATTAAGCGTCGAACAAAGATCAAATATCGAGACTGAAAAACAACCGCCTACAGCGGCGTCTGCCAACGGTAGTTTTGCTGCCTCTATAACGCGGTTTTTAGTTTTAGATTTTGCGGGTCATGCACGTGTGACCAAAGACAGACTTGAAGAAAATATTGTAGACAAAGATATTAACTCAGAAAGAACTTTACTCCAGATTGGAAATTCCGCGATTCATCGACATCGACTCTTTGCGGGAATATCACGGCCTCCTATAGGATTGGATTTGAATATAGAATCTCAGTATCTGGACTTTGATGAATACAAGTATTTCTATTCATCTCCTCAAAAGATATTCGGTTATTCATACGACAACAGAAAGGATATTGTTTGGACAATTGCTGGATCGGCAGTCAATCAATCAACTTTGGAACCTAGTGAACGAGTAGCCAGACTTTCAATGCGCTTATCGTATGATTTTGCCGCACTAGAAGGCTCTCGCGTTATAGGAACATTTTCAACAACTGAGCTTATTCAAAGAGTCGGTGGCATCTCTCTTTTGAACATAAATGGTCGAGGAGACAGAACATCTTTTGAATGGC
>JAPLFV010000313.1:0-8694 GCA_026390495.1 Pseudomonadota bacterium | reverse complement strand
TGGAGTCAGTATCCCTATGATCCAGCTGACTTTGGACAGATTTTTCGAGTCAATTGGACTGGAAAATCAAATGATGTTGTAACTACAAAGATTCAATATGAAGATGTCAGCGCCACCCATCGTCAGGGACTCGTCATTGTGAGCTATGAATGGTCTTCAGTCATTTCTACGGCCATAACTGGTGGATACCATAGAAACGAGATTCGAGAGTTATCAATTTCCTCGGAAAGAAAGAGCTATTGGTTTGGACGGTTTGGATTAGAGGCCACACTATGAAAAACTCTAAAATTCCCATAAAAATTTGGTTTATAATTGCCATTCTCTCCCTCATTCCAAGTCTTAACTCGAATGGTTTTGCTCAAAAGAAAAACAACGTTCGTTCAAAACAGACAAAGCCAACTCAAACCAAAAGTTTGGAGGCTAAGGAGCCTAGTGAAACGTCTTCGCCTATTGAATCAGTGGATTCAAATGAAGCCAGCTCACAAGTAGAGAATCGTGTCACAGCATCCCCGTTAGACCGAATATTAAAAAACCAGATATTTGCATCAGGACTTGCCAGTGGAGCAGATGCCATCAATCGCTCCCTTGCAACACTCATGGAATCCCTATTTTATAATTTAATGGATACTGATATTCGACACGGACTCACTGGGAATGCCGATGTAGGCATCGGAGTCAATCGCGACGTATTCCAAACAGATTCTGGCGCATGGGTTGTTATTGACAGATTCGGAATCGGTCCTGGATTTTCGAAAGAGCTTTATCGTTACAATGATGTCCCTGTCAATTTGGGCGCATCACAATCATCTGATGTCTATGATATTTATCTGCGAACCGATCCCATGCGTGTGGGTGAGAATAAGAAACTTCCTTTCTGGCGTGTAGCAGTCAACAACTGGTTTGGAGTGTTACCTATCTTAGAAGCGGTGCTGCCGCCATCGTTCAACCCCAATGAAATGTATGATCCATTAAGACGAATCGAGAGCCCATTTACTTTTCCTCTATCAATATCTTCAGTCGACGGCATGGAAGTCGGGACCATTAAAAGTTACGCCATTAATGGCGGAATTAATGTTGGCATCGAATCCTCCGAAGGCATCAAAGGATTTCGTGATCAAGTAGTCACAGGACCTTCTGCGATCGAAACAAAACTTCCATATACGGTGTTTCGAACAGGGCAATATCGGATCAATGTTTTGAAACGAAGTCTAACAAATGTTTGGGTTGGTGTTTCCGACTCCTCACGTACTGGGCATAGGATCGAAACAAAAATTGGTAGAGCTTACTATCTTCTATCAAAAACAGTTCCACTCTGGACTGGCTTGGCGACACCTATTTTTCCTTTGGATTTCAGCTTAGAAGAGGCCATTGCCGATCTCTTTTCGCGAGTCTATGAGTTCGATTTGCGCAACAACACTGCGCAATCAGCCTATTTAGAAGCAGTTCATGGGAATCTTGCTCCGGCACAGATTGCATGGTTAAGGGCCCGTGAGGATCACCTTGAAACGGGTGTTACATTTTTTCATACAAAGAAAGAGAAGCGATATGAAACTAAAATTGACTCAGGACACAATGTATTTCTTTTTAATCGCAAAACGAATAGAACGCACGCGGATTCTGAGATTGAGATCACGGATAAAGACGGAAAATTCTATGTTCTTGAAGCTCGGCAAGATCAGAATCAAACTCGCTGGGATATGTTAACTGGCGTTGCAACAAAGTCATTCTCAAATGTAGCTGATTTAAAGGTTAGAAAGGTATTGGAAAGAACGGATATTCCTCACCAAATCAAATCTCGATATGAATTCGTTGCTGATCCAAATCCAGTGGATTTAACCATGTCATTTCAAGTTATCGACAAATTTGTAGAAACTGAAGATCTCGTAGAATATCTGGATTTATTGGGGCGATTTAGCAATATCGATCTGTTTGACGAAGTGCCCACGTTTAGAATGAGAGACGAATCCTTGCAAACCGAAAGACGCAAGAGAATTGCATTCGACACAGATTTGAACAAGCCAGTTAACATGCATATTACACCGACGCATCTTGGATCTTTCGAGGGCTACGCCGCCTTGCGTATGGATATGGTCGAGCTAAATCGCATTGCTGAACTTCCTAGCGAGACACTTTGGCTTCGCCTTTGCGATGCGTTTGCAGTCTTTGAGCAAGACTGCGAAACTTTTCATGATTCCCTCTTTCGTCGAAACATTGATCGCTTAAAGGGATGGAGTGTTCTGCCCTTTAGACTCGTGGATATTCGTTTCCCTAGATTTGATGCCATGGATGAAATTGAGAATACAATCCAATCCTTAAGATCATATCAGAAGGCTAGCAACCCTGAGTCTAAACGAGATTATTTGCGAAAGCTTTTTGCAACCGAACATCCTCTGGAAGTCACACAGGGTCTATTGAGCTTAGCAAATGAAAACTATATCCCTCGCATTGTCAGACTGGTTACAAAACCAAAAGGCAACGGTAAAGAAGCTGCAAAAGATGCATTCCAAAAAATGGATGGGCTTCGCATAAGGCGCGGACCAAAAATGCCGGAACCTGCTCGTTATGACACGACTGTTGAAACTGATAGCAAATTCAATCCAGAGAATTTGTCTTTCTTAGGAGTTAAACCCGGTGTAAAAAAACTGCTTCTCACCTATACAAATGTAAAGCGAGAAAACTTATTTTCAGAAAAACCGGAAGATCAGGCATCCACTGCAAAAAGTGAAACGCCAAAGGAACTCAATCTTCAAATTCAAGTTAACAGGTTCAATCCGGAAACTAAATTTTATGTTTACATCAAAATGGAACAGACTGGAAAAGTCCAACTTGCTAAATTTAAATTGATAGAACAAGTCGCAATTCTCGAGCCTAGTACCCTTGAAACAATTCTTGGCTCCGAAGCCGTCAAATTTAACTTTCCTGTTCTTGGCCCAAATTCAACAATCGCCAATCTAGTTGCCAACGAGGCAATGAATTTGGGAGGGGCCTTTCGAATAACCGTTGCCGTATCACCAGACAACCAGTCCTGGAGCAATGAACATCATATTGATTTCTCTTATGATAATAACATTTTACGTTCAAACTGAGGCTCGGGTTCCTGCTAAATTGGCTTGAATTTTGATTGACAGAATCATGTATTGGGGTATTCTGGCACCCTTCTCACTCCTATGGTGGCTGTGGCGAAGTGGTTAACGCATCGGATTGTGATTCCGACATACGTGGGTTCAAGCCCCATCAGCCACCCTTTATTTTGGGGCCTCCGCCCCAAACCCCGGCCAAGGGGCCTTTTCGATGGCCCCTTCGCGAACCCCAATCCGACCAGGGCTTTGCCCTGGACCCTAAAAACTATTCTTTACAATTCTAGTTGCTTAAAAAAATTTTGAACAATTATTCAACCAAGTGGTTGACAATAAATTCGGGTGGCGATAATTATTATTCAACCAAATGGTTGAGGGATTAATGGGTACTCGCACTGAAAAAAAAATGGATGAAGTATTCCATGCCTTGGCGGATACGACCCGTCGAAAAATCCTGCGGATGATTGCAGAACGAGAATATACAGTCACGGAACTTGCTCACCCTTTTGATATGTCACTGAATGCAATTTCAAAACATCTCAAGGTTCTTGAACGGGCTGGACTTCTCAATCGAACTGTTGATGGGCGCGTTCACCGATGTGCAATGAATCACGAACCTTTGCACAAAGCGGCCGATGAAATCGAATACTACAAGAAGTTTTGGGAATCTCGCTTGGATGATCTTGAGAAATTTCTGCACGAAGCGGCACAAAAAAAATAGTAATCAATCAATATGCAGTAGGAGAATCTATGATTATCGAGAATGGCAAGACTTTAAAATTTGAACGAGAACTCAACATCGGAGTTGAGGAGCTCTTTAACGCTTGGAGCAAGCCCGAGATTTTTCGAGAATGGTGGAAAGACCTTTCTGTTGCAGAGATGGATTTTCGAACTGGAGGAAGTTACAGACTTCAGTGGATTCAAGATCCAACAGATGCCGCCTATGGTGAGTACAAGACAATTATTCCAAACAAAACGATTGTGTTCACCTGGAATACCAAACACCTTGAAAACCGCTCTGAAAATAGTCTTGTGACCCTAAATTTTTCAACCTTGAGCACTGGCAAATCAAAGCTCGAACTCAAGCACGAATTTTTAGCATCAGAATCTGATCGAGACAGCCACTACCATGGTTGGACATGCGCGCTACTGGATCTTGATAAATTTTACAACGCAAAGTCTCGTGAGGGAGTTAATGCACCCGTTGTTGAAGTCACAAGGTATATGCCATTCCCTGCATCCGCAGTGTTCAAAGCCATTACCATTTCAGAGTTAATGAATAAGTGGTTTAATCGCGATGGCGCAAAGTTAGGGAAAGCAGAGGCTAATCTAAAGGTAGGCGGAACCTTTCGAATGGACTTTGAAAACAAGGACGGTGTTTTGCTGCCTCACTATGGTGAGTACCTTGAAATAGTTCCTGACAAAAAATTAGTGTTCACATGGACTTCGGATCATTGTCACTATGAATCCAAAGTGACGCTTACATTGATAGAAAAAGATAAAGGTACCGAAATCAAAATAGTCCACGAAAATCTCTTTACCGAGAAGTATCGCACAGATCACCAAGGTGGTTGGACTGATTGCTTGAGAAGTATTGAAGTCGAACTTCGAAAACTGTAGTTAAAGTGACTCTTTTGAATTGTATTCAATTCGGCATACTTACATTAAGCGAACTAACGCATCGTCATATCTTGCCGTCAGAGCTCGCTATAACTTTCTGTTTGATAGAATTCCAGTCATTCAGCAAAATTTTTTAGTTTTGAAGTCGCGAACCAGTTCAACAAATTCTCATGCTTTTGAGATCCATTGAAGGCACTTATTATGAAAATTATTTTTACTTTGCTGTTATCAAGTATGGCTTTAGCAACTGTATCGATAGCAAACTGTTTTGTTGGCATTCCAGATGATTGCCCAACAGGCAAAGTCTGCGCAAAATACAACCCAGCAGGTGACTCCAGATGTGTAGACATCCCTAAAACAGCGCCAATGATTTTTGACCTTCCTTTTGACGAATCCTCAAAAGTCTTTTGCACTCAGTCTAGCAGGCTTTCAACGGCAACTCACGTCTTTCAGAATATGCTTTATGCGATCGACTTAACATCACACTATAAAAGTGACCCTGGAAAAATTTACGCGTCGGCTCCCGGAAAAGCATTCGTTCACAGTGGATGCAAAAACCCTGCGGGTAAGCCGGATCAAACTAAAACAGACGATTGCGGTCTCGGCTATGGAAATCATGTATTTCTACTTCACAATGAAGGTTACATATCGATTTATGCTCATCTCTCCGAGGTTTTGGTAAAAACTGGAGACAACGTTCGAGCTCGTCAAGAAATCGGTGGCGAAGGTGCTACCGGGAAAGCGGCCCATAGACATTTGCATTGGGATGTCCACAAATTAGAAGGCCCGAAGACCTCTTGGGAAAAGACTTTATCTGAGCCTGGATGGGGCGGATATAGTGTTCCCTATAGATTCAGAGTGAAAATAAATGGAACAGAAAAAATCGTAAACAGCTCGGAAATTGCCTGCCGTTGGTTGGATCAAACTCAAGCCCCTTGGTCAGGAACCTACAAAGGTTCGCAAGACCCGAAATTAAAATAATCATTAAATGCACAGTTCTTCGAAGACTTTAATCACCTTGCCCCGAGATCCTTCAAGGCTATCGCCTTTCAGGACACGTCGCTGGCTCAAAAAGCCAGCGACTACCTACCGACATTGAAGATCTCGATCGTTCCTCAATTCACACCCTAAATGCTTCCATATGACAGTACAAACTTTTTGTGTTGCATCTACGGCATACCAGTGAAAATGAGATTTAAGAGTTGTGTAGGCCTCACCAGACCTAAGAACTCTGAAACTCGCGACATCTTTCGCTTCAAAAGGAGCGTCTTCAGGAAATGGATTGGGCGTTCTCACACCCCATCCCGCAAAAATCCCTGAACGCTCAAAAGTATTTAAGACAGTCTCTGCAAAAGTCCAGTTGTCGATTGATTGGCCTGGCAAATCGTGTCCGATGGAATGCCAACCCGCTCCGGAGGGAACAGCCAATCTAGCTTCCTCGCCTTGATTTCGAGCGTCAAAGCAAGTATACAAAACCTGATTCGTTCCTACTTTCTCCTTCATCACATATGTATCAACTCCGCCTGACGCAGTTGGAATCTCTTTACCTTTAGAATCACGAAAATTATTGTGAACACCGGCGCCAATCACGCCAGGAAAAAATTCAGCGGCCCTTGCATTTGCGTCTTGGGCTAAAAACCAATTTTGCAGTTTCTCAGAGGATGTGGCACCGTTTGCGTTTCCAAAAGGAGGAAAACCAATTGGAATTCCTTGCTTAAAGTTTTTGTTTGCTTGGGGAAGAGAGTCTTGTGCAATTGTCGCCAATTGCGATGGAAAGCGAAACAAAACCGGAAAATATCGAAAGTCACTTTTATTTTTTGACGTTATAAAGCGAATTTTAACACGCGGCCAATTCCACTGCCCCCCTATACTTTCCAGCCATTTTGGGGCTTCAAAGAAAGTCGTTTTATATTTTTCAGTTTGCTTGAATTTAGATATCACTCCACCTAGCATCACAGTGGTTCGAAAGATTTGATTCTTTTCATCAAGTGCCATTTTTGCTGTAAATAAATTTCCATCAGCATCGGTCAATTCAACGTCAACTAGGTTGTTATGACCAGGAGACACCATAGAAATCATCCTCTCATCAGCTTCCACTGTGAGAATACTTGAAACTGCCGCGCTCCCATTGACTTGACTTAACGTAAGTGCCACTGGCGGACTCACTAAATTACTTGGCCATCCAAGCCAACCAACGGTTGCGTTCTTTTGTCCGTCACCAAATGGGTGGTTATGTCCATCTTCATCATTCGTCAAAAACTTTATAGGGAAGGACACTATAGCATCGCTTATCCGAGTATCGGCGGAAAATCCGTCTATCAATTCCGTCAATTGTGCAGCTTCATTTAGATTGCGAGCAGCTCGATTAGCAAGGTGGGATTCGATCGACTGATTGGGTCCACTATTGATTCCAATATGACCCCAATCAGTAGGAACTCCGTCTTTGGAAAACTCCGCTTTACCTGTTGAAGATGCGCCGTCAAATGTTCGGCATCCCGCTATTGATATTAGAAACACAATCAAAAGTTTCATGGGAATTCTTTAATTAAAAAAAAAAAAAAAAAAATCACTGCTTCGATAACATTGGAAAGAAATCAAGCAATCGATAGAAAAAACATCTTTCTACTCTATCCCGTTTCTATATCAAGGTCAAAGAGTCACAAAGAGCGAGATCTTCATCTACCAGATGTTTTTAGGTCCAGTCTTCTAAGTCTCTTATTGGATCTCGGCAAGCTTGCTGCTATCCTATGAAATCTCCAATGGAGAATCTAGAGACCTGTAGACTGTGCCTCAATTGTGCTCGATTCACTTGAACGCTCAAGGATTCAAGATGCCCAGTGCTGACTCACACAACAAAACACTCATCACAGACCTAAGCAATCCAGAATCTATTTTATCTTTTAATAGTCTTGGTGTGCTCCTAATTTTTTTCTTTTCGATGATCCAGTTTCATTGGACTCAATTCCAGAGTGGTCTTGACCTAACTCCCGGTGATCTCGGCGATCCGAGATTCGTAAACATTATCTTGGAACATGGGTATCAATGGTTGATTGGAGAATCAAACACCAGCTTTTGGAGTCCTGAGTGGAATTTCTATCCTCAACAGCATACCCTCACACAAAGTGAGGTCATGATTGGTTCAATGATCTCCTACGCACCTTTTCGGCTTATAGGAATCAATCCATTTGCTTCGTTTCAATATTTTATTATCACCTGTAGCATCTTGAATTTTGTAGCAGCGTTTTTGCTAGCTCGATCCCTCAAAATCAGTTCCATTGGTTCTGCGCTGGCAGCATCCATATTTGCCTATGGTCTGTGTCGTAGCGGATTTACCCCACATCCTCAATTGCTTGCCCATTGGTGGACTCCGCTTGGGATTTACTTAGGTATAAAATCACTGCACTTATCTACTAAAAATGAATCAAGTGACATCAAACTCAAGAAATTTTATTTTTTTTCAAAATCAAATACCTTTGCAGCCTTCGCCGGAATTTGCTTTTCACTACAATTTTGGTCGGCATTCTATCTTGGATTTTTTTGCGCGATCGCTGCCATCGCCATAGGAAGTTTCCTTTTGCTGTTTCAGTTCAATTCGACAATAAATCACATTAAAAAATATTATATTCAAGGCTTGGTTTTTTTGTTCGCTGCTGGAATGACTCTGTCTCCTCTAGCTTTTGCATATTTTGAGACCGCGCGGAATTTTGGCACTAGGCCAGATTATGTCGTGATACAATCGATGCCAAAAATTGTTGCTTGGTTAACTCCGACGACTTCCAGCCTTTTTTATTCGTGGCTTTATAAATTGAACGAGGGTGCGCACAACAATCATATGGAATTTTCTATTTTCCAGGGCACAATACCGACCTTCTGCTTCATCATTGGCATAGCGTATTGTTTGAGAAACAGAAAAAATACAAATCCTTTGATATACAATTGCATATTTACAATGGCTGCAATATTTCTTTTTTTTACACGTATAGGCCAGGATACTATA
>JAPLFV010000010.1 GCA_026390495.1 Pseudomonadota bacterium | reverse complement strand
TGGGCAGTGACAGAGTTCATTTAGAAATTCAAAGAGATATTCAAAAGCACTCTTTGAGATACGGAGTTTATCTTCCTTTGGAGGATATTTTTTTCACAAAGGATTTTGCTAAAGTAGATTCAGAAATCAAAAAAACAATGGTAAAGTTGTGTGGTGAAGTGCCACTGGCAATTTGGGTGCCATTGTTGGTAAGATTTCCATATTTTGGAGAAAGGTCTGCTGAATGGTGTTGGAGTCCGTCCTTAATAAAGTAAAAAGTTCGATGGGCTTTTCAATCAATTCTCAATCTGCATCAAAAGAAGGTGCGGAAGACCTCGATACTTGTTTAGAAATTGTTGTTAATTGGGCCGCCTCAATACTGGGAAAAAACTACTTTGATGAAACAATGGAAAAGTTGGCCTTAAAATGCGGTAAGTGTTTTCCGGAAGATGATTTTTATCAGATTCGAATGAGCTATTATCTTGAAATTGCTGTTTTGGCTCATTTTGTTGAAATTAAGAGCGTTAAGTTAACCTTAGTTAGTCATTATTTTGCCATTCACACGTCCGAACTCAAAGTTCTTGCCAAATGGAGTCTTTTTGCATCTAGTCGACATTCACTTTTTCAGGTACTTCGAACTTCGCCGTCGAAAATTATCGTCAAGGATATCTGTTATAACGCTAAACATACTATCTATACAAAGTCTGGAGAAACCCTTAAATATTTTGAAAAAGATTCGATTTTTCAGGGATTTATTTTTCTTTCTGGTCATTCGGCATATATGGGGCAGGGTATGATTTTTCACCCGAAGACTACTAATAAGTTTCTTCACAAATTTATTCGGCAAAGGCTTCAAGTCAATGAAAATATTGATTTGGAATTTTTACAGCAATTGGCCCTAGCTCAGTTTAGATTTTCGAAAATGCAACATGTTGATGCTGCTCAGGTTTATGAAAAGTATTTGTCTTCTGCAAAATGACTCAATTTGCCAAATTGTAAAAAAATCCTAGAAATGACCGATCAACTCAGTGCAATGCGCTCTGGAGGAAGACGGTTTAATGCTAAACCAACTAAAAGAAACTTTTCAGAAATTGGGCTTCACTGAAAGTGAATTGGAATCCCTATACGCCCAATCAGTTTCTTCTGGCAAGTCAATCATGACTCTGCTTGAGTCATTGAATCGGATTGACTCCAGACGTTTAGTGCAGATGTTTGGCAATTTGTATAAGATGCCAGTCACTGATTTGCAAGAAAAGGATGTTCCCGCAAACATCATCGAATTGATCCCAAAAGAAATTGCAGTAAAGTTTAGAGTGGTGCCAATCGAACGCGTTGCCAATAATATTTTGGTTGCAACAGATCGACCTCTTGACTTGGGCGTCCAGCAAAATATTGAATTTAAGACAAAAAGCTTTCTTCGCCCTGTATTGGACTCAGAGCAACACCTCGACGATGCCATTCAAAAATATTACGGTAAAGGTATTGATATTTCGTCGCTACATAAAACCGATACTGCGGGTGGTAAGGGTAGCGTAGAGGAAGCTAGAACAGAGATTTCCGATTCAAAGGAAGTTGAAGGGCCAGTGATTCAGTTGGTCAATGATGTTCTCTCTCAGTGTTTGAGTCGAGGTGCGTCTGATATTCACATCGAGCCCTTTGAGAAATACGTAAGAATAAGATTGAGAATTGACGGAGAGCTTGTTGAGTTAACTCAAGTCCCAATACAGTATAAAGGGAACCTCATTACAAGAGTTAAGATCATGTCGAAGCTGGTCATTACAGAGACGCGAAAGGCACAAGACGGCAATATTAGAATATTGATTCAAGGTAAGCCAGTCGATTTCCGTGTTAACTCTGTTCCCACTACATATGGTGAGAAAATAGTAATGCGGATTTTAGATAAGAGCGCGCTTCAAGTTGACATGAGAAAGCTTGGCTTCGACCAGGTGGACCTAGAGAGATTTCAGAATTCAATTAGAGCTCCATATGGAATGGTTTTAGTTACAGGTCCAACAGGTTCCGGCAAAACAACAACATTGTATTCTGCATTGGCGGATTTGAATAAAATTGACACAAATGTCATGACTGCGGAGGATCCAGTTGAGTATACTTTGGATGGCGTTAATCAAGTTCAGGTTAAACCGGAAGTTGGACTCACATTTGCGGACGCATTAAGGGCATTTCTACGTCAAGATCCTGATGTAATCATGGTGGGTGAGATCCGAGATTTAGAAACAGCAGAGATAGCTATAAAAGCTGCTCTGACTGGGCATTTGCTGTTATCGACTTTGCATACCAACAGTGCTCCAGAGACAATTAGTCGACTTCTGAACATGGGTGTAGAGCCGTTTAACGTTGTTTCGGCATTGACATGTGTTGTGGCCCAACGGTTGCTTCGAAAGGTTTGCGACAAATGCAAGGTAGTCGACGAGGCAGTGACGCCAAAGATATTTGAGCAACTTGGAATTCCGGCAGAATTTGCTCATAAATTTAAAGCATACAAAGGTGTTGGTTGTCCAAACTGTCGAGGCTCAGGAAATAGAGGTCGATTGGGTATTCATGAGGTGCTTGTCATGAATGATTCGATCCGACGGGCAATTTTAGACAAGATGCCAGTCATTGATATTAAAAAAATTGCGATGGAATCAGGCATGAAGTCGTTGCGACAGTCAGCTTTGATTAAAATGACACAAGGTTTGGTGAGTTTTGACGAGGTGCTTGGGTCGACCGTAAGTGATACCGAAGGGCAAGAACAAACCGATATTCACGAAGCAGTATAGTAGAGGTTGAAAATGTCTTATACTTTGCCACAGCTGTTAAAATCTCTTGTAGATCAGGGAGGAAGTGACCTACATATTTCTGAAAACTCACCTCCTAGATTGCGAATCGACGGATTGCTATATCCACTTGATGTCTCTCCATTGACAAATGCCGATACGATCAAGCTGTGCTACAGTGTGCTTACGGAAGACCAAAAGAAATATTTTGAAGAAAATTTTGAAATAGATTTAGCTTTTACCGTGAATGGACTTGCTCGATTTCGAGCAAACATCTTTTATCAAAAAGGCTCAGTCGCAGGAGCATTTCGAATTATTCCGTTAAAGGTAATGACTTTGAAAGAGTTAAACCTTCCTGTGATTGTAGAAAATCTTTGTAGCAGACCAAGAGGTTTGATTCTTGTTACCGGGCCGACAGGATCAGGCAAGTCAACCACGTTGGCGGCTATGATTGATTTCATAAATCAAACACGGTCTGATCATATTGTAACCATTGAAGATCCTATAGAGTTTCAACATCAGAGTAAAATGTCTTTGGTTAATCAAAGAGAGGTTGGTCCAGACACAAAGGCGTTTTCCAATGCGTTAAAGAGTGCATTGAGACAAGATCCAGATGTGATTTTAGTCGGAGAAATGCGTGACCTTGAGACGATCAGTTTGGCGCTCACGGCCGCTGAAACCGGTCACTTAGTATTCGCTACGCTGCACACGAACTCCTGCGTTGCGTCACTCAATAGGATCATTGACGCATTTCCAGCAGATAGGCAGTCGCAGATTCGCGCTCAGCTTGCGTTTTCACTTCAAGCAACTTTTTCTCAAGCTCTTTTGCCGGCCCAGGGCGGTGGAAGATGTCTCGCACTTGAGATCATGATACCCAACTCAGGTATTCGAAATTTGATTCGAGATGATAAGTTTCATCAGATCTATTCTGCTATGCAGACTGGTCAGGACAAGTCAGGGATGCAAACTTTTAATCAATCCCTGGTAGACTTAGTTGAGCAGAAGAAGCTAGGTGTTTATGATGCATTGGATATTAGTGGGGAGCGACAAGAGTTGGAAATGCTACTTGCAAACAAGCTGGGAATAAAAGTTTCAAGTATTGTTGGTAAGAAATAGGAGCGATAGACATTGGCTAATTTTCAATATAAAGCAGTTGATCACCTTGGCAAGCGCAAGACAGGTGTAATTGTTGGTGCCAATAAGGATATTGTTAAATCTCAGCTTGCTAGAATGCGCTATCGAATCATTAAACTTGAAGAAGTTTCTGCAAATGCAGAATCAAATGGCCTTTCCCTGCTTGGTGGCCGGATTAAGCTGGATAAAAAGGGAAATATGGAGCTTTCGCTTAGCGCAGAGGGCAAAGTAACCGATAAAGTTTTGATCGTCTTCATTAGGCAATTGCAAACAATGATTTCATCCGGAGTTCCACTTAATCAGTCACTAGAGATTCTTAGCAGACAACAACGAGTTCCATCCTTCAGAAAGTCCATTGAAAACGTTCAAAAAAGTATTGAGGAAGGTGGTAGCTTTAGCGAAAGTTTAGCAAAATACCCTAAAACGTTTGATTCACTTGTTATTTCCATGGTGAGAGCAGGTGAAGAAAGCGGTAAAATCGCTGAAATATTGACTAAGCTTGGCAGCTATGTTGAGAAGTCTGCTAAGATGAAGCAACAGATCAAGAGTGCCATGACTTATCCCACGGTAATCATGTTTGTTGCAGTATCAGTTATTTGTGGATTGCTCATTTTCGTGGTGCCAGCATTAACGAGTCAATTTACTGCGTCAGGTCGAGCACTACCTGCATTGACTCAGTTTGTTATGAATATATCTGATGCTATAAAATACAACTGGTACTTTATATTGGGAGCATTAGTAGGAATTGCATATGGGTTGGTTACATACTGTTCTACAGTAAAAGGTAAGCGTAATCTAGATGGTTTTCTACTGCGTGCGCCAATTATAGGTGATTTAGTCCGAAAAGTTGTGGTTGGTCGCTTTTGCTCAACAATGGCCTCTATGTTGGGTTCGGGAGTAAATATCATGCAGGCCCTTACGATTAGCTCGCAAACTTCGGGCAATGTTGAAATTTCAGATTTTATATTGCATGTTCGTGCAAAAGTGGAGCAGGGGCAGTTGTTAAGCGTGCCGATCAAAGAAAATAAACTGTTTCCAATGATGGTTACAAGCATGATCGAGGTTGGAGAGAAATCTGGGCGACTTGAGGAAATGCTATTAAAGGTTAGTGACTTTTATGAAGAAGAAGTTGCGGAGGCAGTCAAAAATATGATTTCCATGATTGAGCCTATTCTAATTGTCTTTATTGGAATCACAGTTGGAATTTTAGTTGTAGCTATGTATCTTCCGATTCTAGATATGGGCAATAATATTGGCAACTAAAGGTGGTTGAATCAAAACAATCATTCCATTTCGTGCTTACGAAATTTAGTTTGTCA
>JAPLFV010000323.1 GCA_026390495.1 Pseudomonadota bacterium | reverse complement strand
GGTAGTAGTGTTGACGTCGGTAGTAGTGTTGACGTCGGTAGTAGTGTTGACGTCGGTAGTAGTGTTGACGTCGGTAGTAGTGTTGACGTCGGTAGTAGTGTTGACGTCGTCAAACGTGCGAACAATTGAATGGCGAGCTATAACAGTGAATCTCAACAAGCGACGACCCTTCGCGACTCTCAGGGTGACCCTTGGTCAGTTTAGTTGTAAACCTAGTCCACAGCCAAATGAACAAATTGATTCGTGGTTTTATCTTTTATTAACACCAATATCTAACTTACTTGCCATCATTCTTTTCCTCGAGGAATCTTTGCTCCTTCGGGCCAGCCTTGATTTTGATGCAGTCTGTCTTCTTCCAGTGATGGTCGAAAGGTTTGTCCAAAAATCCACAATAAAAGTGGTCTTTATGTCGTTGGGAGTCATAGCACCTGGTGCCAGCAAAGAAATTCTTTACGATTTTTGCGCAATCACTACGCGCTACCGAGTCATTGACAACAAACTCATACCACGCAGGTCGATCTGCGTCGCTAATCTCAGTTAACATAATCGTTGCCGGGAGCCAATTTATAAAACCGTACTCCATGGGCAAGCTTGCGACACACTTCTGATGAGGCAAATCATGTGAATAGGCTCCTCCAGCATTGCAAGCAAACTGTTGGGGATCTTCACGGTCAAGATAGCATTGAGAGTTAGGTCGAATTTCCTTAATGCAGGATTGGACATCTCCTTTAGCTTTAATGACTGACCAGTATGACCTTGCTAATCTGCGGCCGCTGCCATAGGTCCTTAAATGGTACCTTTCACGATAAGAATCGTACTGCTGGATAGTTGGTTTACAAGGCAATGCTTGAGTCTCAATCATCGAAAATTGAACAAGTCTGGCTTCTGGATCTTGTCCACTATTTACGTCGTCCAACACCTTTTGCACCGCTAGATTGAATGCTTTAGTGTTGCCTACAATTTGGCAGTCCTTCGCGGCGTCGATTATTCTACGGCCGACTGCGTAGGCTGTGTAAGGAATAGGAGGCTTATATTCAGTATTGAGCGTGTTAAATTTTGTGTTATCTCCATCACCAATTGCTATCGCTAAGTCTTGCAAAACAATTGGCGCTACATGGTCTGCAGTGACGAAAGCACTCAGCATTATATAAAATGATGCAAGTGTTGGGATTTCTCCATCACGCTTTTTTTCTGAAGTGTATGGGTACATATTCCAGACCATCGGTTGCGCTAAGATGTTCAGGACTTCTTCTGGCGAAGCTTTCATGTCAGCGATACAAGTCGGATCACGAACGATCCAGAAACCTGAATCATACCAATACTCATCATGAATGATACGAAACTTACGATCACGGATATATTGCTCCAGAATCTGCTCGCATTTACCCTCAACGGAAAATGTACTAACGTATTCCGATGTTGTTTCATATGGACAATTTTTTGCCAAGTAGTCTGCATTAGCAGGACTCCATTTTCTAAAATCCGGATCAAGGTCAATTTTAAAGATTTTTTTCAAGACTGCATTGTCTTTTAGACACTCAGGTTTAATTGCTACCCCCATGACCCATGGTTCGCCTCCGGGTGTTTTGATGCTGGCGGCATAACGTTCGTTGAAGCTCGGGTGGATCGCAACATATAGACCCTTGCGATGCGGAACATATGCTCCGGTTATTTTTTGCCATACTTGAGGCGAAAACTGATCAGTATTTCCGTTGTTTGATAGATTCTTGTAATTTCCAAAATGATACATGACGGGCAAAGGATATTGGTTTTCATTGTCAAAGAGCACTGTTCCTTTGACATTTGAGCCTTGTCCCGTATTGCGCGGTTTACAGGATCCAAAAACGACAATCAACAACACGATTTGAAAGGCGAAAATAGGTCGTAAATTCATGAAAATCTCTTTCTGATTAAAAAAATAGTTGCAAAGAAATAGTAAAAATCAGTACAGATCATTAAACCTTAATCAACTGCAAATGGGATCGTGATAAACTGCCCCTCGTGGACAAAGTCTTGGTTGAATTGTTCACAGGTTTCTTTTGCATTTTTGTTTTGGGCCCACGATCGTCTTGCTACACCGCCTAAAACATCCCAAGGCATTGCGCAATCGAGCGTTTGATCAGTTTGTTCAGACCCGTCAAGTAACATGCCAAATCCGCCATTAATGGACTTTCCAATTCCAACACCTCCACCGTTGTTTAAGGCGCAAAGGGTCATACCTCGGGCAGCATTACCTGCAAAAATCTGCGTCGCCATATCGGCCATAATATTGGATCCGTCCTTAATATTGCTTGTTTCACGAAATGGACTGTCTGTGCCGCCAGTGTCATGGTGATCTCGCCCTAGCATAATGGGACCGATCTCCTTCTTTCGAACCATGTCATTAAATTTTAGGGCAATCGCTCGTCGTCCAGCAGCGTCCTGATAAAGTATTCTAGCTTGAGTGCCAACAACAAGATTATTGCGCTCTGCATCAATGATCCAGTTGTAATTATCTCGGTCTTGATAGCGCATTTCTTTGCGTACCGATTTTATGACTTCTGCTGCCGCTGCGTCCGTTTTGCGAAGATCGTCAGCCTTTCCAGAAAGACAGATCCACCTAAAAGGTCCGTAGCCATAGTCAAACAACTCAGGACCTAATATATCTTCCACGTAGCTTGGCCAAATAAACCCGTCACGTTCATTTTTTCCATTCTTTGCGATTTCTGTGACTCCCGCATCAAAAACAGATTTCATAAAAGCATTGCCGTAGTCAAAAAAGTAGGTTCCTTGCTTCGTCAATTGTTTGATGATTTGAAAGTGTTTGATCAATGATTGTTTTACCGCGAGCTTAAACTCGTTGACGTTGGTCGAAAGCAACTCGGTTCGTTTTGCAAAGCTCATGCCTTGCGGGCAATACCCGCCCTCATAGACTGCATGGCAACTTGTTTGGTCACTCAGTAAATCAATATGAATATTTTTTTGAACGGCGTATTCAAGTAGATCGACAATGTTTCCTTCAAAGCCAATAGCCCGACCAATCTTTTTTTGCATGGAGTCATGTGCTAAGTCGAATGCTTCAGACGGCGTGCGGGCGACAACGTCGATCCATCCTTGACTTCGACGGGTCTCCACCCGAGAAGGATCAACTTCGGCGATAATGCCGGCCGCACCAGCGATTGTGACGGCTTTTCCTTGAGCGCCACTCATGCCGCCAAGACCTGATGACACAAAAAGTTTACCGACCAAATTGTCTCCTTGCTTTAGACCAAGCTTAAGACGACCGGCTAACATGAGAGTGTTATAAGTACCGTGAACGATTCCTTGAGGACCGATATACATCCATCCACCGGCCGTCATTTGCCCATAGTTGGCAACACCAATGGCTGCGGCTCGATGCCAGTCTGTTGGGTTGTCAAACATTCCTATCATCAAGGCATTTGTATTGATCACTCGTGGTGACGACGGTTTCGATTTGAAGAGTCCAACTGGGTGACCACTGTAAATCGCCAGTGTTGTGGATTCAGTGACTTGCTCTAAATATTTTTTTATAAGTCGATATTGCATCCAGTTTTGGCAAACTTGTCCCGTTTCGCCGTAGGTAACCAGTTCATAAGGATACAGTGCGATGTCGAAATCAAGATTGTTGTCGATCATAACTTGCAACGCTTTGCCTGCAAGGCAACGACCCTTATAGTTTTCAATTGGTTGACCCTTGATAGGTCCAGAGGGTCGGAATCGATATCCGTAAATGCGTCCGTGGGTCTTCAATTCATTCAAAAATTCAGTTCTTAACTCCGCATGAAATTTTGGGTGAACATAACGCAAAGCATTCCGAAGCGCTAAGTCAGTGTCTGATTCATTGAGGTTGAATCCGCGACTCGGAGCTCGTCTAAATTTTGGATCAAATTTATGCGGAGGTGGTAATTGATTAATAAACTCAGGAACTGAAAAATCAAGCGAATTGAAAGTTTGGGACATTATTTAAAATCCTCAATTGTGTTCAAAATTTGCCAATGAATGCAGATTACACAATGATTCAATAAGGTGAAATTGAAATTTTCAGTAGTTTTACTTTAAAGATTGAAATATTCAACCGCATCGTGAAAATACAAGGCAATGGCCTCTGGTGCGCCGCTGACCGACCAAAGATAGTCTGTTGGAAACACAGGTGTCATCTTTATCTTCTTAGTTTCTAATTCACGTGATTGAAGCGAAGCCATGTTGTCGACATGACCCGCAAATTGATGGCAACCAATGCAGTTTGTGTCCCCGAGGCCACTGGCGGTTTCTAAATACGGGTTTGAACACCATGAATTGGCATTCGTTTGTTGATCCTCAAAATGAACAACGGAACACATTTTGTAGTTTTTCCATCGCTTATCAATGCTTTTGGGGCGATCACTGCCAAAATCTGATTCAGCGTCCGCATCGGGAGACCACCAAAGAGTCACCCAAGCCCAGTTGGATAATTCTTTGGTCATGATGTGAAGGGCGAGTAAATCGTAAGTCTTTCCATTTTGCGTCACTTGTCGAATAATATTTTGGTCTGACGGCACAGCTAAGTCTGACTTTGGACGCCATGTTGCATGATTGAATTGAATCATGTCATTTATCGACTCTGGACTTGTATCGAAAACTTGGTGCCCCTGAGATGCTGACAGTCGCCATAGTGCTTTTACCGCAACAGCGTTGCTCTTGAATTCAGATTGAAAGCAAGGTGGTCTTTTGGGGAATTCTGGGGAGTTGATATTGGTAAATTCGGCTTGCTTTGATTTTGTGGCTCCACTTTCCAGACTCAATGATCGGCCGCAATCAGCTTGTTTTTTAAAAGATACTAATAGATCTTTTACTAGACTTGGACTCCATAAGGTCCTAGAAAGGCTCCCTGCATTTGCGAATTGAGTGTGACCTTTTTGAAAGAATTTGATTCGATTGCTGAGAGTCAATTCTCCTGGGGTTCCATGATTCAATTTCCAATTATCCACATTCCATTGGAAATTTTCCATGACACGGTTTGTTACATAACTCTCTGAATTTATCTCTTCCGCGGGGTGTCCTTTTAGATCGGTGAAAAGCTTTTCTGAAAGTCGAAGTAAATCTTGTCGATCATACCAAGTTAGAAAAAGTGGTATCTCACCAATTATTTGCCCAGATTTGTCTCGGATAACTTTAGCTTGAGTCACATCTTGAAAAATAGACCAACCTAGTTTTCTGATTGAATTTCGATTGGTTGGAACAAATTTTCTATCGAGATCTTTACTATTCTGCGGAATATAGTCGCTTGGCAATCCAACAATATGTCTGTCGAGAGCCGTTGCATTGAGTGTGGCAAGGTTGCTAGAAGTTTCGCGGCATCCAGAAAAAAACAAGATTGAACATAGAAAAATCAATATCAATGGAAGCTCCTCTATAGTTTGTTCATGTTACTCGAATTCAACTACAGTTTGGAAGTGAAAACAGTTGCTATCCATTTAATAGAAACTTTGAAGATATGATTTGTTTTCTAACATCCCTCAACTCTACCGAATTTAATATTGCCAAAGCTAATTCTTGTGAAGTTATGAGCGGATTGTGATATTATTTCGAATAAATTGTAACAAAGTAAGCACTCAACAATAGACCCTCTTAGGTAGTTCGTGAATATTAATCTTTTAAGATGTAGCCGGACAATCACTGAACCAATAGCGCGTCGAAATGCAACGCTGTTGGTTATTTTGCTGCTTTTGAGAACCCTGGCTCTGATTGTCATCATCGTCTATTTAAATTATATTTCTACCGATGGATTCTCTATTTATGGATTGTTCCCACTCAGTGCCAACGTCATCGGCTTCTTCATTGCTCGATCCCGCTATTATCAGATTGCTGCATGGCTAGTCATAGCTGAAGGTTTGGTTGGCTTACCTTTGATCGTTTCCTTGAATCCCTCGTTGCTTGGAGTGGTGACGGCCCCTCTAGGAGTTAGTTTTATTGTGGTGTTGAGTAGCCTTGTTTTGCCGTTTCGTCAGACATTGATAACATTATTTTTGTCTATTTTATCAATCGCGGTCATTTGGCTGACGACCCCTATGGAACTGCACCAGCCTTTGGGTGCTTTGGTAGCAGTGTCGGGATTTTCGACCATTTTAGTTATTATTGGTACCTACCTACGGGAGAGAGCTGATCACCTTTTAGAGGAAGAACGAGCTAAAGTGATTCAACTTTCGAAGCTGTCTGCCCTTGGTGAAATGGCAGGCGGTATCGCACACGAGATCAATACCCCATTGACCGTCATAACCTTGAATGCTCAATTGATCGAGAAGAACTTGATTGATGGAAACGAGAATCGAGATGATATGCTTCGTAGAGCGCAGTCGATTGTCAGAGTTGTTGGTCGTATTGCTAAAATCATTTCTGGTCTCAAAGGGTTTTCGCGAGACGCAGCGGGCGATCCTTGGACTAAATTTACTTTAAGGGAATTAATTGATCTGACTTTGGACTTATGTCAGGAAAAATTTAAAAATAACGGTGTTAAATTAATTTTTAGCGATACTGAGTCGACTCATTTGGTGCACGGACAGTCGGTGCACCTTTCGCAAGCCTTGTTGAATCTATTGAACAATTCATTTGATGCGATTCAAAACCACAGCCAAAAATGGATTCGCATTGACATTGAGCAAACAACGGAATGGTTAAGATTGAAAGTTTCAGATTGTGGAGAAGGCTTATCAACTGATATTGCAAAAAAACTTTTTCAGCCGTTCTTTACAACAAAAGACGTTGGTCATGGCACAGGCCTTGGGTTGAGTATTTCGCGTAATATATTGAAGACTCATGGAGGAGATTTATTTTACGACGAAAGTGCTAAAAACACCTGCTTTGTGATTCAATTGCCGAGGTTAGATTAACCTATTGAATGATTGTTAAAGGATGCGATTTATGTACGATTCACGAAATCAGATAGGGAAAAATTCAGTGGTATCAATTTATACAAAGGTTGTATTGAGCATCTTTTTAGCTTTTGGCAGCGGGCCATTATTTTCGATGAGCTTGGAAGATGCGACTAGAATTGTGCGAAGCTTGGATTCAGAGCCTGGAGGCCAGGAAGGAAGAGGCAGGTGTGCCGGATGTCATATTGTCAATAGTAGTCAGATCCGTGCATGGTATGAAAATTCTGTTAAGATTTATGCTGAATGTTTAGAGCCGCAGTCGCTTCCAGTGCTAGACCGAATTCAGTGCATGGCCGCAGATGATGGCATTCATAGGTTTAAACAGACTGATAGCAAACCGGAGAACGTTTCATTTTCGGCCAAAAAGATGGGGATTTTTGCTGCAGCTCTTGAATCGAAAAAAATACGTTCTCTTTTTGAAACATCAAATGGAAGTATCGATCCCAACCTTGAGGTGCATTATCACCAATTGAAGGCTCAGGCCTCAATGCCTGCAAATGGTGCCTGGGCCCTAAGTTTAAAGCAGCAAGATGAGTTGATCCAGTGGGTAGAAGAAGGACTTCCTTTTCTTGACGTGATTTTTCCGCCATCGAGCCCTATTCAGGGGTGTGAAGAATCTGTTAGTTCCAGATTAGACGACTACATAGATAACGTTGCACAAACAAATTGGGATGTGTTTAATCGCGATAACAATATGAGAATGTTTGGATGTCAGGATTTAGGCCGTTTTGCGAAACCTGCGACTCATTCTTTAGGATCCAGGTTTCTGGATACCTTAAATTGTTTTACAAAACCAGGGGTCCAAGGTCAGGAACGACAGGATGTCTTTGCTGATGGTAGTAAAATTGACTGGACGAGTTCATGGGTCAGGTTGTCTCGACGAGTTCCAGCGAAGTTTCGTATATTGGTTCCGCAATTGAGTTCTCGTTACTGGGTCCGATCTAGTCCAGACGGTCGATATTTTGGGACTTCAGACGCACTGTTTGATCTTAATGGATACTATCCAATCTCCTTGGAACGAAAAAAAATACAAATTTCTGGTGGACGATATGATCCTGTTTTTTTCCCTGATGGACAGGGCTTTTCATTTTTGGGTCCCGGCGACAAGCCCGTCTTTTGCCCTTCAAACATGATTGCGGCACAATCTGTGGTGAATGTCGAATTGATGTCTGCGCCATGTGTTATCTACAGCTCAATGGGCCCATATCTTTATTTGGGGGCGTCTTTGCAGGGAGAAGATTACTATGCTTTGACTGGAAGTCATTTTAATGACGATGGCCAAACGCCTTCTGATCCATCGTCCGACTTTAGTACCACCGCAGAGGTTTCGCTGACTAAAATGATTTTTGATGGCACTTCATTTGTAAAGGGAGCGACCTCGGTTTTGACGAAGCCCAATATGGGTGACTGGGCTATGTCTCCTTCTGGAAGAATGGCCGTCGGTCGCGTGCGAGGCGGCGGATATTCGATCAATCTGATTAAGGAAGATGAAGAATCTGGTCGCATTTCACTTGATCAAGTTGGACGAATTTGTATGGCTGGAGCAAAAGCAACGATTTCATTTAATGAAAGAACCATCTTGTTTCATCATCATGTCACCGCTCTCGATGCACCTGATTTTGGACTTGATCCTTATTCTGCGGAAATGGCTGAGTACATTGGTACCTCAAATATCTATTTGTACGATATCCCAACGCGAAGCCGTATTAGAGTCACAACTATGAAAAAGGGTCAACGTGCCTTGTTTCCTCATTTTAGATCGGATGGCTGGATTTACTTCTTAGTCAATGATCGTTCACTAGGGAAGAGTTATGCAATGGCCAGCGACGCAGCGATTCGCGTTTGGAAGGGGAGTGAGTGATATTAAAACGTTGCGGTCAGCGGTCGACATTTAACATTTATTTCTTGAAGTTCCTGGAGCGTTTCTTAAATTCAGATGAAGCTTACCCCGATGAACCAAACCGTCGTGTGCATATCTAAAGGAATGAGTTTACCACTTTTAAAATTTTGGCTAGATTTATTCAATGAAGTGTAATCTAGGCAAAGTGTCGGAGATTTTATGAAAAAATTCCTTTTGTTTTTATTTACACTCCTGTTAATAAAATTGCCGGTCTCATTCGTCACAGCTAAATTTAATTTAGACGGTGATATTTCTATGCCGTGGCTCATGGCCAACGATTGGGAGCTTGGTCGAAATCTCAAGTTTTTCTGGGGCCAGGAGTACATGGGCACTTCGGAGGTGTGGCTACTGAATGCTCTCGGTCGAATTTTTTGGCCAATGCCTGCGATAATTCCCTATGAGTTAAACTTAGTCATAGCACAATTATTTCTTTGTTTGGGCGCATCGTTCATTTATGTGTCACTGCTTCGAATTGATTCCGATCGCTGGTCAGGAACAAAAAATTTTTGGGCTTTAATTGTAATTCTAGGATTTTTGGTTCCGATTATGGAAAAGAAGGCGTTCGGAGTTGCGCACGGCTATTCTCTCACACCCTTGGTTTCTGGTTTAGCAGTTTTTTTTGGAACACGACCGAAATCAATTAAGTTTTATTGGTACTTTATAGCTGGAATTTTCTTTGGTCACTCTCTTTATGTCTGCCGTCTGCATCTGGTTGTTACGTTTGGTTTGCTTCTAACATTGTTTCTTTTCAGAGATCGGTGGTTGGACAAAAGATGTTTTTCCCTTTTGTGTGGGCTTGCATTTGCGAAGTTCCTGGAAGTTTACTTTCATTTGTCACAAAATGTGTATTCAGCAATTAGTATTTTTCCATTGTCCGCAAGAGTGGATAACTTAACAGAGACCTTTAGGGCATTCTCAGTTTACTTCGGATTCTCGCCTTTCGGAACAATTGAAACAGAGCATGCGCTTTGGTTTGTCGAAAGATATACCTTGAACTGGCAGGATTTGGCAGATTACTTATATGCTAGGTCGTATGTTCTCGCAGCGGCCACGCTCGTCTATTGCCTTTTGAAAACTCCTAACCTAAGGGCGTACACGATATTATATTCGATTTTATTTGTTAACCTAGCGGTATTAACGGTAACTTACTTAGACTTAGACAGGCCTGTTGCCACACGTTACCTGATGCCTTCCGCGCAAATTTTGCCACTGCTTCCATTTTTAACAAATGTTAAATGGTTTAAAAATGGTGTCTTGGTCCTAAAGAGCGGTGGTTTGATCGTGTATTTGTATTCTGCCGTGATATTCTGGACGCCTCTGTTAAGATTTAGCTCTTTACTGCATGCTTCTTCCAACTCTGCTACGACATGTTTAATGGGACATGGTGGCTACTTGGCTGCAATTTCCGGACTTAATAATTTAGTTCCAATCATAGCTGTCGACGGCTGGCGGCTATTTGGAAACTATTCCAAAGCCATCGATATAAATGATTCGGAATCAATACAAAAGTCCTGCGACAAGATTATCGCGATTGAGCACCCTAATGCGTATGATAAAATTATGAGTTTGTCTTGCATTGTCGGGTCAGAAGTGATTCGGTTCGATGGCACCCCGACAGGGTTGGTGCAGTACCCTGCCCGGGTCAGAATTGTCGAATGCTTAGTAAAAAAATCTTGAATTTAAAATTTGCTTTTTATTTATTGAATAGCTCTGTTTCGGCGAATTTGTATTCAGAATCCACATCCTTTCAATCCTCATTCAAAAGCGCAATGATTTTTTTATCAAATAGAAAAGCGTAGGATCGACATTTAGAATTAAATGTTTTAGGCTATGCAACAAATTTCTATATTCATGATAATGGGTCTAGTGTTGCTGCGGTGAAGTGGTGATCCGCAACGTATCGATCACGGTTCGGGCGATTGAGAGGCGTGGTTATCTAGTCTTCCTACCCATCTTTGCTAGTGTCGTCAGCGTTTTATCTTTTTTGTCAGGAATTCTTCTAACTCTTGATCTACCAAATTACGAGGCAACAAAACGAATGGTACATTTGATGCCTGATACAAATAAATCACATTTCTTGTTATTCGAATTTTTTTACATAGATCCCAACCTATCCCTGTCGTTGTGAACATTGGATGAGTCCATGAAATCGATTCATCTGTGATTGTATCATTTAATGAGAATTTTCAAGTCTAATGAAACCAATAATGGGCCTGTTGAATTCTGCCAAGATCAAGACGCAAGCGAGAAAAAATCGGAGTGTATTCAGGATACTCGAGCATTTTTTTGGAGCAAAGCAACGCTGAGATTGGCAAAATTCAACAGGCCTATAATGACTGTCCACTCTCATTTCCAATTTTCCGTGAGCAGAGTCACGGATTAATTAATCTATATTTTCGACGCCAGCGATCGACATTTAACATGAATCTCTTGAAGTTCCTGGTGAGGGTCACTCTTAACAACAATTCCACTTCCTGCTGCATAGGACCAGGTTTTTCTCTGATCATGCGATACCATGGTCCTTATCAAGACGTTGCTTTCAAATGATCCATCCGAGTAGACGATAAAGGCATTCCCCATAAAATATCCTCTGGGTTGACCTTCATATTTTTCAATTTGGCGCATGACTTCGATTTTAGGTGCTCCGGTGATAGATCCGGTAGGAAGGATCTTTTTAAAAATCTCGCCGACTGATAGTTGCGAATTGAGGTTTCCTTGCACCTCTGCCTCTAAGTGATAAACGCTGGGGAATTTTTTGAGAGATCCCGGATCAGTTACTTCGACTGTTTTTGGGATGCAAACTTCAGTAAGATCATTTCTCATGAGATCAACAATCATGTTGAGTTCAGCACGATCTTTCTGACTTGATTCAAGTAGGTTTGGTTCCAAGTCAGTTGATAAGGTGCCTTTAATAGGATTTGTTTTGATGCGGAATTTTTGCGGACCTTCGCAAGCAATTTCTACGAACTTCTCTGGCGAAAATGAAACGATGGTCGTGGACCCAAAGCTAAAGAGCGCGCTAAATGGTCCTCCCATTGTAGTCACACGTTCACAAATCTGAGGCCAATTCCACTTTGATTGGACCTGAAAACGTCGGAGTAAATTGAGTTGGTAGTATTTTCCTTGCTTTATATCGGTGATGATCGATCTAATCTGATCAAGGTAGGAGTCATCAGATAGTGTGGGCAAAAGGCTTGCGCCAGAAGATTGCAATTCTATAGAAGGAGACTCTTTCGTCGAAAGTAAACCTTTTATCTGATCACCGGTTAGAGCTATTCCATAAGACTCCAATTTATCACTAGTGATGACTTTTGGGATCGAGAGCACCCTTTTCTCATCGGGTTGCATATTGCCTGAATCTTGCCATTGGATGGATTGGCCGATTTCAAAAACAAAAGGTGGAGGTCCGACTAACTGCTGATTTGCAAAAGTTTCATAAGGGATGACCCCTATAAATTTTGGGACTCGACCCACCCTCGGTAGAGAGGGGCTGGTTGGTGACATATCCAAATCAGTCCAACGGGTATTTAGAAAATCAACCCAATTTTTTCGCTTCATAGCAGTGGCTAAAACCGGGCGATCGGAATTAGCGCCCCATAGCAATAGGGGCATTGACGCAAACGGCCATTGTGCAGCAATAGTTGTTGGTTTCAGAGTCATCCTCACTTGAACGCGTAGATATAGAAAGCATTGTTATTTACACAATTGGTAACCAAGTTAGTTTTTTGGCTCAACAATTGATTTTAATTTGACTAATCCCTTTTCAAATTCGCTACCGACAATCTGATCCATGTTGATAAAAATTGATGCCAATCGACCCAAAAACGAGTTTTTCCCTGTGACGGACCAAGTAACAATTGTAAGTCCGTGAGCGTTTTCAATTGTTGTTGTGGCCTCTTGCTCCATGTTCATGGGTTCCAAATAGGTCAATTTTGAACGTACCAGCTTTAAAGGTACACTCTCTATAACTTCGGAGCTTCCTACTCCCATTTTTCCAGAACTTTTCCAACTAGCTTTTGAGCCAACTCCTTCCTCAGGACCATCATAACTCATTTGTAATTGAGGATCAGATTCGGTCCAAGGCATCCAGGAATTGGCCTTTTGTGAGTGATTGAGGAAAGGAAAAATTTGTTCTGCAGATGCTTTAATTTCAATTTTTCTTGAAATCGTATATTCGGCTGGCTTAAATCCTGCGACGAGAACCAATGCTGTCATGACGGCCCAGAGGGCCAGTAAGATTTTCTTTTTTGTGCTCATGATTCAATCCTTCACTCATGATTTAAAATTACGAACGCCGTGCCTCATTCATTTATGCAATTTTGATAAAGTAGTTTCCACCCGGTTTACTCAAGCGGATCGCGAAAAGTATAGACTATTGCAGTTAGCTTTTCATAGCTAGAAATTTAATTGATGTCCCAATACTCGAAAACATACTGTCCGGAAATCTCCTGTTTTCCTCTAAAAGTGTCCAATATCTTTACACTGTCGTAATTTAGCTCAGATGACCTAGGTTGATTCAACTGAAATGATTGATTTATTCGCTAATTTAAAACTGGCATGCAGGTTGCTAAACCGGAAACGAGATCAGAAATGATCTAACGCGCTGTTGACCTGTAGTTATTCTTCTGTTGCTCTTGAGGAGGATTTTATGAAGACAAGTTTAGTCGGTATCTCTGTTGTGCTTTTGGCGATGTTAAATGCCTGCGGACAAGATGCAAGTCATAGAGATTTGAATGCGAAAGGCGCAGAAAATAGTGCCCAGTTAGATACGACTGAAACTGCTGAATCAGTGCGAGTCAAAGCGCCAAAAGGTCTCATGGCTCGAGTAAAGATATCGGACCTCAATAAGGAAAGTGCAAACATAGAAATGGTAGCCGTCGACCTTGCAAAAAAACCAGTTAATGGCGAAGAAGCTGCTAGAATTTTTGCAGCAGGATCGCCAGTCGATATGAATGCTCAATCCGGCGTTGAAGCCGTTCAAGAATCTGAATCGATGATGCTCGGAGCCACTCAAGTTCCAACACAGATAGGAGGCCAGGTTCCAACTCAGATTCCAATTGGCTTTCAAGGCCAGCAGTATAATGATTGCAATCGAGGTTGTGGGCGAGTGAATATCTTAGGCGGAGTCTTAAATTTCTTTGGAAATATTGTTCGAGGAACTGTTCAAACCGTTGGAAACATTCTGTCCGCTTTAAATCCATTGGCTTGGTTTGGAAATCTAGGTGTTGGCTATCAAAATCAAGGTGTTTATCAACACAATGGTTACCAATATTATCCTTATTCTCAAGGCCCAGTTTATAACAACCCAACGCAAGGCAATGGAAAGACAGGTACCGAACCATATCCACCTCAGTATCCGCACTTTCCTCAGCAGACTCAGGTTCCTCAAATACCTAGTCAGCCCAACCAACCAGTTCCCCCCATTGGACAAGAACCAATGCCCAATGGATAAGTGAAATGTGCTAGTGCTCGTTTTTGTGCCTTTTTGAAATGTCCCCCCCCCATTATAGGCAGGTACTGATATCAGTACCTGCCTCTTTTCATTTTCGTCCTCTAGCGCTATCATTCATTTGGAAAAAAATGCTTTTTTGGAGGATTTCATATGAGTCAGACTAATGCCGCTCAAGCAGAAGATTCCTGTGCGCATCGCGTGTTTGCAGCGCTATGGAAAAAATATACGGACTTGGTGATAGATGCTCGATCCATTGAGCAATCGTTACGATCTAAAGGAGATGTCTGGAACGAAGACCATGTGGCATTTCGCACTTTTCCAGGGGAACATACGGGGATGCACATATTGCAATCCGTTTTTGAAGCATTGGGATATCGACGAAAAGATGATTATTTTTTTGAAGATAAACAACTGAAAGCATTTTGGTTAGAGCCACCATTGACTCATGGTCGAAAATGCTCTGAGGTGGCACCAAAGATATTTGTCAGTGAATTAATTTTGGATAAATTTCCAACTGAGTTTCAAGAAATTGTAAAGAGCGCAGCAAGACAGGTTAAGGCGTCCCCAGTTAAAAGAATTCAGGCCCTGGCAAGCAAAGTGAAAAATGGGGATCGCCAATCTGAAGACGAATTGGTCGCCGAATGCATTGCGTTTCTAAGTTCAGGAGCTGGTTGGCACCGACCTTGTTTCAATGACTATGAGCTCCTGAGAAAAAGCAGCGAGTATGCAGCGTGGACCTTAGTTTTTGGAAATAATATTAATCACTTTACTGTGAGCGTTCAGCTGATGGCATCCTTCAAAGATATTCACTCTTTGAACGCTCATATTGTGAACGATCTCAAGATCCCGATGAATTCAACAGGTGGAATCACAAAGGGTACGCCCGAGTTGAGACTGGAGCAAAGCTCAACTCTTGCGGTACAGCTTCCTGTTTTGTTTCAGGAGGGCATTAAGACGTTGCCCTATGCGTTTGTTGAGTTCGCTTATAGATATCCTTTAGAGGGAAATCGCCATGACGCAAACTGGAATTCCTATTATCAGGGCTTTGTCATCAACAATGCTGACAAAATTTTCGAATCAACAAATTTAAGATGATTGTTCTGTAATAACCATTGCATTGAGAGTTCGAGATAGGCAGCTTTCAGCCCTCTCGGACTCTTTTTTTTGTGCAATGCTTGATTTGATCGCGTTGCTGCCGATATAATGAAATGGAGATCACTCCAAGGAATTTGAAACAGTTTAATCGTGTCAGTGTGACTGCAAAGCCACCATATTTCACGGGAGACCTAGCTTTATGAACTCGGCACCGAATCAGCAAGGTACTAATTTCGGCTCTCAACCGGCCGGAACGCAAAACAACAACCCCTTTACCAATGACCTCAAAGGCGAGTTCACGAGTAATTTTGGTGGAACAAACAACTTTGGAACTGGTACTGGTACCGGAACTAATGCCGTTTCCCAGATATTCAAGGACGGAAGCTTTGGCGGTAACAACAACACAAAATATTTTATATTCGGTGGTGTCGTGTTGCTCCTTGGGATTCTAGGATGGTATTTCTTAAGTCCTAGTGGTGTAGACGTCGTAGACCCAGACGCGACCCCGGTAGCCGAAGGTGAAGAACCAACTGCGACTGAAGGTGAGACGCCTGCTAAGGTCGAAGAACCTGCAAAAACAGAAGCAACAGGCGCTGAAACTGCGGCAACTCCTGAAACGACAGCACCAACTGCAGTTGCTCCCGAAACCGCAACAGCTCCAAGCGCTGGCGGCGCGGTTCAACTTGTATCTCCTGAATCAGGAGCATCATTGGCTTATGATGAGACCCAAGGCTCCGCATCATTCTCTTGGAGTGGTGGACCAGGTACTATAGTATTTTCTCGCCACAGTTCAATGCAGCCTGAGGTCATGAGAATAAAAGTTAGCGGAACGAACTATTCCTTCCACAGACCATGGCCAGGCCAATGGTATTGGAAAGTGGAAAGCGAAGGTTCTGCTAGCGAAGTAAGATCTTTCAATGTTGCACCTCCAGTTAGAAGAAATATCGCATTGACTGCACCTCAGACAGGCGGAAGTCTTGCTGGTACTGGTGGAGCAGTGACCTGGACTGGAGACACTGGTGTCGCTTACTATCGCGTTGAAATGAATCAAACTGAAGATTGGTCTAATCCACAGTTCAAATTTTCAAGCTCCGGAACACAAGTTCAATTGAATGGAGTTCCTGCTGGATCATATAGCATGAGACTTGGGGCATTTTCGGAAGTTTCCGGTCGTTGGGAATACACACAGCCGATTCAGGTTACAGTTCAATAAGAAGTTAATTTGGTTCTAATAAATATTAAAAAAAGAGGCGCTTTAAACGCCTCTTTTTTTTTGAGATTTTTCTTCACGGATTCAGATATTATAGATTTGTCACTTAGAAACTTTATTGAGGTTACCCCTTTGAGTTCTGCATATGTTTGAAAAATCCCACTTCCGCTCTAAATTGAAAAATACCAACTTAGACTTGGGTAGTGAGCTAAGGCGTCGGATTTCTCAATCCATCGTTGACAATATCGTTGGTTATATAAAGTTAAGAAATCAATTTGAGGTCATTTTTTTGTATAGTGCGCTACCTTACGAAGCAGATGTAAGCGCAATTGTTAAAATGCTGCCTGGGCGAAAATTTGGATTTCCAAGGGTCTTGAGTCCACAGGAAATGGGTTTTTTTTCTGTTGTTTCAGACAATGATTTAAAATTGGGAACCTTTGGAATTCTTGAGCCAAATTTGGACTGTAAGACTTTGACACCGGACGCTAACACAGTCATTCTAGTACCAGGACTTGGATTTTCATCGAGAGGTGATCGCCTTGGTCATGGTCGAGGATTCTACGATCGCTATTTTAAATGCTATCATGAATCGCATACCCGAATTGGTGTTTGTTTCGCGCAAAACTACTTTGAGATTGCGCCATGGAAAACTGAAAATCATGACGTTTGTATGAATGCGATCGTTACAGAGAATGGGTTTCATGCCACTTGCAAGGCAGATTAATTTTGGATTTTTTGACGCGTCTTTTGGGGAGCATATCGTGAGAAATCAAAGAAATTTATTATTAGTGTTCGCTTCTGCCACAGTTGCAATCCTAGCATCGGGATGCGATAAAATATTGGGGCGTGACGAAGATGGTGTACGAGATGCGACGGAAACGGCCGTTGAAGGCGTAAATTTGGTCGAGACAGAAGATACTGGCTGCCAGAGTTCCTATGGAGCCTTAAGCTCAATTTCTGGAGCGGATATTTGGGTCTGGAATGGGACTGCAGCAGAGAGAAAGAAGGTTTCGTTGTCATCTGCAGCTGTAACAGAGGGAGTTATTACGTCCTCTGGAGTTGTTGGTTCAGTCAGGGATTATGAATTGGTTGTTGACTGTGAGTACAAAGATAAAGCGGTATCTTGTAGCTCCGAAGAACAAGTAAAAGATCAAGGCCAATATATTCGTTTTTGTAGGTCGGAGCCTAGCTACGGCAGGACTTCGATCGAATCTATGGTTTTGACGACTCAATATTATGTAGGCGCTGCTCGTAAAATTTATCAAGATCTTACTGTTGCAAAAGCGAGCTTAATGGATGCCATGATTCTGGCTCAACCGCGCATTATCAGAAATATCAAAATGCCAGACGGGTCCTATTTGCGTAATATGCTGTCCGATAATGCTTCTTTTAGCACGTTTCAATCCAACAAAAAAAGCTATGGTCTTTTTTCTTTATATCCCTCGTCAAAAGATTATTTCTTAAAAGGCGGCGTCAATCTTTGGGAAGTTCCTTTTGTCATTACTCATGAATATGGTCACAATATTTTTCATCATCATGTTGGAGATGCGGCATTAAAAGTGAGTATGAAAATTTTAAATTATGGTCCAACTCCGACGATTATGCGTGAGCGATTTCAGGGCGTTGAAAAGAAACTTGCAGAAAATCTTAATGGAAATGAAGGTTTTAGTGACTCGAGTGGACTGGAGTCTGACAATAGAAATATTTCACTCGTTATTGCCACAACTTCGGCCGAGAAGGCACTGAATGGTATCAATGAATTGTTTGCGGATTTGTTTTCCTTCGTTGTCCTCGATGAGGCTGAGAATTTGACAAAAGGCGTGCCCTGTTTAGATAAATCTCGAGATCCTAAGAGTCCGAAAACGTCGTCTGGTAATACTAAAAGCTGGTCGACTTCAGTAGACAATATTTTTACGGGAAAGGTATCGCCTGAATCTAGTTCCGACTGCGCAGAACCACTATACAATGGAGTTCATGATGTTGCCGCCGTACTTGGGTATGCGTCGGCTGAGCACTTAAGAACGTCTATGCCGAATGCGACAAAGGCTCAAAAGATGGAGGTTTTAGTTAACTTTCTAACTGCCATTACAGCTCACACGTTGTCTGTGGGTCAAAATATGACTCTTGATTCGATCTACAAACTATTTGTCACAGCAGTCAAGGAAAAGCGCTCGAATGCATCCGGGGACACGGCTTCCATTTGCTCGGCTCTTGCCTCCAGAATTCCGGCTTTGACAGCAAGCATCGCAGCTTGTCAGTAAAAATTATTTGATCCTGTTCTTAGAGGCCGACAGTTGATCATTCCTTTTAGGGGCTGAGATGGCCTCAGGATAGGTCCTTTAATTGACTTCATAAATGTATTACAATTATGAAGTATGATTAATAGAGAACTTAACCTGTCTAAATTACTTAAGAAAAATTACTCAGCCTTGATTTTTGGGGCGAGGGGTACGGGTAAATCACATCTTGCAGCTCAATACATCGAATCATTGGGGACTTCGTCTGAAGTCATGCAATTGAACCTGTTGGAATCTGATACATTTGAAAAATATTTGAAACAGCCCCACTTGCTTCGCAAAGAAATTGTCAAAAAATTCGATCGAGGTGTCGCGTCGACGCCTCTGTGTGTTTTCATTGATGAGATTCAAAAGGTTCCCAAACTATTGGATGAAATTCACTCATTGATCGAAACATACCCCGGACATGTCCAGTTTCTTATGACTGGATCAAGTGCTCGCAAGTTGAAGCGTTCTTCAGCTAACTTGCTTGCCGGTCGCGCACTTTCGTTAAGACTACACCCTTTTACATACCAAGAATGGGGAAATGATATTTTTGATCGACTGCAGTTTGGAAGTCTCCCAGGGATTGCCTTTAAATTTCGAGACGACGACGATACAGTAAAATTGGCTCTAAAGAGCTATGTATCTACCTACCTCAAAGAAGAGATGAGTATATTCAGATTTTGGAAGACACACTGGTTGCGATAAAGATACCTGGATGGAGTGCGTCTACAAAAAAGCAACTTCGCACGACGCCGAAATTATATCTGTTTGACAATGGCGTTGCGAATGCACGTAGAGGCGAACTTTCTGTGCCGGTTAGAGAGTCTACGACCCGATTTGGTGATTTATATGAAGGTATGGTTGTACAAGAAATGATTCGCGCCAATGATTATTTGAATCTAGATCTTAAATTTAGTTACTGGAGAACAAACAATGATATGGAAGTAGATATCATTGTGTCTCGCGGTGCAGGCCAGCCACTTGCTGCCATTGAGATTAGGTCATCCAAAACGCCAGAAAGAAAAGAGTTTCATGGGTTGGAGGCATTCAAAACAGATTATCCAACAGTCCCGCAGTATTGCATTTGTCGGGTGGATCGAGCCTATACGACAGACCAAGGAATTGAGGTTAAACCTCATCATGAACTTGTAGATTTGTTGAACGAAATTTCTAACTAGTCTTTGGCGCTTTCGCGCCAAAGACTAGTTAGAGATCTACATACTGAGTCTATTTTAGGTTTCCCTATTGTTTATGTCGAAAGAACAGCTGCTCGTCACCGAATTTTGAAGCAATGAAATTTGACTCTAATTTTATGACACCAATCTCAATCCACTTGTTGTTTTTAAGACCTAAAATTTTGTAGATGTCGCTGCTTCGATTGATTCGGCTCAATTCATCGCGAAAGTCTGCTTTGGTATCAGTCGAAATGGCTTTAGACTGTAACGGGACAAAAGCCAATTGATCGGGTGATAATGGATTTTCTGCAATCTCTCCGCTTTGATTGATAACGCTACCTTGATCGATATCAAGATGCCTTAAGTTGCGGCCAATTAATGCGAGTCCAAAATCAAGCGACGACAATACAAACCCAGTTGGAGCTGGAAGGCTATTGGTAAATGTTTTTGCAAAGATATTTTTATTGTTACCTTGGCCGTTTAGCTTTTCCATGATTTGAAAATTGACCGAAGGCTTTTCATCGACAAACAGCTTGATAGCCATTCCTGGAGTGAATCCAAGTAGGCTAGGGGAACCTGCTAAAGACAGCCGAGCCAAGCCGCAGTTTGTTTCATTCGCCGCAAACATTCCTGAGAATGGACTGGATGCCAAATTCTGCCATGTAATCTTTGCAACAGAACCGTGAGAATGGATGACCTTCTGGCGACCAACAGGCATAAAATCCGCCTTGGTATCAAAGGTTTGATCAAGAAAAAGAAGTGAATTGATGTTACCCATTAATGTCGACCAGCTACCTGTGACTGCAGGCAAGGTTGAATACTTTGAAGTGAGAATATATTTATCCCACAAGACCTCTTGTTTCTTGCAAGCAGTCAGAGACTCGTAGGTCTCTGCAAAGGAATTAGTTGCTGTACCAATCAATGGGAGCAATACAAGTGAGGCTACGTTCAACAATTTATTGAGGGATGGTTTCACAGGTGGTCTCCTTGGAGAATTGTGTCGAAATAAAGAAGGTAAAAACAAGAGAAAGGTAAGCTTCTTGAATGAATGTAGGAATAGCAGGCTTGGCCTTAAAATGCAAAAAAAGTAAGCACATTTTAGATGGCTGTCCGCTGACCTTTGGAATATTGGGGGGTTATTGCCCGTTCCCGTAAAGCCGATAGAAACCCTCAAAGCTGTCAAAAACTTAGACACCGCTGACAAACTAACATTATTAATATCAATAGGTTGAGGCAGGCATGGTCTGGCACTGGGATTGCTCAGGGTCTCTTGTGATTAGGTCTTTTGCCTAATCCTTTCCCTATTGGAGTTGTCTATGAGCAGAGCTGATGTTGTCGCAAAAAAGTCGTCCAATGTTAAAGAGAATTACTTTGATACCTATCCGCCGTTACCTTTGCCTGCTATTTGGCGCGTGATTTACCATGAGGCCATTCGTGGAAATCATATTCTTTGGGAAACTGCTGATTTGCAAGAGATCGAACGGAATGCTCAAAACCGCGAGTTGAATCTTTCAAAAGAAGACACCATTTCCATTACTCGCTTTATGGCTAAATTTTTCTCCAATGGTGACTATCGTGAACTGAAGCAAATGATTCAAACATTGCCTCAGGCACAAAAATCTTTGGTTTTTGTACTTTATGGCCGCGCCATCAAGGTGTGGCAAAAGTGGCTAAAAACTAATTTGCATTAATCCATGACATCGGGTGAAGCATACTCAATGTGAATTGGGGGCTTCGCCCGATATTTTTTGCTTTTGAATGTCTATTTTTCTTGATTCAAAATCTAGTCTCGATATTTATGCGATTCTCCTCGCTGAAGCATAGGTCTTTCCATGCAAGCATTTTCGTCCGCAGAACATATTCAAGAGTTAGCAGTCCTTTCGGAAAAGATATTTTCTTGCACGGATATTGCTGAAATTGGGCGAATTGTCGTCAATGAGGTTTCAAAATTTATTCAGACTAATGAAATTATTGTAGATGTAAATTCTTTCGATCTTAGACGACAAGGAGATTGCGGCTCGTCTTGACATTACTGTTGGGACCTCAAAGCACTACGCTCACCAAATATTTGAGATCACTGGAACAACCACGAGGTCAGACCTTTGTCGAATTGTACTTGGCTAACTCTGCTTTCTTTCGTGGGCTAATCTTAAAACTAAGTCCTTCTCCCACTTGCCATGCGCATATGCTGAATCCTCTGGTAGGTTATCAAGTTCAAACCATTCACCCTTTTCATATTCGGCACCTAAGACGGGATCAGCAGTCACATCTGCTACGTAATAAAAAAGTACATGCCAATCCTTCGTGACAAATGAGTCAACTCCCGACAACATTAGTTTCGACTCTGAGATTCCCACAGATTTCAAAATCCGCTTTGCACAATCCTCGGGATGTTCTCCATAGGCCAATTCAGGGGCAGGAACCCACCATCCCTTGCGATTTGGATTTGGTGAGTCTTTGTATTGAACCAAAAAGACCTTGTTTGATTTTCGAAGAAGTAGATAGGTGACCAGTTTTGCTTGCTTATTCTCATTTGTCATTTCGACGACCCTCTTGTTGTTGTGGGTGCTTTGTAAGTTGAATGGCCCGATTTCGCAACCTATCGAAAGGTAGGGTAAGCAAACTGCCAAGATTGAAATCGGTATTGAATGATCAATTGACGGTATCCTTGTTTAGCTACTTTGTTGTGCTAGCCTTAAGGCATTCTACACGAGCTGAAG
>JAPLFV010000005.1 GCA_026390495.1 Pseudomonadota bacterium | reverse complement strand
GTACAGGAACTCCAGTTTTTTTCCCAAAAGCCTTAAGCAATTTATAGAAATTGTGGTTTGACTCCATTGTCACAGTTTGAACTCTTGCGGTCCCATCGTTATGGGTCACTGCTGGTATCAATTCAGGCTTTTTGACATGAGCAACGGTGGTCATAAAATAGCTCTCGCCTTCTAAATCAAAAAATTCAGGACAATCTTCAAGAGGAATCGCAGGGGCAAAAGGGCGGAAAAATTCCCGTCGTTTTATCCGCGCATTTAGTATATCGACCATTTTTCTATCTCTTGGATCCGCTAAGATTGATCGTCGACCCAAGGCGCGTGGCCCTACCTCCATTCGCCCATCAAACACGCCAACAACGCCACCCGCCTCTAAGACAGAAACAAGTTCAGAATAATCACTAGAAATATTTTTAAAAGTTAGGCCCTGAGCCTCAATTGATTTCAGGCAGGTTTCATCACTAAAATCAGGTCCAAAACCTGCGTTAACGAGCTTATTCGTCCGACCTATTGGGACACCCAATTTTTGAGTGGCACCGATAGCAGAGCCTAAACTGATTCCGCCATCATAGGCCACAGGAGGCACATAGACCTCATCAAACCCACATTCATCGAGTATTCTTCTATTCATCAGAACATTTTGCGCAACACCGCCAGCAAGGCATAGCTTTTTTTGTCCGGTTATTTTTCGAAAACGTTTCAAGATTTCAATCACCGTATTTTCAAGAACTGTCTGGGCAGAACGCGCAATATCATAATGACGCTGTTCGTAACTATCGGTGTATTGCCGCGCTGGACCAAGAAGATCGATCATTTTTTGAGAATACCATCGATTTAGGCCATGAGAGTAAAAATCTATGAATGATTCATCCATCTTGAAATCTAATGCATCCTTACCAGGGGCTAAGATTTGCGAAATCTGCTCAGCGTAGGTATTTTTACCATAAGCGGCCAATCCCATTACTTTGTACTCATCACTATGGGGCCTAAATCCTAAAAACTGAGTGATAGTGCCGTAAAATACACCCAAGGAAGCTGGCAATGGAATTTCATGAATCTTCGTCAATCCATTTTTGCCGCCAACAAAAAATGATGTTGCTGACGTCTCAGCAAAACCGTCGGCAACAAATATAGCCGCATCCTCAAAACCAGAAGGATAAAATGTCGAGTTTGCGTGAGCTAAATGATGATCAATATATTTAACCGAGGCTTTGAACTTTCCAAAATGTTTTACAAGAGTGCGTCTTACAAAAAGCAGGCCCATAATCTTGCGACCGAAAGGCATATACGATGCACCAGGCTTAAACAAATTCAAACTCGTTGGTAATCTAAATATTGCGTGCAAAATCTGATTAATCAAATACTTCATCGGACGAAAACCATATCCAATGACATTCACATCAGACATTTTAATTCCAGCTGTATCAAGGCAATAGTTAATCGCATTTAACGGAAACTCAAAAGAATGCTTTTTTCGATTGAATCGCTCTTCCTCGGCCATCGCAATGATTTGACCATCTCGAATTAAGCATGCAGATGCATCGTGAAAATAGTAAAAAATCCCTAAAGAATAATGATGTGACATCCAGCTAACCTTATCCGTAACTAAAGCAAAGCTTATCCCGCGTACGCCGGCATAGCGCCGGCTAGGCAGTCTGTCATATTACACAAATGGGGTCAACCTGCCGAATGTAGGCTTTTAGAGATGCATTGGTTTTGGAGCCTATTTTTGGCACTTTGGACAAAAAAACGACGACCGACCAGCAAGGACCAACTTCTCTACGATGCCCTTGCATCGAATACAAGGCTCTCCGTCTCTCGCATATACTGCCAATTGAACTTGAAAGTTCCCGGGTTGGTTCGCACTATTTCGATAATCGCGAAAAGTCGTTCCCCCGGCATCGATGGATCTTTGCAAAACAAACTTGATCTCGTTCGATAGCAATTTAATTTCTTTAGTTTTTAAAGAACCCGCCAATCGCAAAGGCGAAATTTTTGCGCGCCACAACGCTTCGCTTGCGTAAATATTTCCAACTCCAACCACGATAGCTGAGTTCATGATCATATTTTTAACAGGCATTTTTTTGCCATGTGCAGCACTTTCCAAAACGTTTGCAAGGTCAACGTCCGATGACAGCGGCTCTACACCCAAGGCCTTTAGATAAGGGTGACTTAAATCGCTGTATTCAGATTGAGTCATGGGGAAAACGCGACCAAATCGGCGCGGATCAACATAATGGAACATATAAGATTTCTGTTTTGAATCTATGAGATAAAAGACGACATGTGTATGCGGCATCATCGGATCATTTTTTTCCTTAAAAACGAATTTCCCCGACATTCCCAAATGAACGCCAATGGCACCGTTTGTCGTGCCGATCAGCATATATTTTCCACGCCTAATGACATCGACGACTTTTTGATTTTTGACAACTTGATTAAGGCCTGATTGGTCCAATTCGTCGCGGATATTTGGTCGCAAAAATTCAATATCTGTAAAGGTATGCCCTTTACAGATATTTCGAACATCACGAACAAGAGATTCTACTTCTGGTAATTCTGGCAAAATTTGGTCCTATATCATTTGATCGTGCCAAAATTGGCGACCTGTCGCTTGAGACTATCGCAACTCAGGATACTGTAACAATTGGAAATCGAAAATATGTGAGTCAAAATAGTCCTCAGAAACCCATTGAAGCACCTTGCCTTCGGGATGCCCCCACTTTTTGCTCCAAGAAAACTGGTTGCCAAAATCTAAAGATAGAAAATACTCTGGCTCAAGTCTGACTCTTTTTCCACAGGCACCTGAGCAAGTTCTTCGACCATCAAAATTGGGGTTTACTGGAGGTATCTGATCCAAAATGTAGGGGTCGTCAAACAAACGAATCAATACACGGGCTCTTTCCTGGGCTAGTTGCACCCACTCTTTTGACTGCTGAGAATCTAAGCCGCTAAATTGGTATTCATTTAAGTATTCCGCAATCTCTAAATCTTTAGACTTGTACCGTGCCTCAACCTCAAGCTTTAAATGGCTGATGAAACTTTCGCATCGCCCTAGCAAGAGTCGCGCCTTCTGGACAGATTCATCATTAGGAAGTTTATCGATAGAGGCGTTAAGCGATTCTCGCATTGTGAATGCAAATTGATTATTGCTTGAAACATTCGGCAAATTTTCATTCATGAACGCAGAATAGTCGGCCTGTAGGGACTCAAACTCTTTTGACAATCGATGTCCAAACTGCTTTAGAACTAATGACCTGGCCTCAAAAAAATATCCTGTGATTATCTGATAAGGAATCTCAAACAGTGACAGATTTAAAAAATAGGTCGGATGAAAGTCATCGTTCAGCGGACCAGAATAGCCGAATCCGCTCCGATGGATAGACAAAGCAATATCATTTAAAGGAACGTTAGGTTCATCTCGCAGCAACTGAGCAATCAAATCTCTAGTTTTGGAACTATTCGTTTCGTTGGTCATTCGACTATAAAAGTATAGATATTCATGCAGAAGCAGCACTGCCTGGCTTTCAACAGAATGCTTGGAATGGAAAAACAGTCTACCGTCTATCTCAAGCCCTGGACCAGTGGATGTTGAATGCTGGACAGCCATTGTGGTCAATGCACAAAAGCTACCGTCGAAAAGGGCGATATCATTTGTATCTGAAATCTGAGTCATTGCATTTGGCCTAAAAACAATACTAGACTCAAGCGTTAGCCTAGATTGATCTACAATATTTCCAAGCCGTCCAGATACAGAATTAATTCTTGCAATCAATCGATTCAGAAACTGCAGGTAGCTTTCGCCTTGATTTGCGGATGCGATCTTGCGTGATACAGGTGGCAATCCCCGAGGTTGACGCGCAACATGTAAATCGAGAGCTTCGATAGATTGAACAGTATCAAGCAAAGTGTCTGAGACGATTCCACCATTGTTTCTAACTTCAGCTGCATACTTGATCTCATTGAAACACACCAAAACATTTCCACCGCCACTGCCCAAATTTCCTTCAGCTTTGCCAATTAGACTAAATGCAGATAGCAGAAATCCACCCAGTAGCCGAATGATGGCGTGCCCATTTTGAAGCGGGAAACTGTAAGACCCACGATGTTCTCCGAAAACTGATAGAAATTTACTTTCCATAAATCAGATCCTCCTAGATGGCCAAGGGCCGCGACAGTGTTGACTAACACAATGTATAGAAGATTCTGTAGCTTAAAAAAGCATCTTTGTGGTAATTTGGTAATGCTAATATTTACCTACAGGTAACTTTTCGTCCTGGAGTCTTTGAAAATGGATTTCTTTCAGACATCTAACTATAGAGAAATACTACTGTTACGCCTTAAGGAAGGAAATCAGGGCCGCGGCCGGTTGGCTGCATTAAGTAAGCATCTCAATGTGCATTCAACTTTGGTCAGTCAAATCATGTCGGGTTTAAAGAACTTTACGATCGATCAGGCGATTCTGGTGACAGATTTTCTCAGCCTGACAAGTACAGAGGCATCCTATTTTGTCGGTTTGGTTGAATTAGAAAGAGCAGGACACAATACATCAAAAAGGTTTTTCCAAAACAAACTTGAAGCTATTAGAAATCAAGTTCAATCCGTAAGCGAGCGTGTCGGAAAATTTGAAAGATTGAATGACGAATTGATGGCGACTTACTATTCCGATTGGAAATATATGGCTGTGTGGCTTGCAACATCACTAGAGCCAACACCTAGTCTTCAAGAAATTGCTTTAAAACTCAAAATCGCGAATTCGCAAGCTGAGAAAATTGCAGACTTTCTCGTCACATGTGGGTTGGTTTTAAGGGATGGCACAAAGTATGTTTCTTCTATCAATAAAACTCACTTGCCTGACAATCATAATCTAATAGGTCGACATCACGCGAACTGGAGATTGAAAGCAATTGAACGGGCGGACAACATCTCAAGTGACGAGCTTATGTTTACTGGTCCATTAACCATCAGTTTGGAAGATTTTGCCATTTTGAAGAAAGATCTATTATCCCTCATAGAAAATGCCAGTAAAAGAATATCAAAAAGCAAATGTGAGATTATGGGTTGTTTGAACATTGACCTTTTCAAAATTGACAACTGGAATCTATAAGCCGTTCTGCACATAAAAAATTACTGCAATCCCTACAGACGAAACAAGTCAATCCCCAGGACCACCAACTGTTCATCCTTCGACTCCTTCACCACCTCTACGGCTTCTTTAAGACACTCTGTAAACATTGATTTTAATTTTGCAAAGTCAGATGACGACATCGTCATGACTCCTGAATAATGCAAGTTATCGGGTTGATCCATACGCACCACATCCACGGCTTTCAAGCGCCAATTTGCATGAAGCTGCCCAATAATAGGAGATCCTTTGTCCAAGTGAAGAAATTTATTGGATGCTTCATATCCCTTCAGTGTCTTTGTCGCTAGGCCAATTTTTAAAAGAAACTGGAGAACACTTTTTACATCACCGGTATTGAGATGAAGTCTCTTTGAAATCATCTCGACAGTGTCAAATCCAGGTATCATCATCAATAAATGAATCGCGCTATAAGATCAATGACTATAGTAGACCGTTTGATCTTCAAGTGAAATCTGATCTGTAATGGCAAGTTTTTTGTTGAGCCTTGTATTTCGGCTTTTTGACTCTTCGATCATTTTTGAGAGTTTTTGCCTCAATGACTTCGAGCCAGCTCTGTTTTCTTGGTTCAACAAAATCAAGAACTCACTTTCCTCGACACTCATTTCAAAATAATCAGATACTCGGTCGACCTGTTCCAGATTTAGATCATTCTCACCATTGAG
>JAPLFV010000204.1 GCA_026390495.1 Pseudomonadota bacterium | reverse complement strand
TTTTCTTCCAGGAAGAAGACACTACAATTTGATCAAACTTGATCGTTTCAACCAGCGAGTTAAGAGAAGCGATATTTTTTGGATCAAAAACTCTATACCCGCTGGGATGATTTTTTTGACGCCTGAGATACGGTTCATTATTCAAAACTCCATCAAAATCCAGAATTAGTACTTTACCCATAAACGCTCACTTACAATTAATATTATCACCAATAGCAATAGCATCACACCAGCTTTGAGTCACAAGATAAAATGCCATTCTAACCGGCATTTCTGGATAAAGTGTAGCAGTTTTTTATGAATTAAAATCAATATCTACGCTTCGGCCAGAAGATATTGAAATGCCAATGGTCAAAACAACAATATCGACATTGTACCACCTAATATTTGCCTTTAAAAAGCCATCCGCAATACCATTTCCTACGAACCATTCAACCAGCAATAGCACCAGATCTCCTCAAGACTTAATCAACCATTTAAAGTCAATTTTGTGTCAACGTTTGCTCATTCCCACCTCGCAAAAGGGCGAAGATCCATGAATAAGACGCGAAAGACTCCCACGAAATTTTCGTTCAAAAAAGCCCAAAAGCCCAACTAAAAGCCCATCTATGGGCTTTTTCACTATAAGAACAAAACCACCTCCTGAAATTGCAGAAGATTTTCCATCTCCATACTTGGCACGACTCTTGAGTAAGGGGCTGAGTAACAAAAAAATAAAATCATAATTTTGGAGGTATCTATGTTCAACCAATCAAACAATTCATTACGCGCATCAGGAAGAATCAAAAGACCAATCTATGCATTCATGAGATGCCCACATTGTGGATCAAATCGCGTGAACGCAATGCGAGACGATCATAACGTGTTTTGCGGCGACTGCAACTGGGACAGTTTGAATGTCTATGCAGAGCTACAAGCCAAGGCGTCTTCCCTACGAAATCTATCGAATGCCATGCAATGAATTGCAGAGAGCAAAGCTTCAATTAATAAAATCACTTTATGAAACTTGGATTTGTCCAATGAAAAGCTCGCTGATTTTGATGATTCGAACTGAGTTTGATTATCTACTTGAAATGCTGCCACTAACTGATTTGCTGTCCTGCCCTCAAAAGACCCAATCTATAAAACGAATCAAACACCTGTTGGGTGTCTACTAAATGCAATAGGAGTTTTGCATGTTGAGAGATGAGTTAAATGAGGAATTTTCTGACTTTATGGCGTTGCTTCAAGAGTCAGAGGACTTTGACGATGATTTTGAAGATCAATTTAGTCGGATTTTTCAATTGATAGATAACCTATAAACCCAGGAGACCTGAATATGCTGACGTTACAACAAACCGCGAGACAAGTATGCCATGCTCCTTCTACAAAACATGAGGTAGTAGTATTTAAACCTACTGATGGGGATCCAAAACAAAAGGTATGGGCTGGCGAGGCATTTTATGATCCAAGCGAAGACTATTTTCAGTTGCAGCTTGCGATATTTCCATTCCCCTATTTTTTAACTAAGAACAAAGAAAGTGCTACTACTTATACAGTTTGGGCACAGAAGGTAAAAGATTCCTCACCAGTCAGATTTCGCAGGCCAGTGGGTCGCGGAAATGTGACAGCCACAAAAGATTCAGACGGCAAACAACTCTCAAATTATCTGGAAATAGATATTCCCTTGCTCGGTTTAAGACACCGGCCCCTGCTCTGTCTGTTTCCTTCTAACTAAATTTATTGACCAGAAAGTTCACTGACTTAACCAACAAAAACGGAGTTTAAATGAAACAGCAATCTCTAACTCGAAGCAATCCATGGACGTCTTTTACCTTTTTGTTTTGGATCTCAATAATTCTCACGATGCTATCCCCTGAACTGTGCTTTGCAAGCGTCGAGGGCACTCTTCAAGCGGTGCAGTCCAAGCTGGTGGATGTGATTTTACCTCTTGTGGCAGTCCTTGGACTTGTATTCGCTGGTTTCTCATTTGTGACAGGATCTCCAAATGCACGTCAGCATTTGATCTTGGCCATAATGGGTGCTGCCATCGGTTTTGGAGCCCAAAGCATCGTTGGGTTTATTCGAGGCCTTGTCGACTAATGATAGCCTCGAGCAGTTACCTAGGCCTCAAAGAAACCAAATTTTTAATTTATCAGGGGGCACAATGGTGCAATTGCACTCGACGCCAGTTAGCCGGTGTCTGGATATACGTCTTTTAGTGTTTGGCTTTGAGGTGTTCGACCTGTTGGCCGTTTTTATGCTGCTTGCGATTTTGAATTTCGCTTTAAGTCCATTTGGCGGCTGGGTGATGCTACTGACTTGGATCCTACCTGGACTTCTTGCAATGGCCCTTCGGTTTGGAAAGCGTGGAAAACCTGAAAACTATCTCTTGCACCTAGCTAGGTTCTATCTAACGCCAGGAATTTATCATGCATTTCAGGATGCAAAATCAAACAACAACAAATTTTTACGGATGAGGTCAAACTTATGAATTCTGCGCTGGCAAACAAATTGCAAATCTGGGGCATCCACTCTGACACAATCATATTCAAAGATGCCTCCCTTGGAGCTTGTCTTGAGGCAAGACAGCTAGACAGTGAGTTTTGGCCCAATGAAGGCATAAACTCCACAGCAGAAAGTATTCGCACGTTTTTGAATTCGCTCCCCGAAGCTGTCGATGTGCAGTTTATCAAGTCAATCACGAGGACGCCGAAAGACCGATTGCAGCAGTGCTCTAGTAGTGACTCTAATCAAAACGCACCACTTGCAGCTAGCCTTGAGGACTCGAGAAAAGAGTTTTTTGATGGACTCAATGACTCTGGGGTCATGCCACATCACAGCCTTACGATTGTATTTAGACGACCATTTCAGACTAATTTAGCATCTAAAAAGTCACGCTTCTTTGGAAAATCAAAGCCTATCGAAGAAATTACCGAACATGCTTTGAAAGCAGAAATTGATGCCTTTGAAAAAGTGTTTGAATCGTTTGTTGAGTCAATCAAAGTGCTCGGTATAGAAACCAGGAGATTAAGCGAAAAGGATATCCTGGAAAGATCGTTTCATCTGTGGAACCCACGACGGACGGCAGGGATCGGGGTCTATAACTCAGACGATGTCAGAGATGCACTTCTGTTTACGGACGTTGAAATTCATACCAATGGATTTAGACTCAGTGACGTGGACCACAGAGTCTTATCTCTAAAAATGCTTCCAGAGGAAACTCATGCAGGAATGGCAGGCATTTTGTCGAGCCTTCCGTTTGAATCAGAGACTTACATCTCTATAGAAAGTCCGGTGCAATCAAAAGAACTCGAGTCTCTTCAAACGCAGCGTCGATTAGCGTTTTCCTTGGTACACGGAAGACCAGGCAGAGTGCGAGACATCGACTCAGAAGCGAAACTTCAGGACTTGGAGTCCGTCATTGAAAACTTGGTGCAAGGTGGAGAAAAGATATTTCGTCTTAGTTTAAATATTGTCTTAAGGAATTCTGACAGTGATCAGCTTGAGCGCGACGTAGCCGAAACCCTTGCTAAAATCAGGCAACTAAACGGCGCAGAAGCCATGGTAGAAACCCTTGCGTCCTTCGATATTTTTGCAGGGTTTGCGTTTCCCAATGGTAGAGCAATCGAAAGACAAAAGAGGTTGAAGACTTCAAACACAAGTGACTTTATCCCCGTTCATGGAAGTTGGGATGGCCACAAGGGGCAAGATGCGGCACTTTTTAGAAGTCGATCCGGATCTCTTGTGGGCTTTGATCCGTTTGCGCCAGAGCTTACCAATGCCAACCAGCTTATAAGCGGTGCAAGTGGCTCTGGTAAAAGCTATCTGACCAACAACTTGATTCTGAAATTTATGAAAGATAGTCCCAAGGTTTTTATCATTGATATTGGGGGAAGCTATAAAAAGCTCAGTGAAACTCTGGCGGGCCAATATATACCCTTAGGGGTTGGCAGTGGTCAGTCCATGAATCCTTTTGATTTAGCCCCTGGTGAAAGCAAGCCAAGCGAACAAAAGATTAAGTTCCTTGTCGGACTTATCGAGACCATGACCAAAGAGGATTCGGCTGCAAGTCTGCCAAGACTTGAAAGGGCAGAACTTGAAGGCGCTATCATGGAAGTCTACAAAAGGACATCTAAACCACTTTTAAGTGACCTTCGAAAAGTTCTGCAAACTCACGAGAATCCACAAATAAAAGTCTTAGGCAAAATCCTCGCAGCATGGACTGGCGAAACTCCATTCGGACACTTTTTAGATCGGCCCACAAATGCAATGCTTGATAGGAACCTCATTTGTTTTGATCTGAAGGGGCTTGAGACACACCCTGACCTTCAAGCAGCTTGTCTATTTGTTATAACCGACATTGTTTGGAGGGCCATACAAGCTGATAGAAGCTCTAAAAAATATCTCATTTTTGATGAGTGCTGGAGGATCTTAGAATCTCCAGCCGGAGCGTCTCTTGTTGGTGATGTTTTTAGAACGTTTCGAAAATACTTTGCAAGTGCCATCGCCATTTCGCAAACCGTAGACGATTTTGCTCGTTCAAGCGTAGCCCATGCCATCATCCCAAATTCATCGGTGAAGTGGCTACTCAAGCAAAAAGGTTCAAATAAGGAAAACCTAAGGACCGTTCTAGGACTCAATGATCACGAGTTGGCAGTCATTGATTCACTCCGACAGGACCGAGGAACATACTCGGAAGCATTCCTAATGGCTGGAGATAACAGATCTGTCATTCGAGTAGAATCCACTCCCTTGGAATACTGGATCTCAACAACAGACCCTAGAGACCTTTCGGAAGTTGACCGATGCGTTTTATTGGCACCTGAGAAATCACTTATCGAAATTTTGACAGAACTTTCAAAATCATATCCAAAAGGGATTTTGGCAGGAAAGGTGGCGTAAACATGAAGAAAAGAATAACAGCTCTTCTTTTTTCGATGGTGTTGTCAATGTCAGTGATTGTACAGCCAAAAAGGGCGCAAGCATTTGGTGGAGAAATTCCCATATTACTTGAGATTCTTTCGAATGCAGTCACTCAGCTTCACAATCTTATGACAATCGTTCAACAGGGGCGAGACACGCTTAATTTAACGCGAGAGATCAATTCTGGTCTCAACGACACCCTAAGCCTCATCGAAGCAATCAAATCTAGACCTGATTTTAATATGTACCAAGGCTGGCAGAACATCGATCAAGCATTAAATAAAATTGAGCAGTTGTACGGCAAAATTCCCAAAAGTCGTCTAAGTGACATTCAATCACATAGTGACCGCGCTGTTGCTGAGGGGGTTGCGGCGTCGCTGGCTGTGGCAAGGGCAGCTGACTCCTATGACATCGGGGGTAGAGGTATTCAGCTCAGAGCAGGTGAAAGCTCCCCAAAAGGAGCTGCAAGGCTAACAGCCCAAGGTGTCGGAGTCATGGTCCAGGTCATGAATGAGAGTCTTCGAGCGCAATCAAGTTCGTTAAAACTACAGGCCCAGACGATTGCCGTGAACAATCAAAAGGACAAGGAGGAAACCAGGCAAGTTAAAGCCGCAAGTGAGTCTCTGGCGAAGGGAATGAGGTCCCATAAAACAAATTTTTCTACACCGGAGTTTTAAACATGATGGCAAACATTTCTTGGCTGACAACGGAGGCCCAAAGACTTCACGGATATTTTTCGACAGTATTTTATATGCTCGTTGCAACGTTTTTGCTGTTGGGTGTCCTCATGGAATATTTTAAGTTTCCACTGGGTCAGCTGCCGTCATTTGCAGTTTTAGTAGGCCGTGCCGGCATTGCGATTCTTCTTCTGATTGCTTATCCAGAAATTGCAAATACCGTGAGTTCCCTGACCGATTCACTGGCAACTGGTGTGGGAGGATTTGACAACCTTGACGGTGTTTTGCAGAAAATGGGAGATAAGATAGATGGGTACTCGAGTGACTGGCTCAGTGCGAGGTCACTCATCATGACAGTGCTGTCGATCCTCACCTACACATTTCTATTTTATTCCGTGATTATTGCAGAGGCGGCGCATGTCTTTACTTGGACGCTATTATATGTCTTTTCACCTATCTTAATTGCCTTCTATGTTCTGCCCAGCACCGCTCCTGCGACTGCATCCCTTTTTAGATCCATGATCGAAGTCTGCTTTTGGAAAATTGTTTGGTGCGTTTTGGCGGCGCTACTGTGGGCATCGGTTTTGATCGATATAAATTCCACAGGTACTTTGGATTTCGTAAAAATGATCTGCATCAATCTTATGCTTGGAGGTTCATTGATTGCAACACCATGGGTAGTCCATGCGTTGGCATCTACTGGGCTTACTGGGTTTACACGAAACTTTTCAGGGGTCGTCACAGCCGCTGGTTTTATGACACCTCTAAAGGCGGTTCAAATCATTAAAAATACTAGCGACAAAGGAGTGCGTGGGTTTCAGAGAGTAAAAGAATTGGCAAGCCGCGCAAGCAGAAAATCAAACAATCCCTCTAATAATCGATCCAACAAATTTAACAATCGCAACGGCAATCAATAAAAACTCAAAAAAGGAGTTCTAACCATGAAATTTAGTTTAGCCTGGGCCAATGTCGCAAATCAAAACATCTCGCTAAAGATCGCACTTGGAGCAGTGTCGCTTACGGCAATTGCTCTGGCAGGAGGACTTTCAGTTGCAGCTTTAAAAGAACCACTAATCATTGACCGCGGATGCAGTAGCAAAGCAATTGCAGCAACATCTCAAGTGAGAACTGAGCAAGAGGTCACAGCTTTTTTAAAGGAAGCACTCTCTCAAAGATTCGACACCTCGGCATCAGATGTCGGATATTTGTCAGATCAAGAGGCGCACTTTAGACAAGACGAGCAAAAAAAGCTTAAATCAAGCGGCTTGACTCAGGCCATTAGTACAGCAAATTTGAAAATAAACCAGACACCAAATGCAGAATCAAAAGACAAAATATCGATAGATACTGACCGAGTAATATCTGTTGGTGATGTTAGATCCGCGTTTAGATTCCCTCTGACTCTCAGAACGATCGCAGTCAATCGCACCGCAGCCAATCCTTATGGATTGATCTTAGATCAAGTGGATATAGCAAAGGTGGATATTTCAAAAAAATAGGCCACACAAAAAGCCAAGTTTCGATTAAAAAACTTCTGTTTTGAGGATTTTATATGTCTTCTCTAAAAACACGTTCAAAATTTGGAATCAAACTTAAAAAATTCAAAATATTTGCCTCAAGCCTTGCAATTGGTTCGGCATTCTTATGCTCAAGCTACGCACGTTCAAAGCCAGCTTATTCAATTCATGAAGCCCGAATAGCCGGCACTCCGAAAATTCCCAGAACTCCTGGGATCAGAACGCTTTCGCTAAAGGAAATGGAAATCGGGACTGTGACAATTCATCCCGATGGTAGTGTGATTAATTTCCCAGGAAAACCTCAAATCCACGTTGGAAAGAAAGGATCTTTTGAGATTGCCTACGTTGAAAATGACTTAGTGATCTCATGCCGAACTCCTGGAAGCAAAGCAAATCTTTTCATTTACTTGGGAGGCCGAAGGTACACCCTTAAGATTCAGTTTAATGGCACCGGGGGAGATCAAATTGTATCTGTGAGAGACCCATTAGATTCATCGATTGATGCGGAGGCGTTTCATGACTAAGGCAACGTCCAATTTAAAGTCAGAGAAAGTATCTGTAGCCAAAGACAATGGATTTGCAAAACAGTGGGGGCTCGGAAGACTATTTTTGCAAGTGGAAGGGGTTAAACCTCGCATCAATGCAAAGGCTCTATTTATTGTGATTGCAATCATTTTTGGGTTTATTGGAGTATTCACATCGATCAAATCCAAGAAGCTAACTTTGCACGCCTCTAGTCCAATTGGAGTTGATGTTAGGCTTTCGGAAAGCATTTCGAAATCCTCTGATATTAAAATCAATTCTTATAGTTTTGAGGTCTCTACAAACCGAAGTGCCAAGGAACATTCAAAAGTATCGTCTAGGGGGCAGTCCAAAGGTGGCTATCCACCTGGACTCATTGTGACTCGGCGAAACGGGGAAGCAAAAATCCCACCGGGTGCAATGGTTCGCGTAAGGCTTACCAGTGGCGCATCAAACGGATTTACCAAGGCTGAACTACTGGAACCCCTTGCGCCATATGGCGAGACTTTCTTGCCGTCAGGAACTTCCATCTTGGGCTCAGCAACGTCAAGCACCGAAAGACTAGCTATCAAGTTTTCGAAAGCCGTCACACCTGACGGCTTGGTTTCAGAAATTGATGCTGTGGCATGTGACGGCGACGACAAAATGCCGGGAATCCGCGGAGTCAATATCAAAGGCCAAGCCCTAAGCCTCGCCGGTGCAGTGGGCCTCAACTTCGCAGGCGGACTCGCCATGGGAATGCAATCAAGACGGTCTAATGAGGACGAAGAACGAGCACCAAGTGTAAAAGATGGACTCTTAAGTGGTGCGTCCGTTGCTGCCCTTGAGAAGGGCCGAGAGCTTTCTCAGGACCTCAAGTCAGAAGCCCCGGTGATTGAAATTTCGGAACAAACTGAATTTTACGTTTTATTTTTGGGAGCAAGATAATGGCAAACCTAACTAACAAGAAAGACCCCGTGGATCAATTGGTCGACACAGTAACTTTCCTACTAGATGTTTTTCACGAATTCCTCGCAGGCATCTGGATGGGAACTCTGCCTTGGTTGCAGTGCTCAATATGGGGAATTGCCGTCGGAATTTTATGCATTTTTGATTTTGATTTCCTGCTTTGGTCAAAAATTGGCGTCGCCAAATGGTATCCAGATGCCCTTGTAGACAGATCCATTTATATTTCTATCCTGATGTGTTCTGGATTCATTATGTGGGCCATATACAGAGCTGCAGTCAAAATGGGGCTTATGCGTAGGCTTACAAGCACTTTCCAGTCCATCAGTTTAAAGAACTCTTTGGGTCAACTGCCCCAATTCATAAAAGACGAGCCTTTAGACGCACAAACTCGAAGACTCAGACTAACTAAAAGATGTCTTCCAATGGAAAGATTTCAAGCCGCAAAGTCTGCCCTTGAAAGCTCTCTTCAGATCTTTATTGATGACATGAAGGACAACCGTAAGTCGGGCACAATTGATATCATCTATGCAAAAGAACCAATGCCAGAAAACATCCTTTTGGAAGAAATGCAGATTAAACCAGGAAGTTTAATCGTTGGAGAAACTCGCTCAGGGCCCCTGACAACGGACTTCAATGCCACACCTCATCTACTTGTAGCGGGGCAAACTGGTGGAGGTAAATCAACTTGCATTCGGCAGTGGATCACAACTTTGTACGTTTCAAATCCAAGCTACGAATTCACTTTGATCGATTTAAAGGGCGGTCTTGAGTTTCAGACTTTTGAAAATCTGCCTCGTTTAAAAGTCAATGGAAGCGTTTCTCTGGCTGTAGATCAGCTTTGCACTTTCGAAGAAGAGATAGAAAGAAGGATGAAAATCCTAAAACAAGCGGAAGTAAAAGACTTGGACGGGCTTCATCAAAAGATCGCCAAAGCCATTAAGACTCAAGGAGAGAGCCCAAAGGTACAAACATTTTATCGACATATCATCGTGGTCGATGAGGCTGCTGAACTATTTTTGTCGGGCGGTGATGTGTCTTCAAAAGAAGCGCAAAAGGCTCGAGTCGTAATCAGTAAGATTGCAAGACAAGGGCGCGCAGTTGGTCTTAACCTTATCATCGGCACCCAAAGACCAGATTCGAATGCACTTGATTCTCAGGTAAAAGCAAACTTGATTGGAAAAATCTGCTTTCAGATGTCAGATCAATACTCAAGCCAAGTGGTTCTAGGAAACGCTAGAGCCAGAGATCTACCAGCCGTTGCGGGGCGCGCGATCTGGCAAAACGGTATGCAACAAATTGAAATTCAAGTGCCTTACCTTTCCATTGAGCGAGCCGAGCAGATTTTAAAGCCCCACCGAATAATCTCAGAAGTTGGGGGAAATAAAAATGATGAATCACGAGAAGACTTATAAGGAAATCCTTGCGTTTCTGTGGAAGTGGAAAGTTTCCACGACAGCTGCTCTATCAGCGAGATTTTTTGCCAATCTTGTTCCTCATTCGGCTTATAAGCGGCTTCGATATCTTGAAAAACTCGGACTCATTCAAAGTGGAAATGAACGATATCTAAGAAAGGTAACATGGACATTAACGGCAGATGGATTCAAAAGTATTGTACATTACTTGCCAGCATTAAAGGAACAAGGCTACAAGTCAGAATACATTCACCACGACAGCATCGTAAGTGCAATTCATATTGGTGACGTATTGATTAATCCAAATACGGGCCTACAACTGCTAAGTGAGCAGCAGCTGCGTCGATATCATGCGGACTCGTTGCCTGACTGGGCCCCAAAATCAAAGCTACATCGCCCCGATGGGTATTGGTTTAGGCCTAACGAAAGAGCCGAGCCTCTACTCGTAGCGCTTGAGGTTGAGCTCAGCACCAAGGTAAGCGACGCGTACCAAAGCATTGCAAGATTCTATGCTAGGAACCAAAACATTGGGCATATTGTTTGGGTTTGTGACAACAAGAGTTTTGCAAAAAGACTATTAGAAAATCTAAAAGCTGGCGAACCACTGGCAGGCAAAACACATTCCGTTTTTATTTTGTGTGACATCGAGGCCCACGGTTGGGCGGCAACTGCAAAAATTGGGGCGCAGAATGGAAAGTCTTTGCGAGATTTATTGGGTTGCGAGCCCATTCTAAGACCAGAGGAAAACCTAGGGAAAAGCGTGGGAAATTGGTGGGAGGCATTTCCTGTGTCACTACTTTTAGACTTCCATAAAAGCCAAACAAATTTCGTACACTATGCTGCCTGGCTCAAATCAAGAAAACTGCAACAGTATACACATAAATAGCCCCAAAAATAAAAAGAGCTAAATTAGACACCCTCAATTGTCCTAAAAACGCTCAATGAAAGGCTTTACCTCTATGCGTATTTCATCTGTATTCATCATTCTTCTTACCATACCAATGCTAACTCGGTGCGTAACAGCAACTGAATCAACCATATTCGGTGTGGGAGTTGGCGGCATACTCGGCGCTGGCGCCGGTGCAGTTGCCGGACAAAACTCCGGTAGACCGAAAGAAGGAGCTGCAGTCGGTCTTGCCGTCGGCTCCGCACTCGGTGGCCTATTTGGTTATCTAAAATTCAAAGAAGATCAGAACCAAAAAAATAAAATCAAAGTCGGAACTGAGCCATCGGCACCAATTTTGTCCAAGCCAGACATAGAACGGGTGTGGGTCGGTCCTCGCATTGAAAACAATATTTACGTCGAAGGTCACTATCAGTTTGTAATCAAGAAACCTAGCAGATGGTCGCCTGAATCAACTGATGCAAAGCCTTCAAGTCAAAGAACGAGGAATAAATGAATTCTAGAAAGCCAAGAAGTCACCACAGTGATCACGTTGTACTAGACGACGCATCTATTGCCAAAGTCTCGGGCTGGATCCATTCCATCAATCCAAAACTAAAGGGATCAAAAGTAACGAAGTCAGATCTGGTAAACTGGATTCTCTCGCAGCAAGCTCATGACCTCACCGAGAATCAGCAATCGGAAATTGAGCAACACTTCTTTGATCCAGTTAAAGCTGTCGCTTGGGTGACTGATGAGATCCAAAGACGCCAGAAGGCTGGCGAAAAGTTTGATGTTCAGGAGTTTATCAATGCGTCCTTACTAAGAGCAATCCATGTTGCAAAAAATACGTCTAGCAGACTGAAGGAGCGACCAAAAAAAATCCCATCTCAAAGCTTGGAGTCTTCTAATGGCAAATTGGTATCCAAAGATAGTTGAAATGTCCACGACACAAGCCTCAGAGTCAGATTTTAAATTCGCCCTTGAGCGTGCATCTAAAATTATCTATACTTTATTTTGTCGATTCGAGGCATTGACCAACTCACCGAAGGCTCCCTTGCTACCCAAGCATGAGGGATCCATCAAATGACATTATCAAAGAAATCACCTTACCGTGTCGGTTTGTACGTTCGTGTATCAACCGAGGAACAGGCTCAAAACCCTGAAGGCTCAATCAAGAGTCAGGAACAACGGCTTCGCCAATATATTGATTTCAAAAACATGGAAGGCAAATTTGGTAGTGCAGCTGAATTGTTTGTCGACCGTGCCAAATCCGGCAAAGACACCAATAGGCCGCAACTCCAAAGGATGCTTCAGTGCATTCGCAAAAAAGAAATTGACCTTGTTATGGTGTGCGAGCTTTCACGGCTCTCTCGGTCTATTCGAGATTTCACGGATATTTGGGAACTCATGAAGGCCCACGGATGCGGCTTTCTAAGTCTTAGAGAGCAATTTGACACGACGACGGCAGCTGGCGAAATGGTGCTCTATACCATCGCTAACATTTCTCAGTTTGAACGCAAGCAAGTCTCAGAGCGAGTATCAGCAAATTTCTTAGCGAGAGCAAAGCGGGGCCTCTTCAATGGGGGCTCCGTTCCCTTCGGCTACGAGATGAACCAAGAAAACAAAGGTCATCTGTTGATTGTCGCTGAAGAAGCGGAAGTAGTGAGGGCTTGTTTTGACATGTATCTCGAGCACGGCGGTCTAGCAACAGCGGCCAAAGTACTAAATGATAGAGGGTATCGTTTCGCTAAGACTCGTACTGGTGGAGGTGACAAAGCAAGGCTTGGCACATTTACGGTGGATAACTTGCAAGGCGTACTTAGAAATCAAGCCTACAAGGGGATCAGGGTTTTTGTTGAAAACGGTGAATCTAAAGTGACCAAGGCCTGTTGGCCTGAGATTGTTAGCTTAGAAAAGTTTGACCGCGTTCAAAGAATCCTAACAAAAAACTTTGAGGGCCGCGTCAAGACCACGTTCCCAAACCGCTATCCATTCATGCTTTCTACCTTAATGGTTTGCGGCCAGTGTGGAGATGGACTCCCAGGAAAATCTGCTCACGGCAATGGCGGAAAAGTTCCATATTATGAACACGGCTGGGCTGTCAAAAAGCAGGCATCCCTTAACAAAAAGATATTTAATTGCTCGCCCACCAGGTTTCCAGCGCGAATTGTTGAGCCCATTGTTTGGCAGGAGATCGTAAAACTATTAAGCAATGAGACTTATGGTGTTGCCCTCATCGATCAAGCAAATTTGACTCATAAAAAAAACTCTAAAGTCTCGGAAGGTGACCGCCTAAGGGTCAAGATCAAAGGAGTTGACGATCAGTTGGGAGCTTTGGCGGAGCACCTCTCGAAGATCCCTGCAGGGGTCTCTCCTGCTCCGATCTTTACTCAAATGCAAAGTCTCACAACTCTGAAGATCGGACTGCAAAAGGATTTTGAAAAGCTGCAAGTATCTGGAGACTTCTGCGACAAACCCGCGTCTCTAAAAAACTATCAGACCTATATAAAAGTGCTTTGCACTGTCTTGCACGATATTGCACTTCCCGAAGAAAAAAATGCACTTATCAAAGCACTTGTGCACCGCATCGAGGTGTTTCCAGACCGAGTGAAGATCAAATTTTTGGTCGGAGAGATACCAATTCAACTCGCACTTGATTTTTTTGCTAAGAAAAATGAAGAAAAAAAGATATCGGAAGTCACGAGAAATAAAGGCCTAAACGTACGAAACCCCGGAGCAAAAAAATTTTTGGTCCGGGGTTCGAATAGAGAGTTGACAAATGGAGCCGGCGGGAGTTGAACCCGCGTCCAAGCACGCGTCGGAAAAAGCGCTACATGTTTAGTCTCGTAATTTATCCTCTTACTTCAAGCGCTCACGGACAAGCTCTCAAAATCGCAGCCTGATTGTCGTCATGCAAAAAACTCCAGACGGAAGTTCCCTACACCAAGCTACATCGATGACGCTTCCCCCAAAGCCGTAGCAGCTTTGAGTTCAACGGCCACTTATATTAAGCGGCGAGTGCGAATTCGTTGCCGAATAAGCGTTGGCCCGCCTTTTTTACCGGCTGACGGTCCCACCCCGGACATGCTCCTTGACTCGACGGCCGTACCTGTCGAAACCGTGACGGCCCCACTGCCTCCACTATAGAGCGCTTATCAATTAAAATAAAGGCATCTCTTCATTTAAAATTACACAGGAAGCTTTGGGCTAGACCATTTCAGTCTTGAGAATCTAGGCTGGGCTCACATTTCATTGGATAGCACTACTTTCATACCCCAAGTTCGTCAGTGTATAAAATGCTCTATGAACCTCATTACGATACTCTTCATTGGGGTCTTGACCTGTGTCGGCTTGATAGGGAACCCCATCTCGAACACTCTCTGAAATCGAGAAAATAGGCGCAACACCGAGGCGAGTAGCCAGATTCAAAAGAAACGCAGGGACTATAATCTCGCCGGCAGGATGAGGGACATTCATAATTTTAAAAACCTCTCCCAAGTATTCAGCATCTGACAATCGACGAATCTCTTTAGTCTTTGCAATCAGTGGCTCTTCAATGTTGCTATTGACACTGACCCAGTTCGCCGTTGCCCCCCTCTTGATTGTTTCACTAAAATGCTCGAATCGGCTTTTTGAACCTTTATATCGATTTATGGCCTCAGTCAAACTATCTGTAAACATTGCAAAGGCCGCCTTGGAATCTCGTAGAATCTCTTCTCGAAATCGTACAATCAACTGCCGTGAAATTGACGCCTTTAGAACTGACTGAAACTTCTTTGGGTTGCTACCTAGGTTTAATCCGTTAGAAATATTCAATTGCTCATAACCTCTCCTTCCTATCGCAGCATAGTAGAGGCCCCTAATATCGTCTAATTCCTTTGCAGATAGATCATTCTGATTGACGCTCCAACTGAACTCAATATCCCTCAAATCATGGGATTTGAAATCTCTATCGCTATCAAACATCGACGCCGCATTGAAACTTACGCTTTCTCTATAAAACGAAACCCAGGATTTAGTGGTCTTGTTGGATGTGTAGAACTGCGTCGTTCGATTAGTCAGCCGACCTTCGACATCTTTTATCTTCAATTTATGAAAACTAAGACTTTTTGAACCGGCGTAGCGAAATGCCTTTGGACCAAGACGTAAATTTCGAGAGCGACTTGTAAACTGATTATATCCTTGAAAGACGCGATCAACTCTACGTTCGCCTTCTGGTTTATTTCGATCAGCAATCAACAATGACTCTGCAGGAGTTAGGTCAGCAAAAACAATATCGTCGCGTACTCCACGCGGTAGCACTCGGGACTGACTTGGAGGTCTTTTCAACGTTAGGGTGTTTGTCAACAAGGAGTCGTAGGCTTCACGAGCTTCGGCATCTTGAAGGTTAAAAACATAGTCAATCGCGTATCGATCAGCCTCAAACACTCGAGACCTTGATGCTTTAAAGAGGTCCAATCCCAGTGCCTTTTCAACCTGCCGATCGACATTCACTAACCCATCTGCAAAACTTCCAAACAGATCCAACCTCGCACCAACATTGGAATGAATCTCCACGCCTTTTTGCGACGACGGCGCGATTTTGACGCGAACCATTTGCCCGGTCATGCGATAAAAGTTGATCCGATATTCTCCCAGCCAAAATACACTCGCTCCAATACTTGCTGCATATTGAATTCCAGAGTCCTGAAGACCCAAACCCAGTGCTAGCCCCATATTTGTAGGAATCGATACAAAATCATCAGGCTTCATCGCGATCGCCTTTTCAGCAGTCACTGGAAGTTGGGCAAGTGTTACAAACTTTGCTCGCGCAGCATCATTCAGATCGTCAAACGCTCTTGTGTAAGTAACTTCTCGCCCACCTAAAATTGAAAAATTAATTGGCAGCGTCGTGCTATCTACCGCAGATTGAATGATCGATCCAGGGCCGACGTCAACACCAGATCTCCAGCGCTCTTCTCTTAGAACAATTCCTTCTTGTACTTCATCAATCGACATTTGAAAATTGCCCGTCAAGGCACCAAGTTGGGGAACACTAAGACTGAACAACTCAAACTGAGTGCGTAGATTTTGATCCTGTAAAGTTTGAAGGGTATATGCTCTCAGATTTGCAGGTGGAACAAATGCCTCGAACAGAGATCGCTCGCGACCTTCTCTCAAGGACTCAAGATCTGAAGAATTGCTTTTTTTCCTGGGTTTACAAGCCTGTATCGAGACCAGACTCATTGCAAGTACAAGTGCGACACAGGTATTCAGACCGAAGAGATGCATTCAGGACCCCCAATTAATCAATAGAATTTACAAACCTTCAAACACACATCTAAAATTGCACGGCCTTGAATCACCCTTGAATGACACTCATAGTTTTCCAACGCCCACCTCTAAAACGGACAACTAAAATACTGACAACGCTCAATGAATAAAGGGCTGCAAACCACCATGCGATCACGACTGCTTGATCCATTTCCCGCACTAGATAGGCCGGCAATACCATAACTGGCCATGGCACTAGAAGTGCAACGATCGACACAAAATTGGTATCACCAGCGCCTTTTAGGGCAAAAGAAATATTGAGATAAATGCTATCGAGTAACGTAAAGACGGCTACGATTTGCAATAGTCTAGGAACCAGCTTACTGACGTCACTCCATAATGCTTGGTTTTCAGAATTTTCAAACCAACTTAGATAAAACTCTGGTATCAGAACAAATGTTAATGCAACAATTCCCATATATATAGACGTTAACCGCACTCCATCCCATACAGCTTGCTCTGCAACATTTGGAGTCTTCTGACCTAGTTTTTGACCGACTATCGTCATGACGGCTTGCGCAATGCCCATACTTGGCAGTACTGAAAGCATCATCACTGTTACGGCAATGCTGCTACTAGCAAGTGCTGCTTCGCCCCCACTCATGCGACCCATTATGATCAAGAAAACAGTAAAGGCTAAACCTTCAAGCGCCCATTGCATTCCACTGGGAAGTCCGAATCTCAAGAACTGCAAACATACTTTCAAATTGGGCCGCCAATCTTGTAAAATGCGAAATTGCTCGTCCAATTTCGGCCGAAGAACTAAAAAAAGACCAAAAATAGCGGACCCGTAAGTCGCAATTGCTGTCGCATAACCAGCTCCTGCTACTCCCCAAGCAGGAAATCCCAAATTTCCAAAAATCATGGCGTAGTCCAAAATAATATTTAAAACGAGACCGACGCAGTTGATCGCCATAATAATTTTTGTTCGACCTAGCCCAGTATAGAACCCACTAATCGCTGCCACTAACGCCGTTGGCAAAGCCGAATAGGATATTGAATTGAAATACTCAACCTCCAGAACTTGAACATTCGGTGCGTGACCAACAAATGCGAAAAAATCTGCGGATACAAAATTTAGGCCAATAAACGCTAGTCCACCAACGACACTCACATAAATCGCCTGCCAAAAACAGCTTCCTATTTTGTGACTTTCATTCGCACCATAATATTGTGCAACAAAGGTTGTAATGTAGCTTGCTGTCTGCTGCAAAAGTGCCATCAATACCCAAAACACACCCATGACGGCCATTGCTGCACCAAGCGACTCCGTCGAATGCTTTCCAAGAAATATTCTGTCAATGGTTAGTTGCAAGTTCCAAAAGCTATTCGCGACTATCAGTGGCCAAGCAATGATAAGAATATCCTTCATGCGCGTTATCAAAGCCGACATTAAAGTCCCTCTATTTCCAAAGTCATTGTTGCTGAATTTTGTATCTCAATCTTAGTTTGTTACAGAGGCTAATGCAATGTAATCAATTCTAAATTTTAATGGGCTTGCTGATATAGAGACTTTTCTTTCGGTTCAAACCATATTTCGATGCATGATTCATGATTTCAATCACAGTCTAGGTATGATAGTTTCTACCTATGGACTTCAGAAACAGAAACAACCATCATGCACACAGGAATATCAGTACAAAATGCCAAGTATTGCACAACTAGAATACCTAATAGCAGTCGACACTCACAGGCATTTTGGCAAAGCAGCAAAAGCATGCCATGTTACGCAGCCAACCTTATCTGCTGGTCTGGCCAAGCTTGAAGATGAATTGGGTCAGCAATTATTTGATCGATCAGTGCAACCCATTATTCCAACACAAGCCGCACAAGCTGTGATTGATCAAGCACGAATTGCCTTATCAGAACTAAAAAAGGTCGGAAGTATAGCTAAAGGTACTTCGCAAGACATAAGTGGACCATTTGTGATCGGTGTTATTCCAACAATTTCTTCTTATCTTTTGCCAATTTTTATTGAAGAATTTGCCGACAAGTTCAAACAATTAAAAATCGAGATTCGAGAACTTACCACAAATGAAATTGTTAACTCACTGAATCACGAATTGATTGATGTGGGGATTCTAGCGTTACCTATTGAAGGAGCTTCATTGCAGTCTATGAGCCTCTTTAACGAACCATTTTACCTTTATGTTTCAAACGATAACGCGCTCGCAAAGCGGAAGAACGTCAAACCTGAGGACATAGATGGAAAAGAACTTTGGCTTCTTGAGGAAGGACATTGCTTTAGGAGCCAGGTTCTTCAAGCTTGCAATTTGCGCGGCAAACGACCTGTTTTAAACAATGTAAGATTTGAGAGCGGATCCTTAGAAACCCTAAAGCGTCTAGTCGACAAAGGATTGGGATATACATTAGTCCCGCATCTTGCGATCAATGATGAAACAGATTCTGCAGAGAATTCAAAAATCGTCAGTTTTGCGAAACCATTTCCAGCTCGCGAAGTAGGACTCATTTTCAGAAGAGCCCAACATAAGAGGCCGGCGATCAATGCCTTGAGCGATACGATTAAAAAAAACCTTCCCCGCTCTTTGTTACTAGCGGGGAAGGATGTTCTTCTTTATGGAATCTGAAGGTTACTTAAGAACACCTGCTCCAGGTGCTTTGTATAGCCCATATAAATAATTGTCGTCAGCTTTCGGATCTAATGAGTTGCTCGCGCGAACCACATAACCGAGCTTGCCTGCGTTGACATCATTAGCTGATAACATCAAATCACCGGAAGATTGCTCTGTCAGTCCAGTAAAGGAATTTACTGCACCGCCAAGAGCGCCGGCAGCACCTGAACCCGCACCCCCCATTAGGCTTCCAGCGCTTCCCATCATACCCATTAACGCGGCGCAGCTACTTGAAGATAGAGAGGCTAAAACTATGACTATGTGCATTTTGTTTAAAAGTTTCATGAGTTCATCCTTTCGCAAATTTTATTTTTCTGTCATCAGTATTTTTTTAATTTTGATCTAAAGCCGCTTTGAACTTTGCAATTGCCGCCGCTGTAGGGCTTATCACTAAGGTCGCCATATCTGCGCGATCTTTGACAGAGCAGTCTAACCGGCCTCTGTAATTGGCACTGATCGCAGTTGATCTAACTGCGAAACCCACAAGCTGGTCGTCCTGATAAATGCTTGCACCGGTATCATAATTCTGCCCGTCAGAAGATCCGCAAAGACCAGATTCCTTGACTTCCCAAATCTCAGAGGAAATTTTATCGTAGCCTTTTACCTGACTCAATGGCGTCCCATTTAGTACACTCACCTTTGAAAAATTACGTCTTACAACATCCTTTACTTCAGAGGATAGTGCCAATGATTTGGCCAATTGGGCGTCTGGAGCCTTGTATTTTGTTTCGCCGAATCCAACCATCACCAAATTCTCTTTTTTGGAAGGTCCAGCAGGCACAATTTTGCGAAAGTTCTGAGCACTTGGGATGTCAGCGAACACCGATTTAGGAATGCCTATCATCATATAGGAGGTGTTTTGAATCCTCAGATTTCCTATTCCAGAATCTAAAGGAGCTTCCAGGAACATAGCATTTCCAATATTATCCACTTCTCCTTGCGGGATTTTTGAACTTGCTACCTGCTGCGCTTTCAGGCCTACAGCGATGACCGGATATGCCTGTCCGTCTTTAGTTTTAAAAAGACCTTTTTTACCTTCAACATCCAACTGCATGGGCTCCAAAGGAAACGGTATCCCAGTTTTATCGGAAAAATGAAGATTGATTTGCACTGCCTTGAACATCGGCAGCACCTGCATACCATTCATATCGACCATAGTATCGGCAAGCGAAAGAATTAAGCCATATTTCGATCCATGTCCTACATCAACGATCGTTCCGACGTTTCGAATGATTCGAACGACTCCGTTAAAGTCTTCACTCTTCATTTCAACATATACAGTACCAGGATATTTTGCAGATGAACCTGTTCCGTCAATTTCTCCACCCGCAACTCTCAAACCAGAGTTGTCATTGTTATTACATGCTGCAGTTAAGAGTCCGACCGCCAGCATTAATTTGTGTGTCATTCCAAGTTTCATAGACCCCCCGAAGTTGCTGTACCATCGTCGCGTCATCGATTTCGATGTGCCGATGAACCAACTTTCGGAGTTTGTTTGGAAAAACTTAAATAATTATTTAAAATATCGTCAAAACAAAGACTTACGTCTACTTGAGGCTTATTACTTCACCTTAAGTAACACAACCTCTTGAGAGCAATTTCCCATGATGACGGTTGCCATTTTTGATTTTGGGAGCTCCCAAATGGATTCGATCACTGATGCTTCTGTCGCAGACTTAGATACATTTTGAAAGTTATCAAATGATTGACGTTTATCTGAGTCCTTAGGTACGAAAGTAACATTTCTCTTAAGCTCCATATCCGAGGCAATGCCTGTAGTTGCACTTTCAAATTGCCCCAAACTTCCTACAAACTTCCCATCCACTTTCTTGAGCTGAACCCACTCAACCTTAATCGGAAAAACATATCCCTTTTTTATGAGTTGATTCTTAACTGACTCCACGCTAGCCGAAGGGCTTACTTTAAAACTTTGCTGCATTTTGCTTTTTCGATAGTCAAAAACCCTAATAATCTCAGGTTTTGGCTCTTCATCTGGAAATTGATAGCTTGTCAATAAGACCATCGAGCGACCAGCTTTACCTCCAATGATTTCTGTTTTCTGCCCATATTCACATGCACTTGCATCAACCCCAATGCTAAATATAGCAGAAACAAAAGCAAATTTGCTAAGTCGTGTACGTAACTGTCCAAAGCTTGAGAAGAACTTGCTATACAATTGGCTCACAAAGCATCCCCATTTATAAAGATTCTGATTTGCTTCTTTTCAGTTTTTTTTGAAATTGAATTCCTCATTCACCGAACAGTTTAGCAAATTCAATTTAGCTATCGGCAATCAAGCCTCACGTCAGTAAATACTCAAATTTAAAATGCTACATCAATTTTTAGAGTTCCAATTTCACTTGACTCATTTCTAAAAAATCAAGGAAATTGGGAAATACACATTCAATTACTCTGATATTGTAACATCTACAGGCTCGCCATTTGAATTCAATATAACACCTGGCGGGTGTTGAGCAATGATGTGACAGTCGACGCCTGTATTAAATTTCCTCGCTTTCATCATTTCTGCGAAATCATCAAAACTCATGGTTGTTTTCGTTCCTCGACCATTCGCACCACCACCATCCACATACTCAATCGAAATTGGTTTACCGGTATCGTCATCATATTTAATGGCCACAATTGTGATGTAGTGCCACCCAGTATAGTCATTACCATTTTGTGGATACAATGCAATGAATGGGCACTGTATCACTTGTGATGTCAACACCGGAGTAATAGTATCAACTGGTTTGATTAGAGGGGCTTTCAAATCAACTTCAGCAATGATATGAACCCAAGGTGGAGTGTTTACTCCATCAGATGGACATAGCTTTTTAACCGCTTCCAAAATCTTATCAGGGGTAGTTCCTGGGCCGACAGTACTACAAATACTTGTAATTCTAGGATCTGAAGGTGAAATATATTTTCCGCACATATTTGTAACAACATTTGCTATAGCCGTCTGCCCACATCTACCTTCGGTAATATTCGCAGGAATTGATAAAATATCGACCAAAAGAATTTTAGTCTCAATGAAGAGTGGTTGATCCCAGCTACAAGTTCCATCGGGTAAGAGTCTACATTCTGGCGGACGTTTGTCATCCGGAATCGATTCAGTCGGCTTCTCCGCTTGCTGCGCTACAATGGGCGTCGTTGGCATAATAGTTGGTGACGGTGCAGTAATCGCCGGCATTGGAGGCATCGAAGATACAGGCATATTTTCGTCTCCACCAGTGTTTCCATGATAGAATGTTGGATCTATTTGAGAATATAGATGAGAGTTAAAACTAAAAAAGAGAATTGCTGACGCACCTATTTTTTTTATAAACATTTGCCTTCCTTTCGTACGATTTTTTGAAATGGTCCCTAATGCAGGCAATGCATTCAAATGCTGTGCCAATCCAGACAAGCCAACAAGTGCCTGAAACTCCACAGTATATATTTTAAAAATGTTTTATATAATGTTTACACTGTAAAATATTAGTACGTCTTCTACCAATCAATCTAATTATTTCGCTTTTTCCTTCTCGGCATCTTTGGCCTTAGATTTTTCCTTCACTGCCGGTCTTGCCATGGCAACGTTCTCTTCTGCCTCCATTTTCGCAATTTTTGCACGAGTAGCTGCAGCCTGCCTGCCAAGAGACTGATCTACAATCCCCATCAGTAGCTTACTAACTTGTTCAATTTTTATATCGGACATGTGCTCCCAGCTGATTCCTGCACGATCACCTGAAATAAAAATCCTGCGAACTTTGGCGGACATTCGAATAACATCAGTCGTACCTTCCGAAACATAACTGGAATACGGCAAGTGAATAATCATTTGATCTCGAGGATTAAACAAATGGCCTTCTAATGAGACCAACTGCGCACCATGAACGGATAGGTCCACAATGCTGCCCTTGAATCTTCTCTCACCATAGTCCAAAAGTGTATAGGCAACAGGAAAACTCATTTTATAGCGACGACTTCTTCGACGATATCTTTCTTCAATTCCGGTTTTAATTTTTGCAAATAGATAGTTTCTTGGACTTAATGCCGGCACAATGTATTCATCAACTTCATGCCATAGAGCAAGCTTTTTGCTATATGCATGTACAAGTGTATCTGGATCTTTCGTTAAGAATAGCACAGGAATGGCACTTTCATTCTTCTTTTGCTTCATTGACTTTACGAGATCCAACGTCTCATCGAGGCCAACAAAACTATCGTCAACAATCGCCAAATTGATATTGCGGGAGAATTGCCGAACAAATTCGTCGGCGTTCTGCGGAGTTGCCACAGAATACTTTGGATATGACGCCTTGATAAACCGAATCATTGCTTGGGTTGTTTCTGGGTCGGTGCTTGCACCTGTCGCAACAATAATAAAACTTCGCCTTTTTTTGCGCGGCGCCTGCAAATAATCTACGACCCCTTGCGCAGACTTTCCTTTCCCGTCTTCGTCTTTACTTTCAACCTCGGCAGCTGCCTCAGATTTCTCAGCCATTTGAACCTCGCCTGTTTATTGGCACTTCATTACATCTATTGAGCAACCGTGTTCTCTATATTCTTAGTAGCAATCACTCTCATTTTCCTAAAAAGTTCGTGATTACCGTCCTTCTCAGAATCAATCAAAAACGCTCTAAGATCAGCCTCAGCATCCGCCGAAAGCACAACATCCTTAGTTAAATTTGACTGGCGATTCTTTGCATATCCGCGCATAAACAAAACCGCATTTCTTGTTTTTGAATCTCTGGCACTTTCACTTTGCAAAAGAAGATCACCTAGCTGAACGGAATTCTTTCCCAATTCAACAACCCGAGTTACATCCAAGCTTGGTTCTCGCAACTTATAGTGCATTGCCACCATTGCATTGTACTGGCGGGTAAAACTGGAATCTGCAGGCCCCATCTTGATGACTTCACCCAAAATTTTTTCTGACGCGGTGCCTAACTGCTCTTCCTCAATCATAGACCTAAGGACGACTCCAGCTGGATATTGAGAATGATTGCTTGCCATCGCCTCCAAGGCATTAGCTGCGCCCTCATAGTCTTTTGCCTGCGCCAAACTTTGACCTATGGAAAGAAAGTCCTTCTCTAAGTTATGAATCTCGTCAATTCCTACCTCATGCCAGTTTGTTGAGCTTGGAAGAATAACTCTTAAATCTAAAAAACCTGGCGGTGCTTTCACAAGAATTTCTTTTGCATCATGAATTTCAATTGGTCCTTCGACATAATCAGAATGCATCACTCCTTGATTCCAGGAAACTCCAACTGGCCGGGGAGTCGCGACGACTGTCAACCACCTTCTCGATGTGCCTTCACGTAGGATCTCCGCCAGGTTAACATCCTTATATATGGCGTTGGGATCGCGTTTATTTTTTACAAAGGCAGAGCACTCTGCAATTGCGCCAGAGATGATCTCGGTAAGATTTACAAAATCACTGTCTACGACGTATGATTTCGTAACTATCGAGGCCAATGAAGAGTCGAACACATAGGCCTTTAAGACATTCTTGCCTTCAGAATGGCTCAATACTGGAACAAAAAGGTGTGTGAATGGATCAAATCTTGCTCCGTTTAATCCTTTTTGGTCAATCACCTGTTTAAGGTCTGCAACATTGACAAGCTTTTCGAGATACTTGTGCCGATAGGCTTTTTGAAAGTCGCTGGTCACTATTCGCTTTACGTCCTTTGACAAAACACTTGCATCGACAAGTATATTTGACATTGAAATATTTGGGGCTTCCTTGGTGTACTCAAGCGCTTGACCTACGTAGAAATGATGTTCATCCTCTCGCAAAACGGCCTCTTGAGAACTCCCCACCAATGATTCATGTACAATTTTAAGTTTGAGATTTTCGGTAGTTGATGTTCCTCGATGATCTTCAAATCCCGCATAACCGCAGGAGCCACTAGGAAGGGACTGATTACTTCCATTCAATGACGCTTGTAATCCAGGTGCATATCTCATGCGTCCAAATCGATTTAATTTAACTAGAACATCTATCGTCTGACCGGTCTTCATTGAAAAACGAGCTACGTTACCATCAAATATTTTTAAATCTGACGTCAATGTAGAATATCCAGGCTTTTTTATGATCCAAGAATTGATATCTTGAATCTTGACACTTTGCGGCACCTTCGCCACGCAACGTCCCCTGCTATTTGATGTGCAAGCTTCAAACAATTCCAAATTTTTGTGGCACGCATAGACTTTGACACTATCCAGAGGAGTATGACCGGCGCTAAAGTGAAATGTGGCCATATCAAATTTTATTGTTTCATCTGGCGTGGGTTTACCTGTGCCATTTTGGGGCGTAGTTTCCTCGGTATCTAATTGAAGCGTGTTGTCTGTTCTAAGATCCAACAGTGTCGGCAAAGAGTCCTTATCAATCAAAAACAAAGAGCCTTGACCAAATTGGTTTTTCGGAACAATGGAATTTAGCATACCGTCGGAGGAAGTGGATTCGTCTGCAACACTCTCATCAAATTTCACTTTTACTTTTGGCTTTGGGACAAGGTAAAGCACACCTTTCATATCCCAAACCAAATCAATCTTTTCTTGAAATGTTCTAACCTCGCTAAACGGTGCAATATAATGATGAGGGCTCTCTTTTGTGATTTTGACTTCCTGAGTGGATGCAAAAGGGGCTTTAAATCGATATGTGAAGGTTCCAAAAGCGTTTGTATCGCCGATATGCTCTCCATTAAGCATGACTTTAGCGTCAGCCAGTGCAGCACCCTCTCCATTTGTCACTTTTACTTTTAAATCAACCTTCGCTGCCGATTTGCTACAGCCAGCTAAAGTGAAGAAAAGAAAAATTATGGCAAATCGATTCATTGCATCTGGCCGCCGGTCGTAGAACCATTGTTAGATTTTTCCAAATTTGGCGCAGTTTCTATCGCTGAAGTCTTAACTGGCAAAAATTTCACTGCCGTAGATATTTGTTTAGAGGTCCTGTTTTTGCCTTTTGGATCGACATAAGTCACTTTAAGTTCTGTCAACTTCCATGTGTTTTCACTCGGAACGGTAAACATGAAATCTTTCTTTTTAAATCTTTGAATACTGAATTTATAAGTCGAGGTATAAGCAGCTATGTTTCCCTCATTATCAATTTGAGAATGAGCAGGGGCCGCAATTTTCTTTGTACTGCCATCTGCAAGTTGAATGACTCCTGTTGCCCAAATATAACCTTCGGCCTTCCGCTTGCCATCTTTATTCGAGATATCAAACAGCAAGGTCATTTTTCCGCTTCCAGCACTTAACATTGTATTTGTGATATCGATGTTCAAACCTGAGCCATCAGAGGAGACTGCCCCCATTTTAGTTCCAGACTCCACAGATGCTTGCACTCCAGTTTGACCTGTTAATGCAGTCGCTGGCACCAACTTATCTTTATTAGAATCCGTGGATTTTGTTGAAGTCAGAGAACTTGTAGAATCTCCACTTGACGCCATTTTTTGCGAATCTGACTGCATCGGCCTAGGTGCCTCCCCAGAGTTAGTTGTATTTCTCTGTTGCAGTTGAGCCATTTCACTTGAGGCGCCATCTTTAGGGGAACTGACTGGATTATTGGAAGGCAAGTGGCTTCCTTTAGCATAATATCCGTGAGTTTGACTTTCTGGATATGCCGTTTCAAAGACATTGTCGTACTTAACTTGGTAATCAAAAAGACTATTTAATACGCTAGCCATATGTTGCCGACTCATTTCAACAGTACGATCAAGTGATATTATCCAGACAACACTTATGATCGACCATAAAAAGACACCCACCGCGAGGGCTACTATCCATCGGGCAACAGCAAAATTAATTCTCAATGAATGCGATTTTGAGGAATCTACAAAATAAACAATATTGAGATGCTTTTCTCTAATTCCCTGTGTCGGTACTCCAGAATCCTTTGACATCAAATAACCTCCCGACGCACTAGCAAATTTTGCTACTGCAACCTCCATTTTACGATGAATCGCCACTGTGAATCAATTTTTGTCAAAATTTACCTTCTCCCTAGGGCCTTGATAAATATGCATTTTAAGGGGAAAGCCATTAAAAACGGCATCTATGCACATGATTTAAGGTAACGATATAATAGAATAAAACTGGTTGATTTTGTGTTAGACTATAAGATGGTCGGACCTTTTTGTTTTGTATTGGAAGTTGAGGGGCTAGTGGCTCGAAAATTCAAAGTTTGTATCATTAGAACGTCAAGTATTGGAGACGTTGTGCTGAGTTCAGCTTGCCTATCAATGGCAAACAACCTTGGCGTTGATATTGTTTGGCTTGGCAAAGATCCTGCGCTCCCACTACTTCAAGCAGCACATCCAAACCATAAATTTTTTGACTTTAAAGACCTTGAGCCTCGCCATGCATTTGATCGGATCATTACTGAGCATGGGCGTTTAGATGGAGTTCTCGATTTACAGATGAATATTCGTAGTCGTCTATTCATGAGGACTGCCAGTCGCCTAGGCATCCCAACCGCTTCTGTAGACAAATTTCATTTTCTTCGAATGTTAGAAGTTGCTAAAGGTTGGGTTCGACACCGAAATATCAAAAAGCAAGAGTTCGAGCCCAATGATCAAAGCTTTTTCCAGTACAAAGCGATGCTAAACGCCTTCGAGGGACTTTTGATTCGATTAGGAATGGATCAATTGAATACCACTCGCGCAAAACTGGAATCCTATCCCAATCTTAATTTACTGAGAGAGTCCAGATTTTCCTCCCACTGGCTCAATGATCTCAAGTTTGGAACTTGGTTGGCAGTGGCGCCCGGGGCAGCACACGATACAAAGCGCTGTCCAACAGAGGTATGGATCGAGATGCTGACTCAAATTAAAAAACAGCAGACCAGCAATGCTCCTTTGGGTCTATTGATGTTGTGCGGTGTTTCCGAAAGATCTCTGACAGTCAGTTTAACGGACAAACTTAATTGGAATGGACCGGTTCTGAATTTAGCAGGGAAGTTGACTCTCATTGAGTCTGCTCATGCGTTAAGCCAATCAGCTTGCCTCCTCACAAATGACAGCGGACTACTTCATATTGCGGAAGCAGTTGATACTCCGGTTGCTGCCGTTTTCGGGCCCACTTCTGAAGAGTTCGGATTTCCACCCTGGAAGAAAAACAGTATTGTTGCGTCGTCTCAAATTGGATGTAGACCATGTAGCAAACACGGCAGTCTTCCTTGTAGGTTCAACGACAAACTTTGCTATTACGGAATTGATGTCGTTCGACTCTCAGATTTTGCCACGCACAATGTATCCAATAAATTGACGATAGGGTCTGTCACTTGAGATATCTATCCGTTGCTACAATTATTTATTCGATTTTTATCTGGGCATTTGTCGGTCCAATATTGAATATCGCAAAAATATTTTCCGACAGAGTCAAAAGACAGCTCCAGGGACGGGCCGATGCATCATCGACCAAATTTTTGATTGAACTTGCCACTCTACGAATGAAAGCTAAAAATTGCGCTGTGTTTTTTTGCAGTTCTGCAGGAGAGTTTGAACAAGCCAAACCCATCATCGATCGCCTGCAAAAAGCCAACGTATTTACTCATGTGTTTTTCTTTAGTCGAAGCGGAGTCGAATTTGCAGAGGCCAGGCAAGAGGAAAGTTCATATTCGCTCTCGCCTCTTGATATCATGTGGACATGGGGCGCCATCTTTTCGGTGTTAAGACCTAAAACTGTGATCTTGGTGCGGCATGAATTTTGGCCCGCTTTTTTGATGGCAGCTAGACAGTGGGCTACTATTGCACTGATCAATGGCGTACCTCCCTCAATGCTAGGACGAGAGCCTAAAATCAAAACTAAGGCCTCTGCATTTTTAAAAAAACTATTGCTTGGACCTCAGGCCAAAATCTATACGGTAGACCAAGAGGGCCAAGACTTTTACGCAAACACATTAGGCTACAAATCCTCACATTTAAAAATTGTCGGCGACTCAAAATATGACCGCGTTTTTGAACGAGTTGAACATTTGCGAGAAACCTCATTAGAAACGAACACTCAGTTAAAAAAATTTTGGATGGGTTCAAAGCCAATACTCATATTGGGGAGTGCTCATCTTCCCGACCTTAATTTTATTTTAGAAACTCTGCGGCACCCAAAAGCACCTAAAGTAAAATTACTCGTCGTTCCACATGATTTATCTTCAAGAAACATAATAGACATGACAAGACTTCTAAAGGAGAACAATCTAATCAGCGAGCTGTATAGTGAAGTAGAGGTACTTCTGTTAGACAAGAAGCAGATTGAATCGGATGCCATTGTCGTTGATACCTTAGGGCGTCTTTCTGAGCTTTACGGAGTTGCTGATCTGGCCTGGATTGGAGGAGCAATTCACTCTAAAATTCACAACGTCCTTGAGCCTGCTGCATGGGGCGTACCGATGAGTAGTGGCACTCGCTATCAAAACAGCCAAGAGGCAAAAATTCTTAAAGAAGAAGGCCTCCTATTTTGCACAAATAGCCGCGACCAACTTATCGATAAATGGCATGAACAGCTTCAAGTGGCTTCCGAAACGGGCCACTCATTGACTCGTGTCATTAAAAAGTTTTGTGGGACCAGCGAAAGTATCATTAGAGATCTGAACATTATTGAGGATCAAGATGCTCGAAAAACAAATCATCATTAACACAAATGATTCTGAGACTCGCGTCGCTGTCATGGAAAGAGAGCATGTTGCTGAGCTTTTTATTGAGAGAACACACAATCGCGGCTTGATGGGGAATATTTACAAGGCGAAAGTGAGTCGGGTGCTGCCGGGAATGCAAGCTGCATTTATCGATATTGGGGAAGACAAGGCAGGTTTTCTATATATTTCCGACGTCGTCAATGACGAACTTATTAGACTAAGCCAAGAGATGTTCGCAACATCGACAGAAGACATTTCTTTTGATGAAATTTAAAAACGAACAAGATGGAAAAAGTCACCCATTGAAAAAATTCTAAGAGATGGACAGGATATTTATGTTCAGGTGATCAAAGAGCCTTTCAACACCAAAGGTCCACGCCTTTCAATGTTTATCACGTTTCCTGGTCGGTATTTAGTCCTCGCACCCAATTTTAACCACATTGGAATTTCTAAGAAGATTACGGACGAATCTGAAAGGAATCGTTTACGTGAAGTGGTCAATCAAATCAAACCGAATGATGTTTCGGTCATCGTACGAACTGCCGCCGTTAACGTGCCTTCTGAGGTCATTGAAAATGATCTAAAATATTTACTTGCACTTTGGGGGCAGGCAAAGGGAATTGGGCAAAAATCTTCAGCGCCATATCTGATTCATCAAGATATCGATATTATCCAACGAATAACACGAGATCATTATTCAGAAGACGTGCACAAAATCATTATTGATTCAAAGTCCGCATTTGGTCGCCTTGCAAATTTCTTAAGCGTCAGCATACCGGCAGCAGAAAGCAAGCTGGAGCTCTATGAGGGTGACACGCCAATATTTGACATTTACGGGATTGAGCTAGATATCGCCAAGGCATTGAACAGAAAAGTGGAGCTCCCAAGTGGAGGGTACATCATCGTTGACCAAACAGAAGCTCTCACAACGTTTGATATCAATACCGGCAGCTATGTGGGACGTCAAAACGCCAGGGACACAGTATTAAAGACAAACAAAGAGGCACTTAAGAGAATTGCAGAGCAAATCCGCCTACGAAACATTGGCGGCCTAATCGTTATTGATTTTATTGATATGGATGACGCCGCAGACCGAGAGCAAATTTTTTTGGAGCTTCAAGCAGAGCTTAAAAATGATCGAGCCAAAACGTCCATTCTAAAGATTAGTGAACTTGGTTTGTTGCAAATGACACGAAAAAGAACGAGTGAATCATTGGAGCACGTTCTCCTCGAGTCCTGCCCTCATTGTCAGGGTCGAGGCAAGATTAGAAGTACTGTGACTGAGGCACATGATCTTTTGAGGGAAGTTGTTAGGCTTCATACCCAAACAAAGAAGACTCTATTAACAGTGAGGGTTCGAGACGATATCCGAGACTGGATTTTAGAGGAAGAAACGGATTGGCTTCAAGATATCATCGACCAATATGGCATTACCGTAAACTTTCGAGCCAATTCAATGACGCTAGCTAATATGCAAGAAACATCTTACGAAATTAGTGCAGAATAAAAGCCTGTTGAACTTTTATCATTCAACAGGCCCTTTTATTTTAGATTTCAAGTCGTCGCTGGCGTTGATCGCCTGAGATTCTTCGCTTTGCTCAGAATGACGCGCTTTGCTCAGAATGACGCGATCTATCGTCATGTTGAGCACAGCGAAACATCTAGGTTCTTCGCTTTGCTCAGAATGACGCGCTTTGCTCAGAATGACGCGCTTTGCTCAGAATGACGCGC